>JBBSAX010000088.1:0-19275 GCA_038251885.1 Pyrinomonadales bacterium | reverse complement strand
ACGATGAATTATTTTCAATTTGTAGTTTCATATTGTTTGCGGAATGAAATTTCTAAATTTTGGAAGAGATCCAAAGTGAATTTGAGGTATTGAATGCGCTAATACCTTAAACCGACGTATTTTAGAGCAAAATAAATGCCACGCGGAAGACAAGACTGCAAAAGTATTGAGAAAGTCTTTAACTATTGCGACACAGTTGTTTAACACCATCGCAAGAGGTTTTTTAATAAAATTGACTTTAGAGAACATATCAATCAAAGTGACAAAAAGTGACAAACTATAAATGACAAAAATTTGCAGTTCCTAAAACAGACGGAATGAAATTTATCCGTCAAAAGATGAGAAAAAGTGAGGTAAAAGAGGAAAATTAAGAAAATGAAAATTGGTTACGCAACCAATCTTTTGATTTGCTTTATGCAAACATCAGACCACAAAAAAGTTTTGACTGGAGCGCAGGTTGCCAACCTGCACGTTTGCGAGAGCAAACGAATTAAGTTTATTTTCTAAAACTTGGATTCCAACGGCAATTTTCGCGCTATCGCACTCATGCAGGTTAGCAACCTGCGCTCCCGGCGAATAGCGAATCTACTGTTTTTATTAGATTGAAAAAAATATAAATCTAATTGACGAAAAGGCATAAAATCTTGAAAATAAAAATCTATGAATTATGATGTGATAATCATCGGCGGCGGCGCGGCGGGACTTTCCGCAGGACTTTGGTGTGATGATCTCGGCTTAAATGCTCTGCTTTTGGAATCGGAAAAAGAATTCGGCGGACAACTTCTCTGGACGCATAACGCTATCGAAAATCATCTCGGCACAAAAGCTGCAAATGGACGCGAGTTGCGCGATGTTTTTCTCAAACAAATATCGAACCGCGATTTTGTCAAACATTTGCAAGCAGAAGTTAAAGAAGTTGATTTAGAACAAAAGGAAGTTTTTCTCAAAAACGGTGAACACTTTTCGGCAAAATATCTGATTATTGCCACCGGAGTTAGGCGCAGAAAATTGGACATCGAAGGCGAAAACGATTTTGAAAATAAAGGACTGCTCACGTCGGGGAACCGCGATAAAGACTCGGTAAAAAATAAAAATGTAATAATCGCGGGCGGCGGCGATGCCGCGCTTGAAAATGCTGTGATCTTATCGGAAACCGCCTCAAAAGTTTTTCTGGTTCACCGTGGAAACGAGTTTCGCGCTCGTGCCGAATTTATCGAACAAGTTCAAAATCTCGACAATGTTGAAATATTGTTTAATACGGTTCTCACAAAAATCAGCGGAGATCAAAGAATCGAAGCGGTTTCGTTAAAAAATCTGAAAACGGATAAACACCAAATTCTGCCCGTTGATGCCGTTTTGATTCGCATCGGCGTTCAGCCGAACACCGATTTTCTTCGCGGAAAGATTGATTTGGACAAAAGCGGCTACATTAAAACAGACAATCTGTGCGAAACAAATATCAAAGGAATTTTTGCGATTGGAGATGTCGCTAATCCGTCCGCACCGACAATCAGCAGCGCGGTCGGGATGGGTGCAACTGCCGTCAAAACAATTATTTCTTTGTTAAAAAATTAGTTATGCTATAATTCAGAGAACTTATTCCCGAAAATTTGAATTTTATCCAAAAAAGTTTTGGATAATCTATTTCTATACAAAGTTACTTTTTAAGATTTACCTTGTGTTTTCTGCAACAATACACAAATTTTGCTGAAAGGAACGCAAAATGCGTTTAAATTTTTTATAAATTTTCATTCGTCATTATTTTTTAATTAAGACACTAAGGAGGCACTATGAGTTTTAACACTTTTAAGGTAAAGGTTTTAATGACCTTGACGGCGATTTTTGTTTCTGCTCTGATGGTAGGAACTATTAACGCTCAATCAGGAACATCCGGAATTATAGGTACTGTCAAAGATCAGGCAGGCGCAGTTATTCCGGGGGCTTCTGTAAAGATAACTAATCCGAATACAGGGTTTAGCAGAAATACTGTCACAAATAATGACGGAGGCTACAATTTTCCGGGGATTCCACCGGGAAATTATACAGTCGAAGTTACAGCACAAAACTTTAAAAAGTCTGTTGCCAGAAATGCCGAAGCATCGGTTGGCAATCAATTGTCATTAGATATTTCTCTTGAACTCGGGGAAGTAACAGCAATCGTTGATGTTACGGCAAACACAATTGAATCTGTTGTTAATACCCAAGATGCTAGTATCGGTAATAACTTTGTTCCCGAACAGATTACACAACTTCCGACAAATTTAAGACGAGTTAATGATCTTTTGACGCTTCAGCCTGGCGTAACCAGGGAAGGCTATGTTGCGGGCGGCAGAAGTGATCAGGCTAACATCACCCTTGATGGCGTTGACATTAATGACCAACAGACCGGCGGACGTACTGGGCAGTTTCAAACATCTCAGGATTCGGTTTTGAGAGTTACGACCGAGTCAATCGAAGAATTTCGTATCACGACCAATAATCCGAATGCCAACCAAGGTCGTTCGTCCGGCGCACAAATTCAATTAGTTACAAAGGGCGGTACCAACGATTTTCGCGGGGTAGTTTATTACTTCTATCGCCCGACAGCTTTTTCTGCCAATAGTTTCTTTAACAATTTGGCAGGAGTTGAGCGTCCAAGTTTGGCGCGCGACATCTTTGGCGGCGCAGTCGGTGGTCCGATCAAGAAAGACAAATTATTTTTCTTTTATACTTATGAAGGACAAAGAGAACAGCAAGACGCTTCAGTTGTTAGAACAGTACCTTTAGCCAGTTTAGGACAAGGTATTTTGAAGTTTAACGGAACCGGTCCGGGTTGTGTTAATGGATTATGTGCATTAACAACAGCTCAATTAAATACTATTTATTCGCAAGTTGGAGTAAATCAGGCAGCGGTTGCTGTGTTTGCCGGTGCGGCTTCACGTTATTCGGCAAATGAACCCGGCTTTGGCGACGGATTAAATACCGGCGGATTTCGTTTTAATTCGCCAACAACGGATGACGAAAATACTCATATCGTTCGCTTCGATTATTTGCTCAATGATAAGCAGTCCTTGTTTTTCCGTGGTAACTATCAATATGATCTTAACAACGGAACATCATATTTTCCTGATACTCCGTCAACCTCTCTTTGGGAACATCCATACGGATTCGTTGTTGGGCATAACTGGACGGTTAATAGTAATATCGTAAACAATTTCCGTTACGGTTTAAGTCGCCAGGCTTTCAGCACACAAGGCGACTCCTCAGACAACGCAATTAGCTTCCGATTTGTTTATCAACCTTTGTTTTTCAGCAGAACGCTGAGCCGCGTAACGCCCGTACACAATTTGACGGATGATCTTACCTGGATAAAAGGTAATCATACTATTCAAATCGGTGGTAATGTGCGAATTATTCGTAACAAACGTGAAGATTTAGGCAATGCATTTGATGATGGTGTTACAAATCCTTCTTTTTATGATCTTTCAGGTGCGGTCGTTTCCAATCAAATTACAGCTGCCGGTTACACAATTGCAAGCGGCAATCGCTCTATAGTTCAAAATGCGGCAACTGCTTTAATTGGACGGTTTTCGCAATACAGCGGTAATTTTACCTTTGATATTGACGGAAGTGTTCTGCCCGCAGGAACTCCGGTAAATCGTAATTTTGCGACTGAAGAATATGATACTTATGTACAGGATACCTGGAAAATCAGACGTAACCTAACCTTAACCGCAGGATTGCGCTATGGTTTAAGCCGTCCGGTTTATGAGCAAAACGGATTCCAAGTTGTTCCTGATATAAGATTGGGCGACTATTTTGACCGTCGTATAGCAAGTGCCGCACAAGGTGTCCCTTTTAATGACTTGATTAATTTCGAGAAAGCCGGACCTGCAAACAATGCTCCAGGTTTTTATAGTATGGATTGGAATAACTTCCAACCGAGTGTTGCGATTGCGTGGTCACCGAATTTTGAAGGCGGATTCTTGAGAAAATTATTCGGTAATGAAGGAGACTCGACGATTCGCGGCGGATTCAGAATCTTGAACGACTATTTTGGTCAGCAATTAGCTGTTTCCTTTGATGGTCTGTCAACGATCGGATTTACATCATCGGTTGGTATTTCTGCTAATACTTACAATGTAACAGACCGACCGGCACCGCCATTTACAGGCTTCGGACAAGCTATCCGCGCGCTCCCTGGAATTCCTGCTCCGGTCCAAAGATTCAGTACTCCGGCTGATGAAGAACAGCGTATTGAAGTTTCGCTTGACGGAACGATCAAATCGCCAACTCATTACACATGGAATGTCTCATACGGTCGCCAACTGCCTAAAGGAATGTATGTTGAAGCTTCGTATGTTGGACGTTCTGCCCGAAATCTTCTGGCAACACGCGATGTAATGGCACTTAATAATTTGGTTGATCCGGCAACCGGAATGGACTGGTACACAGCGGCTGGTTTATTGGTTGATGCACGTAATGCAAATACTCCGATCACGAGTCTGGGTGCAATTCCATATTTTGAGAACTTATTTCCGAATGCGAGAACAGCACTTGCTGGTTTCGGACTTCCGGCAAATAATAATACGCAGGCTATTTTCGGTTTAATATCAAGAGATGGTTTTGATATTGCCGACTATACTTTTATTCAGCTAATTATTGATGATGCGACAGCATTCGGATTACCATCAAATCCAGGACGTTTTCCGAATATGTTCTTCCATCCGCAATATGCAGCATTTTCTTCGTATAGTTCGATAGCTAAATCAGACTATCACGGCGGCGTGTTTACGTTGCGTCAAAGACTTGGAGATATTTTGTCTTATGACATTAATTATACATTTTCAAAATCAATGGATAACGCCTCGGGTTTGCAAACCGGCGGTTCTTATGGTTCACAGTTTATCTTAAATCCGCTGAGACCAGATGATCAGTATTCGGTTTCGGATTTTGATATAAAACACTCCATCAATGCAAACTTCATTTTTCAACTCCCGATTGGTAAAGGTCGTGCATATTTCAGTGATCTGAATTCAGTAGCAGATGCTTTCCTTGGTGGATGGCAGCTTGCCGGCGTTTACCGGTGGAATACAGGGTTGCCATTTTCGCCGCCGTTTGATGCGGCACAATGGGCAACGAACTGGAATGTTCAATCAAATGGAGTCCGTTTATCAAACGTTGATTTCGGAGTCAATCGCGATACACGAAATGTATTTTCAAGTCCGCAACAAGCGTTTAATTCATTCCGCAATGCTCGTCCCGGTGAAACAGGAGACCGCAATGTTTTCCGTTTACCCGGATATTCGACTATGGATTTAGGTCTTTCCAAGACATTTACGATGCCCTGGAGTGAAAACCACAAATTCCAATTCCGTTGGGAAGTCTTTAACGTCACGAACGTACAGTACTTTGATATTTCAGGTAATGCTGTAACACGTACATCCTATGGCTTACCGCAAGATACAGGCGTTCTCCAACAAAATGCACCTGGAAGCTTCGGTCGCCTTTACGATACAATTCAGGGCGAACCGCGCCAAATGCAGTTTGGTTTCCGTTATTCATTCTAATTTGAATATTCGGAAATAAACTTTAAGACCGGAGTTTTCTTGCTCCGGTCTTTTTTTGTTTTGAAGGATTTTTAAGATCTAATGTGCGGCAAAAGAATCGTTGCCGGAGATTTCGGTCAAATGGCGCGTATCATTGATTGCCATCACGCGAATATTTCTGAGTCCGCGAATTTCAAAGCGGTTGATGCCGCAATTGGAAGTTACGAGCCACGGTGTTGTTTGGGTTTTGCGGTGAATTGCGCCGATCAGATGCAAGGTTAAAAAGCAGATCGTTCCGGTATGCGAGAATATGGCGACTCTTTCGCCGCGATGAATTTGGAGAATTTCACGCAAGACTCCGGTCGCTCGTCTTAAAAGTTGCCGGTAACTTTCGCCCCCTGTAATTACGTGCTGAATATCTCGATTAACAAGCGCGTAATAATCTTTCGGATACTGCGCTTTTGACTCGTCAAACGTCAATCCTTCTAAAACCCCTACTTTTCTTTCGCGGAAGGCAGAGGTTTTAATTATCGGTAAATCGAGAAGTTCGGCAAGCGGTTCAGCGGTTTTAACGGCGCGAATTAAATCGCTCGAATAAATTGCGCCAATTCTTTCTTTTAATAAATAGTTTGCGGTAATTTTAGCTTGTTCTTCACCCAAATCAGAAAGCGGAGTCGGCGAATGTCCGCCGAATCTTCCTTCGGCATTTCCGGCAGATTGTCCGTGTCTGACGAGATAAAGTCTTGTAACCATAGAGTCTGGAAAGTCTAGGAAGTCTAGGAAGTCTAGGAAGTCTAGAAAGTCCCTTTCTTCCAAGACTTCTCAGACTTTCCAGACTTCCCAGACTTTTTATGCCGAAACAGTTTCGGCTTTTAATTTTTCTGTTTGATAATGTTGGGTTAAAGCATCAACAAATTCGTCCAAACCGCCTTCCATTACGGATTCGAGTTGGTGAGTCGTCAAACCGATTCGGTGATCCGAAACGCGATTTTCCTTGAAATTATAAGTGCGAATTTTTTCCGAACGGTCGCCTGTTCCAACCTGTGATTTTCTTTCCGAAGCCAGCGCGTCGTGCTGTTTTTGTTCTTCGATTTCCTGCAATCTTGCACGCAAAACACGCATTGCTTTTTCGCGGTTTTTGATCTGCGATTTTTCGTCCTGCATCGAAACGACAACATTTGTCGGAAGATGGGTAATTCTGACGGCTGAATAAGTCGTATTCACCGATTGACCGCCCGGACCGCTCGAACAAAAAGTATCAATTCGCAAATCATTTTGGTCAATCTGCACATCAACTTCTTCAGCTTCAGGGAGAACTGCGACCGTAATTGCCGAAGTATGAATTCGACCGGAAGTTTCGGTTTGCGGAACGCGCTGAACGCGGTGAACGCCCGATTCATAACGCATTTTTGAATAAACATTATCGCCTTCGATCATCGCAAAAGCGTCTTTAATACCGCCGACACCTGTGTCGGACATTCCCATAATTTCCATCTTCCAGCCCTGACGTTCAGCATAACGCGCATACATTCGCAGAATTTCCGCCGCAAAAAGCGTCGCTTCATCGCCGCCCGTTCCGGCGCGAATTTCGAGAATGACATTTTTCTCGTCGTTCGGATCTTTCGGAATCAATAGAAACTTTAACTTTTCTTCCGCCTTTTCAAGATTTTCTTCGATTTCCGCAATTTCCATTTCGGCGAGTTCGCGCATATCTGCATCTTCCGTTTCAGCCAGAAGTTCTTTTGCTCCCGCGAGTTCTTCATTCATTTTCTTAACTTCGCGGTATTTTGAAACAATTTCGCCCAATGAAGCGTGCTGTTTCATCAGCTTGGTATAGATCGAAATATCGGACATAATATCCGGCGAAGAAAGTTGTGTGTTCAGGTCTTCGTAGTTTTCTTCAATTTGTGCAAGTTTTTCTAACATAATAATTTATCCGTTTTAATTTAATTGTGTAACCGTTAATTTTTAATGAAATTTACCGTAAATTAAAAATCAAAACGCTAAACTACAACTTCCAATTCTCTATCAACAGCCGGAACAAATTGTGCCTCAATCGGCTCAAATTTCAGAGATTCTTTTAATGCTTCAATCGCAACTTCGAGTTGTTCGCTGTCAGGTTCTTGTGTCGTGATATTTTGCAGCCAAAGACCGGGAAGCGTCATTAATTTGAACACAACACTCGATTCTTTTTTCGCGGCGTAGCGGATAATCTCATAAGAAAGTCCGGCAACAAGCGGCATTAAGATAATTCTGACAAGCAAATTCAGCCACGTTGCTTCAAACGTAATGACCGAAAAAAGAACGATTGAAACGAGCATCACGACCATCAAGAACGAAGTTCCGCAACGCGGATGCTGACGTTTTTGGACGTGCGCGTTTTCCGGCGTTAATTCCGCGCCTTTTTCCCAAGCGAAAACCGTTTTGTGTTCCGCGCCGTGATATTCAAAAACTCTGCGAATGTCTTTCAAATACGACATCGAAAAAATCATCAATACGAAAAAGATCATTCTGATGATGCCGTCAATTAAATTAAAGCCAACCCATGAACCGAATGTATCGAGTTTTATTCGCCAAATATACGCCATCGCCGTTTGCCACCACGCGGCATTTTCGGAAAGCGTCGGCTGACCTGCCCAACCGAGCGCGATAAATAAAATATTGGTTAAAAGAAGCGGCGCAACGACGAAAAGCAAAATGTTAAAACCGAGCGCGAAAATTATCGAACCGACCGCGCCTGCCGCTTGCGAAGCCTTCTTCTTCTCTTCCTTTTTCTCCGGCATAATTACTGTCGTTCGCGCTTTCGTGAAATTTTCGTCCAAAGTTCCGCCAGCTAAAACTGCTTCGGTTTGAAATTCCTTCGCTTTTTCTAAGGCTTCCTGTTCTTCCATATCTTCGTGCGCGACTTGCGCCGAAAAATTCAGAGCTTTAATGCCGAGAGCCATTGATTGAATCAAAGTTGCGCCGCCGCGAAGAACCGGAATATCGAGCCATTTATGCTTATCGCTCCATTTCGGCAGACTTTCCGCTGTTTTAATGATTGTACCGTCGGATTTGCGACAGGCAATCGCATACGCACTCGGAGTTCGCATCATTACGCCTTCCATCACGGCTTGACCGCCGACAATCAAATCACGCTGAACGCTGAATAATGTGTGCAAAAGTGTAATTTTTCGTACGGATTTTTTTTTGTTTTTCATAGCTTTGGCTTTTGATTTCAATTTAATGTCTAAAGATGTCTAATCAAATCGGAATTCAAATAAAAAATAACGCCGAAGTTTTTTTCTTGTGCGTCTGCTCTTTAGAGATTTTACACTAAGAGCAAGCGGCGCGAAAAAGCGTCGGCGTTATATTTTTATAGGCTAATATTGGTTTGTAAAAAAGTTCACCTTTTTCCCAATTATATTATTCGGATGCTTTCGCAGTCGCCGCACCACTTCGGGCGTAACGCTTGTTAAAGCGGTCAACGCGTCCGGCGGTATCAACTAATTTTTGCTTTCCGGTAAAAAACGGATGGCATTCCGAACAGATTTCAATATTTAAATCTTCACCCATTGTCGAGCGTGTTTGAAAAGTATTTCCGCAAGCACAAGCTACGGTGATTTCGTCGTATTTAGGATGTATTTCTGGTTTCATTATTTTATTTTGCCCCCTTGTTTTGATTATTTCACATAAAATGTAAACAATCATAATACTTGCATCTCTTAGAAGCGTCAAGCAAACATAGAGTTTGCCGGAAAATTGATTAGTGGTTTTAAGGTCAATTTCGTCTTAAATTATAGTGAATTTAGAACAAAATCGGTATTGAAACAGTTTTGAATTCACGGTATTCAGAATTTATTTGTTAAACTGACGTTATGAAGTTTTCTTTTTCCAAAGCTAAGTTGCCGAAGTTTGCAAATGTATTGTTAGCTGTTATTTCATTCACACTTTTAACGCTTTCATTCCCGGATTTCGATTTGTGGTTTATCGCCTGGTTCGGTTTAATTCCGCTGTTTTATGCCATTGAGCGCGAGAAGGAATCTTTTTTAAAATCCGCTATTCTGGGTTGGGTTTTCGGCATGGGATTTTTCTTCGGAACTTGTTGGTGGCTGACTTTTGCAATGACGACCTACGGTGGACTTCCGTGGTTCGTCGCGTATTTTTTAGTTTTGATAATAGTTTCGATTGTCGGACTTTATTCGGCGGTTTTTGCAGGTTTTCTTTCGATCATTTTAAAGAGATTGGGAAGTTACGGAATTTTTGCCGCACCGTTTTTGTGGACTGCGCTTGAATTTGCAAGGTATCACATCAGTTTTAATAATTGGAATGAAATTGCGTATTCGCAAGCGTTTAATCCGACATTCATTCAATCAGCGCAATACGGCGGTATTTATCTTGTCGGATTCTTAGTTTTGTTGACGAACGCCTTTCTTGCATTTATTTTTTTTCCCGTTCAGAAAACAAAAATTATTTTCAGATTCATTCCGGTTTCTGCTGTTTTATTTGTTGTTTTTACTTTGTTTTTCAGCTACCAAAATCAATCTGTCGTAAATTCTGAAAATGGAAAATCAGATGATTTTAGTAAAACAAATGTCGTGGCAATTCAGGCAAATGTTCCGATGAGCGGTTTGAATTATGAAAAATGGCTCAATCTGCGGGAACGGCACGTCAAACTTGCTGAAGAAGGTTTGGCAAAATTAGCTTTGGAGCAGCCTGATTATAAAAAAAATCCTCTGCTGATAATTTTCCCCGAATCACCGATGAATTTTATGTATGAGGAAGATTCGGAATTTCGCCAATTTATTACGAATTTTGCGTTGAAACATAATGCTTATGTCCTTTTCAATTCAGCCGAACCTAATGAATCAAAAGGGAATTATTTTAATTCTGTAGTATTAGTTAATGCTCAAGGCAGAAAAATCGGGCAGTATGATAAAATTTATCTCGTTCCGTTTGGCGAATACGCGCCCGTTCCCGAAGAGATTCAGAAAGTTATTCCGACATTAATAGGAAGTTTTGAACTCGGTAAAGAATACGATATTTTTGATATCGGAGAAGTAAAGACAGGAATTTTGATTTGTTACGAATCGCATTTCCCGACACTTGCACGAGAATTTGTTAAAAATGGCGCGGATGTTTTAATCGAAATGACAAACGACGGGTATTTGGGCAAAACAGGCGTTTTGAAACAGCATCTGGCAAGCGCGGTTTTTCGCGCTGTTGAAACAAATCGTCCGGTTTTGCGAACAACGAACGTTGGAATTACGGGTTATATCAATGAGCGAGGCGAAATTTTGCAACCGTCGGAATCATATACAGAAGAAATCCGCGTTTGGTCAATGACAAAATCGGATGGAAGCAAAACTTTCTACGTTAAATACGGCGATTGGTTCGCGTGGCTTTCGATTGTTGCTAGTTTAGGTTTGTTGATTTTGAGTTTTTGGAAAAATTCTCATCTAAAAGATCAATTATGAAAAGTAAAGTAAAATTTTTGATAATCGGATCAGCAGGATTTTTTTTAGTTCTTGTTGGGTTATTTGTATTTGTAAAATGGTGGGTTTTGGGCAGCTATATTAAAGAAGTTACTTTACAAAAGAATATTTTCATTACTTCCGAGTGGAAAGAAATTAATACTCGAAACTTAGTGAAAATTGATAAAGATATTAATTATATTTCAATAGTTTTAGAACCGCCTTATGAAACTTTTGCATCGTCAGAAGGAATTAAAATTCCAAGTGGAGAAGTAATTAATCCCGAAATCAAACTTGTAGATGAAGATGGAAAAGAATACTCATTTGCATATAGTGGTGCGCGACTTTATGGAAACAATGAATATGCTAATTATAAATATTATGGAGATTTTCCGGTTGACAAAGAATATGAAAAGTTACTAATAAGGAGTGATTCTCAAATAAAAGCTAGAGAAATTCAGTGGTCTGGATATAACACCGAAGATTTGAAATAAAAGTTATTAACTAAAATTAAATGAAACGGAATTTTATAATCGTAATTTTTGTATTAATTCTGATTTACGCAGCAAGTTACGTGGTTTTCAGGGAGATCAACATTGAGGTCTGGGAAAAAGACAATCAATCTTATGTGATTTTTCCAGCTGATAAAGTTTATTTATATTATTTGTTTCGCCCCGCAAGTTATTTGGACGGAACATTAACCGGAATGAGATTTCATATCGGAGCGCATCAATAAAACAAAATGGAATTAAACGATTTACAAACAAAATACCAAGAAATAAAAGAAAAAGTTACCCAACTTGGGAGGTTTCTTTGACGCACCTGCAAAACGCGAAAGGCTTGAAAAATTAAGCGAAGCCATCAATGCGCCGGATTTCTGGAATGACTCGGACAAAGCGCAGAAAATCGTGCAGGAACGAAGCCGTATCGAACGTACTCTGGAAAAACAAGAACGCTTTGAAATCCTTGTTTCCGACGCGGAAGTTTTGATTGAATTTGCCCAAACGGATAAAGATTCAATTCAGGAACTGGAAGATTTAATTGAAAATCTCGGCAAGGAAGTTGATGAAGCCGAAATCGAAATTCTGCTTTCGGGGCAAACCGACGCGAACAACGCGATCTGCTCGATTCAATCAGGTGCAGGCGGAACAGACGCGCAGGATTGGGCAGAAATGCTTCTTCGGATGTATATTCGATGGGGAGAAAATAAAGGTTTTAAGGTCGAAATTCTGGACGAACAAGCGGGAAGCGAAGCCGGATTAAAGTCTGCAACTTTTCGCGTCGAAGGTGAATATGCTTACGGACTTCTCGCAACAGAAGCCGGAGTTCATCGCCTTGTAAGAATTTCGCCATTCAATTCGGGCGGAAGCCGCGAAACTTCTTTTGCTTCATTGTTCGTTTCACCGGAAATTGACGAGGATATTGAAGTCGAAATCAACGAAAAGGATTTGCGCGTTGATACATATCGTTCATCCGGCGCGGGCGGTCAGCACGTAAATGTGACCGATTCCGCCGTTCGCATCACGCATTTGCCGACGAATACTGTCGTAACTTGTCAAAATCAGCGTTCGCAACTTCAAAATCGCGCCGTGGCGATGAAGGTTTTGCGGTCGAAACTTTACGAACTCGAACTTGATAAACGCTTGGCTGAATCTGCCGAACTCGAAGCAAGTAAACAGGATATTTCATTCGGTTCGCAGATCCGCAATTATGTTTTGCATCCTTATCGCCTCGTCAAAGATACACGCACAAAATTTGAAAGAACAGATGTCGAAACGGTTTTGGATGGCGATATTGACGATTTTATCAAGGAATTTTTACTTTTCAAGAAGGGCGCACAGACATCAGCGATCAAGTAAAACGGGAGCGCAAGCATCTTGCCTGCATCGTCGCGCAAGCAGTGAAACGACGTTTAATCAAAACCAAGTTTATTCATTGCAAAGTGTTTTTCGCGCTTACGCGCTCATTGCAAGCAAGATGCTTGCGCTCCCGGCTTGTTTAATATTTGGAATCTGAAGTTTTAATTGTAGAATCTAAAAATGGCAACGAGAACAGCAACATCAAAAAAAACAACCGCCGCCGTAACGAGAGATTATTCGACAATAAACGAAATTATTGCCGTAGTTTTGGTGGCATCGGCGGTTCTGATTTTTTTGTGTTTAGTCACTTATAGCCCGAACGATTGGTCTTTTAATACCGCTTCATCGCAAAAAACGCAAAATTGGATCGGCGTTGTCGGCGCGGTTTTTGCCGATCTTTTGTTTCAAATAATCGGTTTTTCCGCATACTTTTTTCCTGCTTTGCTCGGAATTGCGGCTTGGAGATTTTTTCGCGCAAAAGACGCGCCGACTTCAGTTACGCGAGTTATCGGTTATTTTTTACTGATTTTTTCGTTGGCGAGTTTTTCATATCTTTTCGGCTTACAAGGCGGAATAATCGGCGCATTTTTTACGCAGATATTTTCGTCATTGCTAGGAAGTATCGGTACGGGAATTTTATTAACCGTTTTTTTACTGACTTCGCTTTTATTAATTACAAATCTCTCGATAATTTCATTTTTCAGCGACTTTGAACTAGCGTGGCAAAATTTTCAAATGCGTTTTGAAGATTATTTTATCGGCTATAAAAAATGGCGCGAAGCCCGAAACAAATCGGCTCTTGATAGATTAGATAAACGCCGCCGCGTGCGCGAAGCCGTTACCGAACCGGAAATTCCGGCAATTGCTAAAGGCGATGAAATTCCGGCAGAAGTTGAGGTAAAAAAAGAAACTATTGGCGAAAAACTTTCGGAAATTTTCGCGCGATTTAAAAATTCACCGCAAGAGATTGGAGAGAATCAAGAATCCGTCAAAGAGGTTTCAGAACTGGAAATTAAACCGGAAATTAAACCGGAAGTTAAAATTGAAGAACCGGAAGAATTCGTGCCGACAATTGCGATTCCCGAAAAGAAACCGGAAATAATCGCCGAGAAAAAAGAAGAACCGACAACTGAAATTACAGATTTAGTGGCTGAATCGGAAAAAATTCCGATTACGCCCGTTCAGGAAACAGGTGATTTGGATGCTGATTTAATTGAAGAATTCGAAGACACTGATGATGAAGAAATTTTTGAAAAATCACGCAAACCGCAGAATTACGACAATTATACATTGCCGGAATCCGAATTCTTAACTCCGCAACCGCCGCGCATCGAACAAAAAGACGAAGAACTTTTAGCAATCGCGCAGGAATTAACCGAGAAAACAAAAGAATTTAATGTAACCGGGCGCGTGATGCACATTTGTCAGGGTCCGGTCGTGACTACCTATGAATTCAAACCCGATCCGGGTGTAAAGTATTCACGGGTAACGGGTTTGGTTGACGATTTATGTCTTGCTTTAAAAGCCGAATCAATCCGAATCGAAAGAATTCCCGGGAAAGCATTTGTTGGCATAGAAGTTCCGAACCGGGAACGCGAAACGATTTTCTTGCGTGAAGTCATAGAATCCAAAAAGTTTCAGTCATCAAAATCTCTTTTAACTTTGGCTTTAGGAAAAACGATTGACGGTTTAAATTACGTTGCCGATCTCGCAAAAATGCCGCATCTTCTTATCGCGGGCGCAACCGGCGCGGGAAAATCCGTCGGCGTGAATACTCTGGTCGTTTCGATTCTTTATAAAGCGAAACCCGATGAAGTGAAATTCATAATGGTTGACCCGAAACGCCTCGAACTCGGCGTTTATGCAGACATTCCGCATCTGGCAACGCCGATTATCACCGATCCGAAACGCGCGGCGATTTCCCTGAAATGGGCGGTTTCCGAAATGGAACGCCGCTACAAACATCTCGCGGGTTGGGGCGTAAGAAATATTGACGGTTACAACACGGAAGTCAAGAAAAGAAACGCTGGCGGACAATTAGATGAAAATGGCGAAGCTCACAAACCTCTGCCTTATTTCGTCATTATAATTGATGAATTAGCCGATTTAATGATGACTTCCGGTAAAGAAGTCGAATCCTCAATTACGCGGCTCGCGCAAATGGCTCGCGCCGTCGGAATTCATCTGGTTTTAGCGACACAAAGACCTTCTGTTGACGTGATTACGGGTCTGATCAAAGCAAATTTTCCGGCGCGAATTTCGTTTCGCGTTTCGTCAAAAATTGATTCGCGGACGATTATTGACGGCAACGGCGCGGAAAGTCTTTTGGGACGTGGCGATATGTTGTTTTTGCCTCCGGCAACTTCGCAGATCATCCGTGTTCACGGTGCGTTTGTTGACGAGAATGAAATTCGGAACATTGTCGAACACATCAAACAGCAGGGAAATCCTGATTATGATGAAACAATCACGAAATCGGAAGAAGAAATGGACGAGTCAGGCGATCTTCCCGGTAGAAACGATCCGCTTTTTGCCGACGCTTTGCAGTGCGTTGTAAGTTCAAAACGTGCGTCAACATCTTTGCTTCAGCGACATTTACGCATCGGTTACGGACGCGCCGCCGCGATTTTAGACGCGCTTGTCGCCGAAGGCTATATCGGTGAAATGGATGGCAGTAAACGCGCCCGTCCGATCTTACAAAAAGCCTATGAAGCCTTACAGGAAGCCGAAGAAGGCAGAGAGATATAAAGTGAAAAAGTGAAAAAGTGAAAAAGTGAAAGAGTTGAGATTTTCAATGTAAAAATTGTTACTTTCCGCTAAGTGTTTTATATTTCTTGATTTAACATATTTGTAACTTAAAATTATCATTAAATCTACAGTTTTCCACAGTTTTCCACAGCAAACTGTGGAAAAGGTTGTGGAAAACAGCTTTTCAAATTATCTAAACGGTTATTTTTAATGAACTTTTAACATTTTGCACATAATAGTTGCAGGAAAAATATGGGTTTTCACAAGTCTTGTTATTTCAGCAGTTATAAATTCTTTATTAAACTTTTGCTTTTATTAATATTGTGTTGTTTATCAGTTTGTTGCGGAAAAAAACAAAGCAAACAAGTTTTATCAACAGAAAATCAAGTTATAGTTTCTGAAACTGTAATAAATATTAATACAGCACCCATTGTCGAACTTGAAAAAATTCCGAACATCGGAGCAAAAACTGCGCGAGCAATAATTGAACACCGTGAGAAATTCGGGAAATTTCGCAAGCCCGAACATTTAATGTTTGTTGCAAGAATCAGCGACAAGCGTTTTCGTGAGATCAAACATCTTATAAAGGCTGAATAAAAACTCAAATCTTCGCAAAATGTCAGGCGAAACATCTAAAAAATCAAACCTCGCAATTTATCCGCTTTTGTGGTTGTCAATTTGTTTTGCGGCGGGAATTCTATCTGCAAATTTAACCTCAATCAATCGGACAATTTATTTAATAATTTGTGTAATCTCAGCATTTTTTTCGATGCTTTTTATTAAACAAAAATTTGCTGTCGTTCTTCTTTCAGTAGCTTTTATTTCGGTCGGCGGACTATTTTTTACGATTGAAAAACAGTCGGTTTCAGCAAATCGTTTAAAGATTTTATATGACACAAACCAAATAATGTCGGGCGATCCGATTGAAATTGAAGGCGTTTTGCAACGCGAACCTGAATTGTCAGTGGGCGGAATTTTTATTCTAATAAAAGCTAAAAAAGCGATTTACAAGGGCGAAACAATTGATGTTTCAGGAAAAATCAGACTTTTTGCGGCGATAGAAAATGAGGAAATTAAGAATGAATATGAAGAATTGAATCTAGATTACGGCTCAAAAATTCTCGTTGCCGGACAACTTATTCGTGAAGATACTTTCTTGAATCCGGGCGTTCGGTCACGCAGAGAAATTCTCGATCAGCAGGATGTTGACGCAACCGGAATTATAAAAAGTCCGCTACTTATCGAAAAGATTTCAGATGCGGAAGGTTTTACACCGCTTGCCGCAATTTATAGTTACCGAAAGGAATTGATTGAAGATTTTAGAAATAATTTTAATTCTTCGACATCGGGAATTCTTATCGCCTCGCTTTTGGGAAACCGTTATTTTCTCGACAAAAAAACGGCGGAAGTTTTTCGGGAAGGCGGAACATTTCACGTTCTCGTGATTTCCGGCTTGCACATTACATTTATTGGCGGTTTAATTTTGCTTTTTGTTCGATTTTTCACGAAAAAAAGACTCTGGCAATTTATTATGGCAAGCGCGTTTTTATGGATTTACGCTTTAGCCGTTGGCGCGGAAGTTCCGGTTGTTCGCGCTGCTCTGATGTTCACGATTTTGCTGTTTTCCCAAGTGATTTACAGGCGCGGAACGCTTTTAAATGCTTTGGGCGCGTGCGTATTGATCTTGCTCGTCTGGCGACCGAACGACCTTTTTAATCAATCTTTTCAACTGACGATTGTGAGCGTAACTGCCATAATCGCGATGGCTTTTCCCTTAATTGAAAATCTTCGCGCGATTGGAAGTTGGTCGCCTTCGGTAGAAAATCCTTTTCCGCCCAATGTTCCAAATTGGCTCAAAAGATTTTGCGAAATGCTTTACTGGCGCGAAAATATCTGGAAA
Source organism: Pyrinomonadales bacterium (assembly GCA_038251885.1). GTDB lineage: Bacteria > Acidobacteriota > Blastocatellia > Pyrinomonadales > Pyrinomonadaceae > JAHCHG01. The sequence goes on along the minus strand of JBBSAX010000088.1, from coordinate 1,787 downwards.
AGAGATGTTTCGCAGCAAATCTGGATGGCGAATCTTTTTAAATCACCGTATTTGAAAAGATTCGCGGAAAAAGATTGGCAGAAAATTTTGCGCTACACATTTGAAGGAATCGTGGTTTCGCTTGTTGTTCAAATCTGTCTTTTACCTCTTTTAACCGTTTATTTTCATAGACTTTCATTTTTCAGCGTGATCTTGAATTTATGGGTTGGAATAAACATCGCGCTCGAAAGTTTTGCAGCTGTTTTTGCTTTATTTATCGCCCAAATTAACCAAACCCTCGCATTGCCTTTTATCAAATTTACCGAAATTTTGAATTGGTTTTTGATTTCTATCCCGCAGATTTTAATTGAAAATAATCTGGCTTCGGCGCGTGTTCCGGTTTATTCAGGGAATCTCAAAGTGGTTTATCTTTTATACTTTCTACCTTTAATTGCTTTAACTTTATTGTTGAATAATTGGAAACCATTTGCTTTGAGATCAAAGAACAAAAATCAAATTTCAAAGTTTAATATAGTTTTTGCTTCAAGTTTCATTTTACTTTTTGGTTTGATTGTTTTTCATCCATTTAGTGCGCCGTTGGCTGATGGCAGACTGCATATTGATTTTCTTGATGTCGGGCAGGGCGATTCGGCTTTGATTACGTTTCCGAATGGCGAAACGATGCTCGTTGACGGCGGCGGAAGAATGAATTTCAGCAAGATTTATTCAAAAAATGGCGACGGCGACGACCCGGAGCTTTTTGAGCCTGATTCGCCATCAATCGGTGAATCGGTCGTTTCAGAATTTCTCTGGGAAAAAGGTTATTCAAAAGTTGATTACATTTTAGCGACACACGCTGATGCCGATCATATTCAAGGGCTTTCGGATGTTGCCAAGAATTTCGCGGTGAAAGAAGCCTTTTTCGGCAGAACTTCGTTTGACGATGAAGATTTTCAGCAACTTTATTCAATTTTGGAACAAAGAAATACCGAAACTGAAATACTCTCACGTGGAGAAGTTCTAAATTTTGGAAATGTAAAAATCGAAATACTTTATCCTGAAAAAGATTCGTCGCCGGAAGCAGTTTCTGACAATAATCATTCGCTCGTTTTGAGGATAATTTATGGAAACAGAAAATTTTTGCTAACGGGCGATATTGAAAAAGAAACGGAAAAGTTTTTGACGGAAAATTCGGCGGTTCAGGCAGATGTTGTAAAAGTCGCGCATCACGGTAGCCGAACTTCTTCGATTGCCCAATTTATCGAAGCAACAAAGGCAGAATACGCGATAATTCCGGTGGGCAGAAAATCTCGTTTCGGTCATCCGCACAAAGAAGTCGTCGAGCGTTGGCAAAGTTCGGGTGCGAAAGTCTTGATGACGGGTATGCGCGGAACGGTTTCAATTTCAACTGATGGAAGTGATTTAAGGCTGGAAACTTTTGTAAAATAAAAAATCGTTTAAAACGCAAAAGCCCGAAAAGTTTTCTTATTAAAAACCTTCGAGCGTTCCTTTTTGGATTCCTGATGCCCTTAGTTTTACCGCAAAACAAATTTAAAGTCAAGAACTTTTTTTGCTTAATTTACAAAAATAAAATTTATAAATAATTTGTTTTATTAAGGTTAAGCGAACACTTGTTCGTTTAAGTTAAAAAAATTCGCTTAACCCAAAATAATACGAACAATTAGTAAGTAAGTGTGCTAAACTCCAACAATGAGAACAGTGGATTACGTCAATCAGATCAAAGAAACCACCGATGAGTTGAAAGTATTGGAGAATAAAGAAACCAATCCGCGTTTGAGAAAACGATT
>JBBSAX010000087.1:0-19381 GCA_038251885.1 Pyrinomonadales bacterium | reverse complement strand
TCAGTAATGCTGAAACTTTCTGGCATTTTACACATAAATCGTAACTTCAAATTTATTGTGATAAAGTGTTGATTTTCAAAAAACTCGACACCAAAGTCACAGCTTTTTGAAAAAGTGTTTCTAGCCTTAAAATAATGAGAGCATCAAAGAGGGCATTAAATTACAATTTGATTGTCAAGTTTTTTTGTTAGAGAAAACCTACATTTTTCAGGTAAATAAAAGTAGAATATACATAGTTGTGAAAAAGAGAAAAAGTTCTATACAAAAGATTTCCGACGTTGAAAAAAAATAATAGTAATTTTTCGATTATTTTAAATAGCAAACAAGACTGTCAAAGATAAATGTATCTTCCGAGTATTTAAAATTAAAAAAGCCGTGAAATTTATGTCTTCACGGCTTTCTTTTTATCTTGCAAAAATAAGTTAAATAATCTAATTAGTTAGGCATCACAACTGTGTCAATTACGTGAACGACACCGTTTGACTGCATAACGTCAGCTGTTGTTACGGTTGATTTTCCGCCTTTTTCATCTGTCAAAACAACAGAACTTCCGTCCAACATCGCTGTCAAAGTTCCGCCTTGAACTGTTTTAAGTGTTGCTTTACCTTTACCTTTTTTGATCGCTTTAATGATTTTTTTGGCATCGTATTTTCCGGCGACAACGTGGTATGTCAAAATTTTCGTTAAAGTAGCTTTATTTTCAGGTTTTACCAAAGTTGCAACGGTTCCTGCGGGAAGTTTTCCGAAAGCTGCATCATCCGGCGCGAAAACCGTGAAAGGACCTTTTGATGATAATGTATCAACTAAACCTGCTGCTTTGACGGCTGCAACCAAAGTCGTAAGATTGTCGGCTGCCGAAGCGTTTTCAACGATTGTTTTGGTTTTGAGCATTGCTGCGCCGCCGACCATCGGGTTGTCACCCTTTTTCATCATTTTGTCTTGTGCCGAAGCATTGTTGATTCCGAATGTAAAAGTTAATGCCAGTGCAAAAACCGCAAATAATAATTTTTTCATAATATCCCTTGTCCACTCCTAATATTTTTAATTTTTTCAAAGATAAAATCTTTTTTGGTCTAAAAGTTCACAAATTAGTTAAAAACTTCTTGACATAAAGTTTCTTTTATCAAGTCTTCTAAATTAGTTTTCATTATTTTCAATAAAAGTTTTTATCCTTTGCTTAGGTTTTCGTTGAATTTTATTAAATGGATTCAGAAAAATTAAAAATCACCCAACTACTTTTTCTGTATGATTTTTTTTATGAGAAAACTTTGAGTTGTTTGACAATTATTTGCTTACTTGTTTGAGGTTTTCAATTCATCAAAATATCAAGTAAGGTTAGTTTAAATATGGAAACGGGAAAATTACTGGCAATTTGGGCGAGAAAGGAATGGGGCGGCGAGATGATTTCGCTTGACGAAGCAAATCTTGTCGCCGGAAAAGGTTTGGTCGAAGACGCAAGTTTCGGCAGTCGTAGGCAGGTAACAATTATCGAGCAAGAAGTTTGGACAGCCGTGATGAGGGATTTAGAAAGTGATTTGCCGCCGGAAACGCGTCGGGCAAATCTATTGGTTAGCGGAATAAATTTAACGAAAACTCGCGGGAATATTTTAAAGATCGGCGATTGCTGCATACAAATTATGGGCGAAACAACGCCGTGTGAATCAATGAATGAAAAATTGTCCGGTTTGAAAAACGCACTAAAACCGAATTGGAACGGCGGAGCGTTCGGCAAAGTTCTCGATGGCGGTAAAATTTTTGTCGGAGATAAAGCCATCTTGGAAAAAACGGAAGTCGAAACGGATTCAGAGAACTTTCATAATTCTTAATTTCCGGCTTTTAGTTTCTTCAAAGCGTCAATTGCTGACGGAGTATTCGGATTTAGCTCAAGGACTTTTTCATAATTTTTGATTGCCGATTCTTTATTGCCTTTGAGCACAAAGGCTTCGCCGAGCGAATCATAGACGTTTGCCGACATCGGGTAATATTCGACGTTTAATTTAAAAATTTCAATTGCCTCATCTATTCGCTTTGAATTCAGCAAAACATAGCCGAAACGATTCATTTCGGTTTCCGTTTCGAAATACTTTCGTTGCGGATTATTTTTGAATTCACGGTATTTCTTGATAAAAACCGAAATATCTTTACCGTTTGTCGCTTCATTTACGAGGTCTGCGTAACTTACTCCGGGCTTGTAATTAAAAACTGCTTCCAGAGCCGGATCACGGCTATTGATGTAATCTTGGGAAGAAAATTCGGCGGCGATTTCCGGCGCAGTCCATTGGCGTGTGTCGCGTGGATCAACGTCCTGCCACCAGATTGTCGAAGCCTGAATGATTAATTTGCTGTTTGGTAGAGTAACGGGGCGAGCATCGCCGTAATGATTGGGATTCGCGGCGGTCGGTTCGCCGACGAAAGTTGCATTTGTATATTTTTCGAGTTCATTAACGCCATTTTGGGCGGCTGAAAATGTTTGCCGTCCGATGATGACAAAGGCTTTTCCCTTTTCATTTACCTTCGATTTGATCAAATCGAGAACAATCGGACGATTCAGCGCATTGTTTCCGCCGCCGTTGTTTCGCATATCAACGACAAATTTTTCAACCGGATTTTTTTCGACAAACTCAAAAACCTTTTTGAAGAAACCGGCAACCGTTTCATCATCTTTATCTTGAACAGCATTGTATTTCACGTAAACTAACTTTTTATCCGGCAAATATTCATACCAAAAATTATTTTCCGGCTCTTTCAAATAAAGTGGCAAATTGCCTTTTCGCGCATCAATCCAAGTCGCCGGTGTGCGAAATAAATCCATCAATTGTCCGCCCGGTTTTACCGAAACAGTTTGCGTTTTTCCGTTCTTTGCAACCGTGATTAAAAGGAAATCAAACCCGTCGCTGATTTTAAGTGCGTCCGTAGTTTCGGGAATCGAGAGCAAAATGGGCGACATCCCTTTGATTCCCATCATATTGTCATTTGCGGTTAGTTTACTTGTTTTTTGTAACGCCTGCTCGACCGAATCATTGCCGATTTTTACAACTTTCCCGCCGACCAGATTTTCATATTCCTTTGCTGCTGCCTGCACAAAAAGTCCGTCTTCAAACCAGTAAAACTTAACGGGAAAAACGCCTTTTCCGCCAAATTCCCGTTCCATTCTCAATCTCGTATGACCGTCGCCGACCATCGCTACAATTCTCATCAATTCAACGACGATTTCGTTTCTTTCGAGATTCGGAATCTTTTCATCGAGATTTTTGATTGCCGCTTCAAAATCTTGTTTAGACATTTTATAAAAAAGATTTTTATGAGCTTTAGGCAAAGTTTCGGCGAAATAACGCAAATCTTCACGCCACTCGTCAGCAGTTAAATTTTTTGAATCCGCATTGTTTTGAGCAAAAGAAATCGTGCCGAAAATAAAAATCAAGACGATATATAAAGCTATAAATTTAATGTTTTTCATAATGAATTATTTTTCACCCTCAAGTTTCTTTTTTTTGTTCTACGGCATTTTTATTGTCGGGGTTCAGTTCCGGAGATTTTTTGTAGTCTTCGATTGCTGATTACCTTTTATGAAGTTGGTAAATTCAAAGCCGGTTTTACTTCGCCGCGATGACAGGTTGTGCAATTTATAATGGCTTTTCTCTCACCTAAACTTTTTATGTTTCCCAAAAGTTCGGTGTTGATTTTTGCCGTCATCAAGTGCATATCACGGGCAATTTGTTTTTGTGATTTTTCCTCAGACTCCCATTTTTCAGGCGTGTGGCAATGTGTGCAATTTACTCCTAACGAACGCGAATAGCCGAATTCCATCATCGCCAACAAACGTCCGGCAGGAACTTCGGCTAAATTTTGTAAATTCTTGAAAACTTTTCCGGCAGGTTCATTTTCTTTTCCTTTGATCTGCTCGCGGAGTTTGGCAAGTGCCGCTTTTTGGTCAAATTCGGGAGTCGGAGTTGGAGTTGTTTTAGCTGTTTTTTCTTGTGCAACTGCAACTCTCTCAAATTTCATTTGTAAAATTATTACGACCGATGCAAAAGCCATAAATAATAAAATTACGGCAATAGCAAATAATCTTTGCGTTTTGATTTTCATATTTTTCTCCGTTGAATTTTTGCGTAATTGTGCTTTATACACTTAAAACACCATAGATACATATTTTGTGACAGTAAAACAGTTTGAATTTTAGAATAGAAACTCGTTGAAATCTTGAAATAACTATAAAAGATTTGTGAAATTTGCTTATTCAAAAAAAGATTTGTGAAATTTGCTTATTCAAAAGACCGGAAATCGAAATCGGCGATCAAATTTATAAATCTGATCGCCGATAGAATAAAAAGTAGATTATTAAGAATTAAGCAACCGTAACTTCTTTGCTCAAATAAACGTCCTGAATTGCATTTAATAATTCAACGCCTTCATTTGTCGGACGTTGAAACGCTTTTCTGCCGGAAATCAAGCCCATTCCGCCGCCGCGTTTGTTGATGACTGCCGTGCGAACCGCGTCTGCTAAATCGCTGTCGCCTTTTGATTCGCCGCCCGAATTTATCAAACCGGCGCGTCCCATATAACAATTTGCGACTTGATAACGCACCAAGTCAATCGGATTTTCCGTCGTCAGTTCGCTGTAAATGCGTGGATCGGTTTTGCCGTAACTGCTTTCCATATTCAGAGCGTTGTAGCCGCCGTTATTGACGGGCAATTTTTGTTTGATAATGTCGGCTTGGATCGTTACGCCCAAATGATTTGCCTGTCCGGTCAAATCCGCCGAAGCGTGCATATCGCCCTGCGGAGTTTTGAAATGAGAATTTCTGATATAACACCACAGAATCGTCGCCATTCCGAGTTCGTGCGCGTAGGCAAAGGCTTCGGAAATTTCGACGATCTGCCGCGTTGATTCGTCCGAACCGAAATAAATCGTCGCACCGACTGCAACTGCGCCCATATTTCGCGCCTGTTCGATTGTGCCGAATAAAACTTGATCGTATTTATTCGGATAGGTTAAAAGTTCGTTGTGATTGATTTTAACGACGAATGGAATTTTGTGAGCGTATTTTCTGGCAACTGCGCCGAGAACACCGTAAGTCGAAGCAACCGCATTACAACCGCCTTCGATGGCGAGTTCGACGATATTTTTCGGATCGAAAAATTTCGGATTCGGTGCAAAACTCGCGCCCGCCGAATGTTCGATTCCTTGATCTACTGGCAAAATAGAAAGATAACCCGTGCCGCGTAGTCTGCCATTGTCGAAAAGGGTTTGAATCGAACGCAAAACATTCGGGTTGCGATCCGAATCTGTCCAGACGCGATCAACAAAATCTCCACTCGGAACATATAAATTTTCTTTGGGAATTGTCGTAGATTGATGATTTAAAAGTGTTTCGGCATCCGCGCCTAAAAGTTCTTGTATTTTACTGTAATCAATAGCCATTAAGTGTTCTCCTGTATGATAATCGGTTTGTTTATAAAGCGTTTTGCGCCAGATTATAGCACAAAATAAATTTTCAGTCGGGCAAAACCTTCTTGCCAAATGAAAATCGGTATTATAATATGCAGAAGTAAATAAGTCTTTTATTTATGAGCCGACTAACCCCGAGCGGCTTTCCCAAATTCAAAAACCCGCATTATTTTGTGGTGATTTTACTCTAAAAAAGAGAACTTTAAATTGAGGTAAATATAGTTATGTTTTTAAGTAATGGGAAGTGTATTATCCTGCTTTCCTTTTTTTGTTTGACATTGTTTTGCTCGCAAATAGTTTTAGCCGGCGACGAATGGCGCGAAATTACTCCGGCAGAATTGGCAATGAAAACTCCGCGAGTTGAATCAGATGCCGATGCCGAAGTCCTTTTCTGGGAAGTTCGCGTTGATGATAGTTCAGAAACCGATCTGGTAATGAAACATTACATCCGCGTGAAAATTTTCACCGAAAACGGTCGTGAAAAATACAGCAAAATTGATGTTACATTTAACAAATACAAGAAAGTCAAAGACATCGAAGCCAGAGTAATCAAAGCCGACGGCACAATCGTTGTGTTAAATAAAGCAGATATTTTTGAACGAGAAATTGCCAAACTTGATAAGGCTAAAATCAAGGCGAAATCTTTTGCCGTGCCGAACATCGAACCCGGCGTAATCGTCGAATACCGTTACAAGGAAGTATTCAAAAACAGTTCGGCAAGTAATATGCGAATGATGTTTCAGCACGATGTTCCGATTCAAAATATTTCCTATTATTTTAAGCCATATAACAGCACGAAATATTACACCTTTAATATGAATGATAATAAATTTATCAAAGATAAAGGCGGCTATTATCGTGCAACAATGACTGATGTTCCGGCTCTCAAAGACGAACCGCGAATGCCGCCCGAAGATGAAGTTCGCTCGTGGCTGTTGCTTTATTATGCCGATGAGAAAGAAACATCTAACGATTTTTGGGCAAGAACGGGTTATTACCTTTCCAAAGGTTTTGATATTAAAGACACGCTCAAACCGGGCAAGGATATAAAAAGTGCGGCAACCGAAATTGTCGGCGGCGCAACCGCACCGGATGAGCAACTTGCCAAAATTTATCAATTCTGTCAGACAAAAATTAAAAATATTACATACGATCCGCAATTGACCGATGAGCAAAAAGAATTGATTAAATCGAGCAAATCGGCTTCCGACACCTACAAAAAATTGCAGGGAACGGACGATGATATTAATGAATTGTTTGCTTCGCTGGCATCGGCACTCGGACTTGAAGCGCGTTTAGCCTTCGGCGGCGATAAAAGTGAATTCTTTTTTAATCCGCGCCAAGCTCATCTTTCATTTATTCATTTCGGTGCAATCGCCGTTAAGGTCAACGGACAATGGAAATATTACGATCCGGGCGATCCTTTTGTTTCTTACGGAATGTTGCCGTGGAATGAAGAAGATACGGCGGTTTTATTGTTAGGTTATAAAGATTATGTGACAACCGAAACCTCTTCTTCCGGCGTTGAAAAATCCGTAGCAAACCGCACCGGAAAATTTAAGCTTCTCGAAGACGGAACTTTGGAAGGAACAGTAAAAATCGATTATACGGGACATCTTTCTTATCTTTACAAATCGAATAGTTATGATGATTCGCCAAGCAAACGTGAGGAAACTCTGAAGGATGAAATTAAAGAAAGAATGAGCACCGCCGAGGTTTCCGGCATCAGCATCGAAAATATAATGACATCGGAAAAACCTTTTACTTATGAATATAAGGTTCGAATTCCGAATTATGCTCAAAAAACGGGCAAACGACTGTTTTTACAACCCGGATTTTTTGAATACGGTTCTAATCCTATATTTTCGTCGGCAACGCGCAAATATAACATCTTTTTCCATTATGCCTGGTCGGAAAATGATGATATTGAAATCCAATTGCCGGAAGGCTTTACTTTAGACAGCGCGGATGCTCCGGCAGAAATTGCCGATCCGAATAAAATCAGTTCGCAAAAAATTGACATAAGAATTGATAAAGCAAACAATGTTTTAAAATATAATCGTAAGTTTTTCTTCGGCGGCGGCGGAAATACCCTGTTTCCGGTCGGTGCATATCAACCGTTGAAAAATTTGTTCGATGCGTTTCACAAAGCTGATACACACACAATAACCCTTAAACAAAACTAATTGCCTAAGATTCTGTGAGTCTTAAATTTCAGATAATTTAAGACTCACAGTTTATTTTGGAGATTTTATGACTCTAATCTCTCGACTGATTTTTTCTTTATTCGTTGTTTCACTTTCTTGTATTGCTGTTTTTGCAGGCGATATTGAAATCGGTTGGAAGCCGGTTACGCCCGCAGAATTGGCGATGAAAACGCCGACCGTCGAACCTGATGCCGATGCGGAAGCGATTTTCTGGGAAGTTTGGCTGGACGATAAGAAAAGCAGTAAATTAACTTATAATCATTATGTTCGCGTGAAAATTTTTACCGAACGCGGGCGCGAAAAATTCAGCAAATTCGATATTCCGTTTTTCAAAGGCAGAAAGGTCGAAAATGTTGCGGCGCGGGTTATCAAACCTGACGGCACAATCGTCGAACTTCAACCTTCGGACATTTTCGAGCGCGAAATCGTTAAAGCCGGAAAGTTAAAAATCAAGGCAAAATCATTTGCCGTGCCGGGAATCGAACCCGGCGTAATCGTCGAATACCGTTATGCGGAAATTTTGAAAAACGACAGTTTGAACGGCGAAAATCTGACTTATCAACGTGATATTCCGATGCAGCGAGTCAGCTATTATATTCGCCCGTTCAAAGGCTCGACACTCGGTTTCAGCTTCCGAAATATGCCGGAAATGAGATTTTCGCAAAACAGCGAAGGCTTTTATGTCGGCACTCTGACAGGTGTTCCGGCACTCAAGGATGAACCGAATATGCCGCCCGAAGACGAAGTTCGATATTGGGTTTCGCTCTCATACAGAACTTTCGGTTCGGTATTTAGCTGGGCTTTTTTCGGATACGGAATGGGCGAAGCTCTGAAAGTTTCGACCAAACTGAACAAAGAACTCAAACAAAAAGCCGCCGATCTGACCGCCGGTGCGACATCGCAAGAAGACAAACTGAGAAAAATTTACGAATTTTCGCAAAAACAGATAAAAAATGTCAGTTACGATTCGTCATTCACCGACGAACAAAGGGAAAAATTAAAGATCAAAGATGCCGACGACGTTCTCAAACGCGGAATGGGAAGTTCGGGTGATATTGATTTTCTTTTCGCCGCACTCGCCAAAGCCGTCGGATTTAATGTTGCGATGGTTTTTTCCGGCGACCGCAGCGAAAAATTCTTCGATCCGAATAAAGACACCGGACTTTCATACGTTCATCCGTTAGGAATTGCGGTTTTAATTGACAATAAATGGAAATACTTTAATCCCGGAACGCCGTTTATGAGTTTCGGCAGAGTGGACTGGTATGAAGAAGATGTTCAGGCTTTAGTCGCGGAAGAAGGCGGTTACAATTGGAAAAAAATTCCGCTTTCCGATTATTCCGAATCACCGGCGCGGCGAAAAGGTGATTTTACACTATCGGAAGATGGAACTTTGGAAGGTTTGGTTCGTGTCGAATACGAAGGACATCAGGCAATTTCGCGCCGCCGCGCCGGATTTCAGGATTCGCCGAACAAACGCGAGGAAGACATCAAAGAAGAATTTAAGAAAAATATGAAAACGGCGGAAATTTCTGCTGTTACAATCGAAAATTTCGATAACGCCGAAAAGCCTCTGACATATATCTTCAAAGTTCGCGTTCCGAATTACGCGCAGAAAACGGGCAAACGGCTGTTTATACAACCCGGATTTTTTGAATATGGTTCTAATCCGGCATTTTCCGCATCAAATCGCGCATACGGCATTTATTTTTCATATCCCTGGCAGGAAACTGATACTATTGCCATTAAATATCCTGAAGGTTATGAATTGGACAGTGCCGATAAACCGTCTGATATTGCCGATCCCGATAAAATCGGTTCGTTAAAACTTTATATGAGTTTCAGCAAAGAAACACGCACGTTAAATTACAAACGTGATTTTCATTTCGGCGGCGGCGGGAGAATATTGTTTTCTGTTGCGGCATATCAACCGTTGAAAAATCTTTTTGATGCTTTTCATAAAGCTGATACGCACACTATTACGCTCAAACAAAATTAATTTTTTGTGAATATGCAGGTCTTTGATTAAAGACTTAATTAATTGAATTATTTTTTATTTATACGAGTTTTACTTTTTATCGCTCGGTATAATTTTCGGAGGTTTTTATGACTCGACTCTCTCGTTTAATTGTTTCGATTTGCTTCGTTTTTGTGCTTTTTGCCAGCGCATTTGCCGGAGATTCCGTTCCTTCGTGGCTGCGTCAAGCCGCTTCGGTCAATGTTCCGGGCTATGAGAAGGAAGTTCACGGCGTTGTTTTATTTAATGAAGAACAAGTTACGCTCGGCAGCGATGGCAAATTGGTAACGACTGAAAATTATGCCGTTAAAATTTTGTCGCGCGAAGGCAGAGAATACGCCAGTGCTGTTGCATTTTATCTCGTCAGTTCGGGAAAAGTGCGCGATATCAGCGCGTGGATTATTCGCCCCGACGGTTCATCGAAGGAATACGACAAAAAAACGGTTCTCGATCTGATTTCCGACCCCGACGATGTTTATAACGAAGGTCGCATCAAAGTAATTGACGCGACCGCTGATGTAGATACGGGATACATTTTCGGATATTCGATAACTTCCGAAGAAAAACCGCTTCTTTATCAAGACATCTGGCAAGTTCAGAGTCGTTTGCCAACGCTTACTTCGCGTTACACTTTGAATCTGCCTTCCGGTTGGAAGGCGACGAGTTTGACGTTTAATCACGATGACGTAAAACCGCAGGTAAATGGTTCGAGCTATACGTGGCAACTTAATAATTTGGCATATATTCCGACCGAACCGATGAGTCCTTCAGTTAAAAATCTCGTTCCGCTGGTCGCCGTCAATTATACGCCGGAAGACGGTTCGCAAGTCGGTAATAAATCATTCACCGATTGGACGGAAGTTTCAAAATGGCTGACTTTAATGCACGATCCGCAAGTCATTATTGATGATGCCGTTGCCAATAAAGCGAAAGAATTAACCGTAAATTCAAAAACCGAACTCGACAAAATCCGTGCTATCGGAAGTTACGTGCAAAACCTGCAATATATTTCGATTGACATCGGTGTCGGTTACGGCAACGGTTTGCGTCCGCGTCCGTCAAATTTAGTTTTGAGTCGCGGTTACGGCGACTGCAAGGACAAAGCAAATTTAATGCGGGCAATGCTCAGAGTATTAAAAATCGAATCATACTCGATTGCGATCTACTCCGGCGATCCGACTTTTGTAAGAAAGGAATGGGCGACTCCGGCGCAGTTTAATCATTGTATAATTGCCATCAAAGTCAGCGATGAAACAGACGCTCCGACAATTATCAAAAATGAAAAACTCGGCAGACTTCTTATTTTTGATGCGACCGATCCATATACGCCGGTCGGCGATTTGCCCGACCACGAGCAGGGAAGTCTGGCATTAATTATCGCGGGCGAAAACGGCGGATTGGCAACAATGCCCGTCACGCCGCCGGAATCGAATTTGTGGAAAAGAAATGTTGAAATCACTTTGAGCGGTGATGGAAACATCGAAGGAACTATTCGTGAACAGGCAATCGGACAACCTTCATCGTATGCCCGCGGATTGTTTCGCTCGCTTTCAAACAGCGATGTTAACAAAGTTTTTGAAGGTTGGTTGACGCGCGGCGCGACCGCCGCAAGTCTGAAAAAACTGACATCAAAGGATAATCAAGCCGATGCGAGTTTTGATGTGGACGTTGAATTTTCCGCGCCGCGCTACGGACAGTTAATGCAGGGAAGACTTCTTGTTTTCAAGCCCGCAATCGTCAGCCGTGCCGATTCGATTTATTTAACCGAAAAGAAACGCACTCATCCTGTAATGATTGATGCGGATTCATTCACTGAAAATGCAATTTTCACTCTGCCGACAGGTTTTGTCGTTGACGAAATGCCGGATGCAATCAATTTAAAAACATCTTTCGGCACATATTCAAACAGTTACGAGGTAAAAGACGGAAAACTCTTTTACACGCGAACTTTAATTACGAATCGCACAACCGTTCCAATTGAAAAATATGAAAATATCCGCAAATTTTATTCGGATATTCTCGCCGCCGAACAATCGCCAGTCGTGCTTTTGAAAAAATAGTTTTTATTAAAAACTTTTTAAACTTGGAGCGATCTTTTGATCGCTCTTTTTTTTGTTTATTTTCTTTGAAAAACAAAAGAATTTTTAGCTGGGAGCGCACGCATCCCTGCGTGCCACGTCGTTTGCAAAACGGCGTGAAAATCTTTTATTTCTTAAAACTTTATTTGAAGGTAATCGCTTTTTCGTGATATCGCACTCAGCACGCAAGGATGCGTGCGCTCCCAGCAAATAATCTTTTGTTTTCAAAGACGATAAACGAAAAAAAGGCAGTATAAAAACTGCTTTTTCTTCAAAGTTGTTCAAACGATTTATTGATCGTTCAAATTTACCGAGTTAATCATATTGCGAAAAGCCGATGTGTATCTCGAAGATTCGTTTTCCGGTGAAACCATCGCAATATACAGCAAAGCTCCGTTACGAAGTTGGGTTGTATAAACCGTTACTCGCTCCGCATTTCCCGTAACCGGCGAACGTCCCGATAAAACAATGGCGTATGCTTGTCTTCCATCTATCGAAGTGCGCGAATAATCACCCTGCTTTCGCAGATAATTGTTCGCCTGCAAAATTCCATCAATATATTGTTCGCTAGCATCGCCCAAATTCCGGCTATTTGTTTGTTCAATACCGACCATTGCCCCGTGTGTAATTCCGTTGTCGCCATAAGCACCTTCGGGCGCAAATGTGATAGTTTGTTCCGTTTCAAATGTTTTCCAATTATTCGGAATTCTTACTTGAAGTAAATTACCGTTTTGATAATTAACCGTGCGCGTCGAAGGATATGCGACTCTCGAATTATATTTGCCGCCGGCAGTCGGATTCGTGCGCGGATTGTTTTGAGCATTTTTGTCAATTTCTTCCATTGACGGTGCTTTCGGCATTCCTCTCAGTTTGCTTTGAACACGCTCGAATTCGCGCGTATTTTTAATCGGATTCGATGAAACGCGAAGTAAGTCCGCTTCACGGTTGATGTTTTCGTAACGGTTTTCAGGATTAGGATGGCTGCTCAAAAATTCGGGAGTGCGGCTTCCACCACTTTCTTTTTCGATGGTTTTGAACATATTTGCCAAATCTCTCGGATCATAACCGGCATCAGCCATTATTTGCGCTCCGAGAATATCGGCTTGGGTTTCATATTCGCGGCTGTATTGCGTCATCCACGCTTGCACGCCGAGTGCGCCGAGTTGTGCGCCAGCTTCTCCGGCTAAAATTGCGCCGCCCAAAATCGCACCGATTCCCAAGATTTGATTAAGCGGATTGCTTTGCTTGGTCGCTTGCGCCGTGCCGTGTCTTAGTGCAACGTGGCTGATTTCATGCGCCATTACGCCCGCCATCTCGCCTTCATTTTTTGCCGCTTCGATCATTCCGCGATTGACATACATCGGACCGCCGGGAAGTGCAAAAGCGTTAATATCGCGGGCATTGACAATTCTGAATTCATAGTTGAATTCGGGATGCTGAAACTGTCTCGGAATTGACCGCACAAGCCGTTCGCCGACACTTTGAACGTAACGAGTTGATTGATTATCATTCAAAATCGGCATCTGTTTTTGAACTTCTCGCGATGCTTCTTGCCCGGCTTTTACATCTTCTTGAATCTTATACTTGTTCTTCGGCATATTGATGCGCGTTTGCCCGATTACCGCGAGTGGTAACATCATCATTGACCAAACAAGCAAAAACGCAGTTAGATTCTTGCCCCAATTAAATTTTTTCATTTTCTCCTCCAAATTCTATCCCTTTATTAAAATTGTATTAATACTATACAAAAGTGTTTCTACAAACAATATAAAAGAGCAAAAAGCGTTCCTAAGATGAAAAACCTACTTGATTGCGTTTGCTGAAATTCAAACACAAGGCAAAACCGATAAATAATAATGAATACTTTTCCAAGTTTTTGGGGCAGGACAAAAATTAACTTAATTTTTTTATTTATGTAACTTACAAAAATATGGATTCCAATTAAAGTTGAGAAATAGTTAGCAAAATACAAGTTAATGAGCCAAACTATTGCCGTTAATTGCGGCAACCAGGACATTTTCGCTGAGTTTTTCGTCGTTTGAAAGAGGTTCTAAAACCTCTCTGACTTTATCGAGCAAACGCAAAACTTCTCTAGAATCAATTCTTTCAGAATATTTTTTCTCAACTAAGAAAGCCAACGCTAAATCATTTTCCAACTCATTTACTAAGTCCATATTATTTCCTTTTTGTAGAAGTTATTATCTACTTTTTACACACTAAAAGCGTAATTGTCCAGACGAAATCGGGTATGATTTTGCTCGAAAACGACCGATTTTTTTTTAGGGCAATAAATTTGCGCCCCAAAGCTCAATGTTAAATAAATGTTAAATCTGTGTGAATAAAAATTACTTAGCTTTAAAACTTAAGTATAATTCACCAGTCAAAACTAATAAAATTTACAAAAATTAAAAAATTTAACTGTAATGAAAGATAGTTAGAAGTATTATTTTGTCTAAATTTGATTTATTTATAAAAAACTAGAGGTTGTACAAGTATTTTAACAACAAAAATTCAGGAGATTTTAATGTTTAATAAAATTATTGAAAAGAAATTGATTGGAGTGTTTTTAACTTTGGTTGCTTTGATCGGAGTGGCTTGCAGTGGTCAGCCGATTGGCGATAATAACGGTTCGACGACTGCAAATAGCGGCGGCACGATGAGTTTATTGGGTTCGGGCGCGTCTTTTCCAAAACCGATCTATGAAAAATGGATGAGCGAATATGGAAAGATCAATCCGAATGTAAAAATTGATTATCAGGCGACAGGTTCGGGTGCGGGACAAAAAGCGATCAAAGAAAGAACATCGGATTTCGGTGCTTCCGATGATCCGATGACGGACGAAGACCTGAAAGATACCGGGCTTTTGCACATTCCCACCGTTTTGGGCGCGGTTGTTTTAACTTATAATCTGGCTGATGTGAAAGAACCTCTGAAATTCACGCCGGACGTAATTTCCGGAATTTATCTGGGCAACATCAAAAAATGGAATGATCCGAAAATCAAAGCGGATAATCCGAATGTAAATCTTCCCGACACGGAAATTTCGCCGGTTTATCGCGCTGATTCGAGCGGAACAACGGCAGTTTTCACAGATTTTCTTTCAAAAACAAATGCCGAATGGAAGGAAAAAGTCGGCGCGAACAAACAGCCGAGCTGGATCACAGGTGTCGGCACGGGCGCGAAAGGCAACGACGGCGTGATGGGACAGGTTAAAAACATCCCGAATTCAATCGGTTATGTCGAGATTGCGTTTGCCAAAGCGAATAATCTGCCGACGGCTTTGATCAAAAATAAAGCCGGAAATTTTGTCGAACCGACAATTGAAAATATTTCGGCGGCGGCGGCAGGTTCGGTCAAAGATATGCCCGAAGATATGCGGACGCAAATCACAAACGCCGAAGGCGACAAGGCTTATCCGATTTCGAGCTACACATATATTTTGGTTTATAAAGATCAAAAAGATGCGGTTAAAGGAAAAACTTTAGTAGATTTCTTATGGTGGGCGACGCACGACGGCGAAAAATTTACGAGCGATCTGCATTATGCGCCCTTGCCGACTGAGGTAGTTACAAAGGTTGAGGGGAAATTAAAATCAATCACGGCTGATGGCAAAACCTTGCGTCAATAAACCTTGCCGAAAATTGCAAAAAAATTAACCGCAGATTAACATCTCACTGTTAAATTAAATCGAATCGAATTGTATTCGCGTTAATCTGCGGTTAAAATCTTCGCAAATCAATTCTACAAAAATCTGGAGAAAATCAAGTTTGGCAAAGACAGGCACAACCGGCGATAAGATATTTCGCACTATATTGATCGTTGCCGCCGCGAGTATTTTGATAATCGTGGTCGCTATGATTTATATGATGGTGGCAAATTCTCTGCCAACGATCAGGCAATTCGGTTTTGGATTCTTGACGGGAAGCGAATGGAAACCTGCCGATGCGATCTTCGGAGCGTTGCCGTTTATTTACGGGACACTTGTTTCTTCGCTGATCGCACTGATAATTTCCGTCCCGATTTCGCTCGGAATTGCTATCTTTCTGACCGAACAAGCACCGAAAAAGATTGCGACTCCAATTGCTTTTATGGTGGAACTCTTGGCGGCGATTCCTTCGGTGGTTTACGGACTTTGGGGAATTTTCGTTCTCGCGCCATTTATCCGCGATTATCTCGGACCATTTCTGGAAACCTATTTGGGATGGATTCCAATTTTGGGTCAACTTTTTCAAGGTCGTCTGACGGGAATCGGAATGCTGACGGGCGGAATAATCTTGGCTTTGATGACAACGCCGATCATCACGGCGGTTGTGCGCGATATTTTGGAAGTCGTCCCGACGCAGCAACGCGAAGCAGCACTTGCGCTCGGCGCGACGAAATGGGAAACGACTCAGATCGTTTTGGGAAATGCCGCTTCTGGAATTGCTGGCGCGGTTGTTTTGGGACTGGGACGCGCACTCGGCGAAACGATGGCGGTAACGATGGTTATTGGAAACTCACCGCAAATTACCGCGTCGCTTTTTGAACCGGCATATACGATTGCCTCGGTTTTAGCCGCAAACTTTGCCGAAGCAACCGACAAACTTTATTTAAGCGCGTTGATCGAAATGGGCTTGGTTTTATTTCTCGTTACGTTTGTCGTCAACGGCTTTGCAAAAGTTTTGATTATGAGCGTAGCGCGAGGTCAAACGGGCGCGAAACATTAGAAAAAGTTAAAAAGTAAAAGGTAAAGCGAAGAAAGGTAGAAAGTAAATGGAGAATACAGAGAGAAATCTTCATAAACGAAGAAAATTTATCAGCAGTTTTATGACGACGCTGACCGCTGCTTGTGCAGTTTTTGCGATTTTCATTTTGCTGATTATTCTCACATATATTTTCGTTCGCGGAATTACGGCGATCAATTTGGAGTTTTTGATAGATACACCGAAACCCGTCGGCGAAGGCGGCGGAATCGGGAATGCGATCGTCGGTTCGGTTTTGATGACAGGTCTCGCAACCGTAATCGGTTTGCCGATCGGAGTCGGTGCAGGAGTTTATTTGGCGGAATTCGGGCAAAACTGGTTCGGTAATTCGGTTCGATTCGTCGCCGATACCTTGATCGGCGTGCCTTCGATCATCGTCGGAATTTTTATATACACATTGATCGTTTTGCCGATGGGCAGGCAATCCGGTTTAGCGGGCGCACTTTCTTTGGCAATAATAATGATTCCGATTGTGGCGCGGACGACTGAAGAAATGATCAAACTCGTGCCGAATTCGATGCGCGAAGGCGCACTCGCACTCGGCGCACCGCAGTGGCGCGTAACTTGGAATATCGTAATGCCGGCGGCGGCTTCAGGAATTGCAACGGGTGCGATGCTGGCGATTGCGCGGATTTCGGGCGAAACCGCACCGCTGCTTTTTACGGCTCTGAACAGTCGTTTTTACAATTATTTCTTCGATCAGCCGATGTCGTCTTTGACCGTTCAGATTTACAATTACGCGACCGGACCGTATGATGTCGAACATCAGATGGCTTGGGCGGCGACGCTGATTTTGGTTACACTTATTTTAGTAATTAATGTTGTCGTTCGTTATTTGACGCGCAAGAAGTTTTAAATTAAATAAATAAAAATTGATGGCAAGCAAAATCAGTATTTCAAACTTAAATTTCTTTTACGGCAAAGAGCAGGCTCTGTATGATATTTCGCTGGAGATTCCCGAACGCGAAGTCGTCGCTTTTATCGGACCGTCGGGCTGCGGAAAATCCACGTTTTTGCGAACGCTCAACCGGATGAACGATACTATTCCGATTGCCAAAGTTGACGGCACGATTTTAATTGACGGACAAGATATTTATTCGCCGAAAACCGATGTCGTCGCATTGCGCCGCAAGGTCGGAATGGTATTTCAAAAATCGAATCCGTTTCCGAAGTCAATTTTTGAAAATGTCGCTTACGGCATTCGTATCAACAAAATGTACAAAAGCAAAGCTGATTTGAATGAAAAAGTCGAAAAGGCTTTGAAAGATTCCGCACTTTGGGATGAAGTCAAAGATCGCTTAAATACTTCGGCTTTCGGACTTTCCGGCGGTCAACAGCAAAGGCTTTGTATCGCACGCGCTCTGGCAGTTCAGCCGGAAGTTATTTTGATGGACGAACCCGCGTCTGCGCTCGATCCGATTGCGACGCAGAAAATCGAAGAACTCGTCGTTGAACTGAAAAAAGATTACACGATCGTCATCGTTACGCACAATATGCAACAAGCGGGACGCGTTTCGGACAAAACGGCATTTTTTATGCTTGGGAAATTAGTTGAATTTAATCCGACGCAGAAAATGTTTATGAACCCGGACGAAAAATTAACGGAAGATTATATAACAGGCAGATTCGGATAAGTTTTTAATAAACGTATTAGCTGATAGTATTCGTTTATAATAAACAGTATTCATACGAGAAATAACTAGATAATGGAAAACAGAATTATTGACCAACAATTAGACCTTTTGCGCGATAAACTGCTGCTGCTCGGCGGAACAACAGAGAAAGCTCTCCAACGCGCAATGCAATCCCTGACTGAACGAGATAGCGACCTGGCACAAAAAGTTTTGAAGGAAGACAAAATCATTGATCAAATGGAACTTGAAATTGACCGTTTGAGCATTGAGATTCTCGCGCTTCAGCAACCTGCCGCACACGATCTGCGTTTTGTAATTTCGGTGGCGAAAATTACTCCGATTCTCGAACGCATCGCCGATCACGCCGGAAGTATCGCCAAAGCCGCTTTGATTCTCAACAACGAACCGCAGTTAAAACAATACGTTGATCTGCCGAAAATGGCGGAAAATGCCGCAGAAATGTTACGGTCGGCTTTGGACGCTTTTACAACGGAAGATGCCGAAACTTCGCGTCAAATCATTAAACAAGATAAAGTTATCAACGAAGCATACAAGCGGATTTTTAATGAATTAATTAAAATAATGATTGAAAATCCCACGACGACCAACAGTGCGGCGCAATTGCTTTTCGCCGCTAAACACATCGAACGCATCGGCGATTATGTCAAAGACATCTGCGAACTAAATGTTTATCTGACCGAAGCGGCGTTTATCAAACACAGTAAGAAAAAATAATTTTGCGGAAAAATCAGAGTATTCCTTAGAAAAATTCTGATTTTTCCGTTGCTTGTCACAAACATTTTTCTGTTAATAGAAAAGCCGGAATTCTTCGGATATATTTTCCTTCTTCAAATCAAATATATCTAACGAAACGTGAGTTTGACATAAGAAATTTAGATTTAGTCGGTGAAACCGACGTTATATTTGTAGTCCACGATGCAAATCGTGGGAAAATGATCGTAATTTGATAAAGCGGTTGAAAATGGCGGCATAAAATAGTATGTAGCGGTTTTCAACCGCTTTATCAAATGGTCTAAACCATTCCCATAACTGGCATTATGGGCTACAAATATGTTGCCGTCTTCGACGGCTTATCTCGAACTCACGTTATCTTACGAAATAATACTTTTTATGGACAGAATCGTCGGGAAATAATAGATCAAATCTCAAAATTCATTTATTCGTTTCCTTCTTTTTAGGTGGTTCTTTTTTGTCGCCCCAGTAAAATGCAATAACAACCAAGAAATAGAC
>JBBSAX010000086.1:0-19423 GCA_038251885.1 Pyrinomonadales bacterium | reverse complement strand
TTTTGGAAATCGGAAGGCAGATCGGAATAATCCATACTTTGCGATTTATCAACATATTCATTAACAAATTCAGTATATTGGGTAAATAGTAGTGAATCGGTATTTGTTGAATTTAAACTGAGTGTGTCTAAATCTCTTACCCGACCATTGCTAATATCTTGGTAAATCAATCGTTCGATATTATAGCAGGTTTGATCGGAACAAGTTGTTTGTAAATTTTCCGTATAGTCGTAATTTGATTGCGGAAAACCAAATAATAAACCGACTAATACAACGGAAAAGCCAAAAGTTACGGTAGATGCGACTATAGATAGTAAAGATTTCATAATGTGACTATTATGCCTGATATTTTTAAATAAATAAATATTATTTTGGAAAAAAATGAAATGAATTTATGTTACAAGCAAAAATCTGATAAAGTTGTCAGCAATGAATCCACAAGAATTGATCCGAAAAAAACGCGACGGTAGCAGATTTTCTCCTGAAGAAATCAAAGAATTTGTCAAAGGTGTTTCTGATGATTCCTGGGAAGATTATCAAATTACCGCTTTGGTGATGGCAATGTTTATCAACGGCTTAAACTTGCGCGAGCAAAATGCTTTGACTGAAGCGATGCTTGCATCAGGCGAGAAATTCGATTTTTCAGATTTTGATGCGCCAATTGCCGATAAGCATTCGACGGGCGGAGTCGGCGATAAAACTTCGCTTCTGATCGCGCCGATTGCTGCATCGTGCGGCGTTTACGTGCCGATGATTTCCGGTCGCGGACTCGGACACACGGGTGGAACGCTCGATAAACTCGAATCAATTCCGGGTTATAACGTCAATCTTACAAAGGAAGAATTTAAAAAACTCGTCAAAAAATGCGGTTTTGCGATGGCGGGACAAACTGCCGAAATCGTTCCGGCGGACAAAAAACTTTACGCCTTGCGCGACGCGACTGCGACAATCGAATCAATTCCGATGATCGTCGCTTCGATTATGTCGAAGAAAATGGCGGAAGGTTTGGATTCGCTCGTTTTGGACGTAAAAACCGGAACAGGCGCGTTTATGAAACAGGAACGCGATGCTCGAAAATTAGCGAGGGCTTTGGTTAAAACGGGAAAATCTTTTAATGTAAAAACCGAAGCGTTGATTACCGATATGAATCAACCGCTCGGAAGATATGTCGGGAATGCTTTGGAAGTTTATGAATGTATAAAGTTATTGCAAAATGAAAGCGACAAACAATCAAAACAAACGCTTGATCTTTCAATTGAACTGACCGCGCGAATTCTTGTTATGACGAAAGTTGCAACTTCAAACCGAGATGCAAAATCGAAGATAAAAGAAGTTTTAGAATCGGGCGCAGCATTAGAAAAATTTAAGAAAAATATCAAAGCGCAGGGCGGAAATCCGAAAATTTGCGATAAACCCGAACTTCTGCTTGAAAAGAACATTTTGGAAGTGCATATAATTTCTCCCGAAAGTGGTTTTATCACCGAAATTGATGCGTCGGAAATCGGCAAAGCTGTATGTTTAATCGGCGGCGGACGATTGAAAGTTGACGATAAAATAGATTACGCGGTCGGTTATTCCTGTGACAAAAAAATTGGCGACAAAGTTAAGGAACACGAATCTTTAGGAACGCTTTTTTGCCGAAATGAAGGACAAGCCGCAATGATTCTGGCAAAATTGCAAATGGCTTACAAAATCGGACTTGAAAAAAATGTTAGAAAATTTGAATTGGTAAAGGAAGTTATCTCATGAAATTTATAAAGTCGTTTTTTAAGTATTATTTACCGACGCTGATATTTTTCGGTGCTTTGGGGATTTTATTGAATATTTCTTGTTCAAATTACCTTGAAGAAGAAAATACTCTAGAAAATTCTATCAATAAGTCAGTCAATTTTTCAGAAATAAATACTAATAAGAAAGTAACAAAGCTTGAATATATAGATAAATACATACTTTATACAAGGGTATTATCACATATCTTTAATCAAACTAATGAAAATGATCCTCTTGGTCCGATAAATCCAACTGAAATATTGGTTTATAAGTCTAAAACAGTTTTCCCTCAAGGCATTGCTCAAATAAAAGATAACGCAAAAATATCGAAATCGCTTTATGAAAACTTCAAGGTTACGAATCAAAAGACTGAAATTTTAGAAGAAGGGTATTCTGTTTTAGGACCAGTAATTCCGTTATCAGGTGAATCTGATTTAAAGAGGTTTTATAACTTGGCTAAAAAGAAATATTCGGATGCAAAAGCTGTTGTTGGTTTGTCAAATATCGGGATTAATGAAGATTTTTCTCAGGCTTTGGTTTTTGTTGAATATTATCATCCGCAAAAAGGTTTGATTAAGTTTTACTATAAAATGAAGGTGGTCAGACATACTTCAGGAATGTACGAAGGTGAAATTAATCAAATTAGTAATTTTGAAATAATTCCTTTAAATTAAAGGGAAAAACAAACAAATTTAAGTTGAGATAGTTTTCAGAAAGCTAAACAATTCTCTTTACAATCGTAATTTTTATACTTATGAAAACAAAATTCATTCTGTTTTTGATTATTATTATCGGAGCTTTTCTTTTGTCTTCGTGCGGAAAATCAATTGAGGCGCGGACTGATTGCACGACGAAAGTCGGCATCGTTTTTGACATCGGCGGGAAAAATGACCGTTCGTTTAACGCGGCGGCTTGGGAAGGTGTGCGGCGGGCGGATAAGGATTTGAATGTTTGCCTTTACGATGTCGAACCGGGAAATCCGACTTCGATTGAACCGGCGATGCGGGCGTTTGCCGAGAAAAATTTCGATTTAATCATCGGCATTGGATTCGCGCAAGGTCCGATTATGGAACACGTTGCGCGGGATTATCCGAATATCAAATTTGCCATTGTTGACGGCGTAACTTTGGACAAAGACGGCAAACCTTTGCCGAATGTCGCATCGCTTGTTTTCCGCGAACACGAAGGTTCGTATCTCGTCGGAATGATCGCGGCGGCAAAATCGAAGTCGGGCGTTTTAGGTTTCGTCGGCGGAATGGATATTCCTCTAATTCATAAATTTGAAACGGGTTATGAAGAAGGCGCACGCGCTGTAAATCCGAATATTAAAGTAATTGACAATTACGTCGGCGTAACCGATTCGGCGTGGAATGATCCCGGAAAAGGCAAAGAACTCGCGCTTTCGCAAATCCAAAACGGCGCGGACGTTATTTTTACCGCTGCCGGAAATTCCGGTCTTGGTGCATTTGATGCAGTCGAACAATTCGGCAAAAATTCGGAAACGGGCGAAGCAAATAAATTCGTCATCGGCGTTGATTCAAACCAAAACGGACAAAAACCCGGATTTGTCTTAACTTCGATGGTCAAACGTGTTGACAATGCGGTTTATGATGTCGTCAAAGAAGTTAGGGAAAACAAATTTCAAGGTGGTTTTCATTCATTCGGTTTAGAAAAAGACGGCGTTGCGTATTCGATTGATAAATTCAACAAAGATTTAATTTCGGCGGAAACAATTCAAAAAGTCGAAGAAGCGAAGAAAGAAATCGTCGCAGGTAAAATAAAAGTTACGGACGCGATGGCAAAATAATTTGATATTTGATGTTATAAACGCCTTTAACGAGGATAAAACGATGCAGAAAATTCTGAATATAAATCAATCAAAAATAAATCCTATCGAAGTTGAAAATGACGCATTTTCTTGGAAGGTGGAATTGCCCGATTACGTCAAAAGAGAAAATAATCTTTCTAAATATTCATATCTTGTCTTGACAGTTTATCAAGGAAAAATCAACGGAGAACTCATAAATCCGACAGATGAAACCAAAAAGGAAGTAGAAAGAATTTTAGGGAAATACGGCGAAACTTTTGAGGAGATGAAACGGCTTGGCGATTGATAATATTCTTTATATCGAATATGCGGAAGCAGTTGTGATTCATTTTGAAATTATGTTTTACTATGGCGAAACCCGCATCGGAATTGCCGAACCTAATTTGATAGAATCCGCTTTAGCCCGACCACAAAATGCCGCAGTTTATGAAAACGCCGATGTTATTCGGCAAGCCGCTACGCTTTGTTACGGTTTGATAAAAAATCATCCTTGGCACGGCGGAAACAAACGCACAGCGACAGCTTTGATGGATTCTTTTTTGCATCGAAACGGATGTGATTTGCAAGTATCGCTAAACGAAATTATCGAATTTTCGCTAAATGTCGAATCGGACGTTTGGAAAGTTGATGAAATAGAAAATTGGTTGCGAGAAAAAGTAGTGAAATTCAAATAATGCTCGAACTTAAAAATATTACAAAAACATTCGGAAATGTCGTTGCAAATAATGACGTTTCGATCAAGATCGAAAAAGGCACGATTCACGCGATTGTTGGGGAAAACGGCGCGGGGAAATCAACGATAATGCGAATCGCTTACGGTTTTTACACGGCGGATTCGGGCGAGATTTCGGTTGATGGAAAAACTGTAAAAATCAATAATCCGCACGATGCGATTGCGCTTGGAATCGGAATGGTTCATCAACATTTTATGTTGGTTGATACGATGACGGTCGCGGAAAATATCGTGCTTGGCGCAGAAACCGGAACGGCATTTGACCTCGATTTGGAAAAGGCAAACAAGGAAATCCTCGCGCTTTCAAATGAATTGCGTTTGGGCGTAAATCCGCGCAGTTATATTGAAGATTTGTCAGTTGGCGCACAGCAAAAGGTTGAACTTTTAAAAGCACTTTATCGAAAAGCCGAGATTTTAATTCTGGACGAACCGACCGCCGTTTTAACTCCGCAGGAAACCGAAGATTTTTTCAATATTTTGCGGCAAATGCGTGAACAGGGCAAAACAATTATTATCATCACGCACAAACTCGAAGAAGTTCTGGCGATTTCGGACGATGTAACCGTGATGCGCGACGGAAAAGTTGTCGGAAATGTTAAAACGGCTGAGACAAACGCGAAGGATTTAGCGCGAATGATCGTCGGGCGCGATGTTTTGTTGAGAGTTGAAAAAACAGATGCGAACCCGAGCGAATATGTTTTGAATATCGAAAATCTTTCGGTTTCCGGCAAACACGGCGAGGCTTTGAAAAACATTTCGCTTAATGTTCGCGCCGGAGAAATCGTCGGAATCGCCGGAATCGAAGGCAACGGGCAAACCGAATTGATCGAAGCGATCGCGGGTTTAATACCGATTCAGAGCGGTTCGATAAAACTTTTAGAGCGCGAAATTTCAAAACTTTCCGTCAGAAAGCGAACCGAAATGGGAATCGCGCACATTCCCGAAGATCGTCATAAACGCGGGCTTTTGCTAGATGCAGATTTAGAAGAAAATGCGATTTTAGGCGTTCATTATCGCGCTCCGGTCGTCGCAAGTGGATTTTTAAATTCTTCCGTCATTGAAAAACGAACGAAGGAAATTATCGAAAATTTCGACGTTCGCCCGCCAAATCCACAACTTTTAGCAAAATCGCTTTCGGGCGGAAATCAACAAAAACTCGTCATCGGCAGGGAATTTGAACTAAATCCGAAATTATTACTCGTTTCACAACCGACGCGCGGCGTTGACATCGGCGCAATTGAATTTATTCACCGAAAATTGATCGGTTTGCGAGATGCAGGAAGTGCGATTTTACTCGTTTCCGCTGAACTTGAAGAAGTCACGGCACTTGCAGACAGATTGCTCGTCATCCGCGACGGCAAAATCGTCGGCGAAGTTGATCCGAAAGTTACAACGAATGAAGAAATCGGTTTAATGATGACGGGCGGGAATTAAGATTTAGCCACGAACAAACACAAAAAAGCACGAAAGATTATTCATTAAATTTCGTGCTTTTTCGTGTTTGTTTGTGGCGAAAAGAATTATGCGGTTTGCTGGTTTGATTCAAAAAGTTTCTTCATTCGCTCAATCGCCGTTTGCAAATTTTTCATTGAAGTTGCGTATGAAAGCCGCAGAAAACCTTCCGCGCCGAAAGCTGCACCGTCGGTTGTTACAACTTGTGCTTCATTTAAGAGAAAATCGGCGACATCTTCGGATTTGGCAAATTTTTCGCCATATAAATCCCGGACATCAAGAAATGCGTAAAACGCGCCTTCGGGCATTTCGCATTTTAAACCGTTGATCTTATTGAGTTCCGGCACAAAATAATCGCGGCGTTTTTTGTATTCGTCGAGCATTGATTGAACGGCGTTCATTGATTCTTCGCGGCGTTCCATCGCACGGGCGCAGGCGTATTGGACAAATGATGTCGGATGAGTTGCGGAATGACTTTGCAGTTTTATCATTTCCTTCGTCCACTCTTCGTTCGCAATCGTGTAGCCGATTCTCCAACCTGTCATTGCGTAGGTTTTTGAAAAACTTCCCGCGACGCAGACAAATTTACGCAATTCTTCGGGCAAAACTGCGCTTGTAAAAACTTCCATCGGCGGATAGACGAAAAATAAATAGCATTCGTCGGTTAAAACATAAACATTTCGTTCAGCACAAACTTCGATGATCTTTATCATCTCACTCGCCGGAATTACGCGACCGCTCGGATTACTCGGCGAATTGACGATAAGAAGTTTGGTTTTATCAGAGATCGCGGCTTTAACTTGATCTGCAGAAAGCACAAAATCAGTTTCTTCGGTTTCGATGAAAACATTTTTCGCGCCCGTGAAATTGACGATTTCGGGAAAAGTTACCCAATACGGTTTTGGAATTAAAACATCGTCGCCTTGATTAACCAATGTGCAGACGGCGTTGAAAAGTCCTTGTTTTCCGCCGCACGAAGCCGCAACTTGACTTGGCAGAACGCTCGCGCCGAATTGCGCGTCGTAAAAATGCGCGACCGATTCGACAAACGGCTTCATTCCGGCTGCTGCTGTATATTTTGTGTATCCTTTTTCTAAACCCTCGATTGCCAAATCCTTAATAAATTGCGGCGTTGGAAAATCGGGTTCGCCGACTGTCAGATCAATTACGTCGTAGCCTTGTTCGCGCAGATTTGCGGCGGCTTGCATTGCTTTGAACGTCGAAGACGTTTTCATTCGGGCAACATTTTCGGAAACAGGAAAATTCATAATGGATAACGGATAATGGATAATTAAAAACAGACACATTATCCATTATCCATTATCCATTATCAACTTTATGAAATTTTTTCGCGCATTTTCGCTTCGACTAATTCCGGCACTAGACCTTCGACTCTGCCGCCGAGTGTAAAAACCTGTTTCATCAAACTCGATGAAACATAAGAAAATTCTTCCGCCGCAACCAGAAAAACCGTTTCGATTTCGGGTTCTAAACGGCGATTCATCAGAGCCATTCGCAATTCGTATTCATAATCGGCAACGGCGCGAATACCGCGAACGATTGCGTTTGCGCCTTTCTTTTTGGCAAAATCAGCGGTTAAACCCGAAAAGCTGTCAACAATTAGATCGCACTTCTCATTTTTAGTCGAAGGAAGAATTTCTTCGATCATTTCGCATCTTTCCTCGACAGAAAACATCGGATTTTTGTCGGGATTGTTCAAAACCGCGATGATAATTTCATCAAAAAGCGGCAGACTGCGTTTGATGATGTCGAGATGTCCGTTGGTCAAAGGATCGAAAGAACCCGGAAAGATTGCACGTCGTATATTCATTCATTAATTATTATTTAGCGTTTAATCGAAACTACGGATTGATGATAACGGATTGACGGTAAATGGTAAATGACTAAAATCTTGTTTCGAGAAGTCTCTTGGCTTCTTTCAGGTTTGTTTGGTATTCGACTTTGTAATCTGCGTCCGGCTCCATTTTGACAACATATTCGAGTTGTTCTTTGGCTTCTTTATCGCGGTCAACTCTTAAATATGCTTTTGCCAGATTCAAGCGAAGATTTGAATTATTTTTTTCGAGTTCCAAACCTTTTTCGAGATATTCAATCGCTTTTTCCGTCTTTCCGCCGATAATTCCGGTTTCCAGTTCGATTCGCGCCAAACCGTCGTATGCACTCGCACCTTGATAATCGGGCTGAATTTCGATGACTTTTCTCATCGCATCACGGATTTCGTCAACTCTTTTCAAACCGACGGTCATCGGCGAACGCTTGGCGGCTTCGCCTAAATTCGCCGCAAACCAAAAATAGCCTTCGGGTTTATTCGGCTCTATCAGCGAAGCGATCTGTGCGGCTTTTTCGCCTTCCTTAAACGCCGCGTCAATTTCCTTGTCGCTTTCGGCTTGTTTGCCGAGAAAATAATTGTATTTGGAATACGTCCATTCGACTTCAAAATTTCGATTGTCGGAGTGTCTGGCTTGTGAAAGCGTCTTGACAGCCTCGCGCAATTTTGTCAAATCTTCGCGCTGTGCGAAAAGTTCTGCGGCTTTCTTCATCGTTTCCGGCACATTTACATCCTTTCGTGCTACCTGCGAATCGTCGGTTGCTTCGCTTGTCGAAGCGCACGAAAGCGTCAATAAAATAAACAAACCGATTGTAATAAAACCGTAATTTCTAAAGTTGTTCATATCCTTCAAGTTACCAAAATGCTAAAATTTTGCTATATTCTATGTCTTTATAATGCGATTAATTCAGACAATTATTTCATAGAAACATAAAATGAACAAAAACGGACAAGCGGCATCGTTTTACGATTTGGAAGGAACACTCGTCAGCACGAATCTGGTGCATACGCTCGGATTTTATGCACGCCGACAACAAGGCTTGTTCGGCACGATCAAAAAAAGCGTCGGAACTCTGGCAAAACTGCCGATGTTCGGAATTACGGATTTGTATTCGCGCAATGTTTTTAACGAATTTTTCTTCCGAAGCTACACGGGCGAATCGGAAGACCGCTTGCGATATTTTTCCGAAGAACTTTTTGAAGACGTTCTAAAACCCGCGATCTTCGACGGCACGCGCGATCTGATCGAAAAATCAAAAAAGCTCGGACATAAACAAATTGTCGTTACAGGCGCGTTGGATTTTTCTGTCAAACCTCTGTGCGATTATTTAGGAATTGAAGATTTCGCCGCCAATCGCCTCGAATTCGTCAACGGCTACGCAACCGGAAGACTTCTGCCACCCGTAATGGCTTCGGCAACAAAAGCAAAATGGATACGCGAATACGCCGAGAAAAACGATATAAATTTAAGTGATTCATACGCTTATTCCGATTCTATTTCAGATTTACCGATGCTTTCAATCGTCGGTCATCCGGTCGCCGTCAGTCCAGATTTTCGTTTAAAACAAACCGCACTTCAACACGATTGGGCGATTTTGAATTTGAAATAATTTATATAATTGATATGAGGTAAAAAAATGTCGCATACGTTAAAAGAAGTAAAAAATAATCTGAGCGGTTTGATTCGTCAGGCGGAAAAAGGCGAACCACAGATAATTCGGCGAAATGGGCGCGAAGTCGCCGCCGTCGTTTCGATTGAAGATTGGAAAAAACTGAACGGACAGCGTTTATCTCTGGTTGAAGTTTTGCGAACGAGTCCGCTAATTGGTGAAGAACTTGATTTGAGCAGACTGGAAGATTTTCCGAGAGAGTTCGATTTTGGAGAATAGGAGAAATGTTATGCAAAATAATCTGGAACAAGTTACGAATATTATTCGCGCTTTGCCGATTGAAGATTTG
This sequence comes from Pyrinomonadales bacterium, assembly GCA_038251885.1. Taxonomy (GTDB): domain Bacteria; phylum Acidobacteriota; class Blastocatellia; order Pyrinomonadales; family Pyrinomonadaceae; genus JAHCHG01. The sequence goes on along the minus strand of JBBSAX010000086.1, from coordinate 9,832 downwards.
GACAAATTAAGCAAAGTGATTGCCGAAGAGAAAAGAGCGAAAAGCACGAAGAATACGGAACTAAAAAAACAACTCGACGATTATGCAAAAGCTAAAAGATGGATTGCTGAAAACGGCGAAAAATATATGAATCAATGGGTTTGTTTGGAAGGTGATAAATTAATCGCGGCTGATGATGACGGGCGCAAGGTTTATCAAAAAGCCATCGAAGCCGGAATCAAATCGCCGTTTATTCATTTTATTGAAAAAGAACCCGAAGCATTTTGGAGCGGTTGGTTATGAAATCTGTTCATTCTTTGGAGTTTGACGAAATTTACAGTTACGACACATTGAAAACAGGAATCACTTTGCCCGTGTTTTTAATTTCCGGCGATTTTAACACTACGGTTGAAGCAAAAATAGACACGGGCGCAAGTCATTCGATTTTTGCCAGAATTCACGGCGAAAATTTAGGTCTTGAAATTGAAAGTGGCGAACCGTTAAATGTCGGCACAGTCAGAGAAAGTTTTCGCGTTTTCGGACACGAACTGACTATTCGTTTTTTGGATATTGAGCTTTACACGAAAGTCTATTTCTCCAAAGACGAATTTATGAGAAGAAGCGTTCTCGGCAGACAAGGCTGGCTCGACCGCGTGAAGCTCGGTTTGATTGGTTACGAAGGCAAACTTTTGTTGAGTGCTTACGGTGATAAAATTTGAAGTAATAGGAGTTTTTTATGCAACACACTGCAAACGAAATAATTGAAACTATCAGAACTTTACCGATTCAGGAAAAAGTGAAAGTTTATGAATGGCTTGATGAAGAAAAACGCGAGTTTATCGGGAAAGCGGCGCAAAGACGAGAAAAGGTTGAAAATCAGATCAAGCGTTTTAAAGAGGCTGAAAAATGGTTGGCGGAAAATCGTGAAAAATATCTGAATGAATGGGTTTGTCTGGACGGCGACAAATTGATCGCACATGGAAAAGATGCTTTAGAAGTTGACCGTCAGGCGAAAGAAGCGGGCATCGAAGCACCGTTTCTCGAACATATCGTCGAAGAAAAGTACCCGTTCGGAGGCTGGTAGATGCCGGAAAGTATCGCTTACGAAAAAGTTTATGAATATGACACTCTTCAATCGGGAATTACGGTTGTTGTCGAAATGTCTTATAGCGGCGAGTCCAGACAAATTAGGGCGAAAATTGATACGGGCGCGGAAAACTGCATCTTTGAACGCAAACACGGCGAACGGCTCGGCATAGAAATTGAATCCGGCAGAGAACAAATTTTCAATACGGCAAACAGTTCTTTTACGGCATTCGGACACGAAGTAACGCTTTCGGTTTTGGGCATCGAAACATACTCAAAAGTCTATTTCGCTAAAGAAGAATGGTTCACGCGCAATGTTCTCGGCAGACAAGGTTGGCTCGACCGCGTGAAACTTGGTTTGATTGATTACGAAGGTAAACTTTTGTTGAGTGCTTACGGAAAATAAAATGAAGTTTCTGAAATTGATTTTAGTTTTGATTTTTTCAATCTATCTTTTGGGATGCGCTTTTGAAGAAAATCGAGAAGTTGAGAAGAAATTAACGGTAAGCATTAATAATTTCCACGATTTATTTAATCAAGAAAAATTTGAACAAATTTATGCAGAGGCTGATGAAGAATTGAAAAACAAATATACCGAACAACAATTTGTTTCGTATTTGGAAGTTATTAAAAATGACGTTGGTGAAATAGATGTAAAACCACACGTTTGGATTGATGATGAATTGAAAGATGGCATTAAAAGAGTCTTATTTCAGCGAACAAGGTTTTCGAGTTTTGAACTGGTTTCAACGGAAAGGGCAATTTATCGAGAAAAAGTTGACTGGAAACTGATTTACAGTGAACCGAAATTAATATCATTTCAAATAGAAAAAATTTGTAACAAGCCTTGTCAGCTTAATATCAAAACAAAATAAAATATGGCATTGCAATTACGCAGAAAAACACACGAATCTATTATTTATATTGACCGCGACAGTGCGCCGCGGATTATGCCGTTTGGCGAGGATTTTATTCTTGAAGATTTGCCGATTGGCACGAGAGTTATTTATCCGAATCCGCCGATCAAGGGTTTGCCGAATCGGGAGGCGGCAATTCGTTATGCAATAAATCATCCGTTGGAGATGGAGCCGCTTTACGCTTTGCTCGAACCGGGAATGCGGATCACGATTGCGATGGACGACATTTCGCTGCCGTTGCCGCCGATGGCAATTCCCGATATGCGGCAGACGATGCTCGAAGTCGTTCTCGATATGTGCGCGGCGAACGGCGTGGACGACGTGCATTTGATTATCGCCAACTCGCTGCACCGCAAAATGACGGCGTGGGAAATGGAGCGAATGGTCGGCTCCCGGATTTTCAACGAATTTTATCCTGAACGCTATTACAATCACGACGCTGAAGACGACGAAAACTTAATAACTATCGGACACACGCGCCACGACGAACCGCTTCGAGTCAACAAACGCGCCATCGAGAGCGATCTTTTGATTTATTTGAATATCAATCTCGTGCCGATGGACGGCGGACATAAATCGGTCGCGGTCGGTCTGTGCGATTACGAATCTCTGCGCCAGCATCACGAACCGCAGACGATCCGCGATTCCAATTCGTATATGGATCCGCCGCGCTCGGTCTTGAATCACAAGGTCATCAAACTCGGCAAATTGGTGGACGAAAACTGCAAGGTTTTTCATATCGAAACCGCGCTCAACAATAAAATGTTCGCCGACGGTTACGACATTCTGACGCGCAACGAGGACGAATTTTCGTTTATGGACAGAATGAAATGGGAAGGAATGAAGCGCACCTTTTCAAATCTGCCGCGCGGCGCACGTCGAAAATTGCTCCACGCGATTCCGGCGCAGTATGAATTGATCGCCTGTTACGCCGGAAAAACCGAACCCGTTCACGAGAAAATTTTGGAGAAAAATTATCAGCAATACGAAATTCCGGTCAAAGGTCAGTGCGACATTTTGATTTCGGGAATTCCCGATATTTCGCCGTATAACGTCTATTCCGCGCTCAATCCGTTGTTAGTTCAAGTGATGGCTCTCGGCTATCATTTCAATATGTATCGCAACAAACCGATTCTGCGCGACGGCGGCGTGATGATTATTACGCACCCGTGTTTTGACGAATTCGACCACAATTTTCACCCGAGCTACATCGAATTTTTCCACCGACTTTTGCCAGAATCACGCGACGCATTTTATCTGCGCGAAAAATACGAACGCGAATTCGCCGAAAATCCCGCCTACATCGAAATGTATCGGCGCGGCAACGCCTATCACGGCGCACACCCGTTCTTTATGTGGTATTGGGGTGAAAACGGTCGTCAACACGTCGGCAAAGTAATCGTCGCCGGCGCAGAAAACGCCCACGTTCCCCAAATGTTAGGCTGGGAACGCGCCGACAATCTAACCGAAGCAATTGCAATGGGACGTTCATACATGGGTAAAAACGCTGAGATTACGATGTTGCATCAGCCGATTATTGGGCTTTGTAATGTAAGCGATTAGAAATAGTTGTAGGGGCGATAGCTTGTCCTCACCCGATGAGCGAAGCGAAACGACGTTAAATTTTCATAATATTAATTTGATAAAAAGTTTGCGGGCGAGGACAAGCCATCGCCTCTACAATATGGAGAAAGACGAAAAATATACACGAAAAAATTCTTTGCGGCTTAAAGATTTCGATTATTCCGCAACACGTGTGTATTTTGTAACAATCGTCATTTTGCAAAGACGAACGCTTTTCTATAACAAAGAATTTGCCGGAGAAACTGTTGACTGTCTGCTTGATCTGCGCGAAAAGATGAAATTTAATCTTTACGGATATTGTCTTATGCCCGACCATTTTCACGGTTTGATCGGCATCGGCGAATTTGAAAAAGATTTAGGAAAAATCTGCGGTGCGTTTAAAAGTTTAACTACAAGAATTTATTGGAAATATGGTCAGGGACAACTTTGGCAAAGAGGTTATCACGATCATATTATTCGCAATGAAACAGATTTTTTTGAATGTGTGAAATATACAAAGGAAAATCCGAAAAAAAAGAATTTAGAGAATTGGGAATTTGTCGGACGAGTCGATTATTTGCGATAAATTAAAATAATTGTAGGGGCGATCCTTTATGGTCGCCCGTCATTATTTACACACAACATTGATTATAACGAAAAACGGGCGAGGACAAGCCGTCGCCCCTACAAATTTCAAACAATAAATGGGTTTGTATGAACGAGATTAGATTTGAGATTCAACATAGTGAGTTTGGGAATTTGGTTGTGCCGATAATTGATGGAAGATCAATTATCAACATTCTCAAAGAAGTTGAGATGCCGTTTTGCAAAAAAGAAGGAACATTGGAAATTGCGGGCAATTATAGTGGTTTGCCAATTTCTTTAGTTCGTCCACCGTTAAAACTTTATTACGGTGAACAAAGCCGAAGAACCGATGGGAAAATTACATTATTAATTTGTGATTGTCTTTCTGCTGGTTGCTGGGATTTTGTTGCTGAAATTGAATCAACCGACCAAAAAGTTATTTGGAAAAATTTTGAACAGATTCACAGAAGAAATTGGAATTACGATGAGTTGGGCAGTTTTGAGTTTGATAAAGATCAATTCGCAAGTGCATTAAAAGAATTAGAAAATAAATAAATTTTGCAATGAAATTATCACCAACAGAAATATTTAAGGGTAAAAAGATTTTCTTTATCGGCGGCACGGGTTTTGTCGGTAAGGTTACGCTTTCGATGTTATTGAATAATTTTCCCGATGTCGGGAAGGTTTATACGACGGTTCGCGCTCGTGATGAGAATGAATCAACGAATCGTTTTTGGGCGAGCGTTGTAACTTCGCCGACGTTTGAGCCTTTGCGCGAGAAATACGGCGAGAAGTTTGAAGAATTTATCCGCGAAAAAGTCGTTCCGGTGAACGGCGATGTCGGGAATGAATTTCTCGGAATGGCGGAAGATCAGGCGCGGGAGATAATGCAGGATTGCGATGTGATTATCAATTCGGCGGGAAATGTGACGTTTAATCCGCCGCTTGAAACTGCGCTTCGGACGAATGTTGTCGGAACGAATAATGTTTTGAAAATGGCGCGGATGATGAAACGTCCGTGTTTGGTTCACGTTTCGACTTGTTTTGTCGCGGGAAAACGCAGCGGCGCGATCTGGGAAAATGAGCCGGTTATCGGTTATTTTCCGCGAAAAAATGAACTCGTCGGGACGATTTTTGATGTCAATCAGGAAATCGAAGATTGCGCCCGGTTGTCGGAACAAGCGCGTCAGGAAGCCGATGATGCGGTGCAAATTGCGAAATTCCGCGAACTTGCCAGAGATCGTTTTATCGAAGAAGGACGCGATCCTGACGATGAATCCGCGCTAAAATCAGCGATTTTCCGTGAGCGCAAAATGTGGATTCGTGAACGCACGACCGAACTCGGCGAAGAACGCGCAAATTATTGGGGTTGGACGAATATTTACACTTATTCAAAGTCGCTTGCCGAGCAGATTATTGCTCAACAAGACGATATTGTAAAAACTCTGGTGCGACCTTCGATTGTCGAATCTTCGCTCAGTTATCCGTTTCCGGGTTGGAACGAAGGTTTTACGACGACCGCGCCTCTGATTTTGATCGCCTTGCGCGGACAGCCGATTTTTCCCGTTAATGAAAAGTTGATTTTGGACATAATTCCTGTTGATATGGTTGCGGGCGCGATGCTCGGCGCGGCGATGAATGCGCTCGTTGACGACAAACCGCCGCTTGTTTTTCAGACTTCGACGGGCGATTCAAATCCGAACGATATGAAACGCATCGTCGGACTTGTCGGACTTTACAAACGCCGCCATTTTAAGGAAAAAGAAACCGGAAATTCAATTGTCAATCGCGTTCAATCAATGATCGAAGCGACTCCCGTAACACAAAAAGCCTACGAACGAACTTCAGTGCCGATGTTTAATAAACTGGCGAAAGCGGCGAACGGTTTTCTCGACAAAGCCGCACCGAATTGGGGCGGCGGACGCATCAGCAATATCGTTTCGGATTTGAAAAAATCCGTCGAAGAATTTGAACACACGACCGAAGAAACGATGCAGGCGTTTGATCTTTTCAAGCCGTTTATGATTGACAACGAATATCTCTATCGCTCGGACAATGTTCGTGCGCTGATGTCCGTCGTCAAAAAAAGCGAGCAAAATCTGCTTCCGTGGTATCCCGAAAATATTGATTGGTATCATTATTGGCTCGAAGTTCATTTTCCGGGACTCAGAAAATGGGTTTTGCCGCAATTAGAGGAAGACCTCAAAATTCAGGAACGCCGTGCATATACTTACCGCGATTTGATTGATCTTTTCGACACTTCGACCAAGAGATTTCCGACGCGCGTGGCGATGCGAATCGAGCGCGACGGCAAAAAGGAACAATATACTTTTGCAGATGTCCGCGAACTGGCGACCCGCGCCGCCGCATTTTTTGCTTTCAACAAAATCAAACCGAACGACCGTGTAATTTTGTTTTCCCAAAATATGCCGGAATGGGGAATGACGTATTTCGGAATTTTAAAGGCGGGCGCGACCGCGATTCCGATTGATCCGGCGAGTTCGATTGATGAAATCCTCAATTTTGCAAGAGCGGGCGAAGCATCGGCGATTGTTTTGTCGCCCAAACTTTTTAGCGAAAATCCCGAATTAGCCGAAAGATTAAAAGACGAAAAACTGGATTTGAACGTCTGGACTTTTGAAGACGTTTTTGAAATGACTTCGGAAACCGAAGAAGCGCAACGCATCGCGCTTTTACCGGAAAAAATCATTTCAAGTGCGGTTGCTTCATTAATCTTTACAAGCGGAACAACCGGAACGCCAAAAGCCGTGATGCTTTCGCACAAAAATTTCACCAATATGATCTCGATGCTGTCGTCCGTTTTGGAAATGGACATTACTGATGGCATTTTGTCGGTTTTGCCGATGCACCATACTTTTGAATTTTCCGCCGGATTCTTAACGCCGTTTGCCAACGGAACGCAGATCACATATTTGGACGAACTTTCGTCAGAAGAACTTGCACGAGCGATTGAAAACAATCACGTTACGGGAATGATCGGCGTTCCCGCGCTGTGGGAAATGCTGCATCGCCGCATCAAAACCCGCCTCAGAGAACGCGGCGATTGGTTTGCCGATCTCGCCGACAACATTATTGATTTCAACGCTTGGTTGCGCGACAACACGATTTTCAATCTCGGACCGATCATCTTTTTCCCGATCCACGAAGGAATGGGCGGACAGATGCGCTATTTGATTTCGGGCGGTTCGGCATTGAGCGAAAAAGTTCAGAAAGACTTGCACGGTTTAGGTTTTACGGTTTTAGAAGGTTACGGTTTGACCGAATCTTCTCCCGTTTTAACCGTCGCGCGTCCGGGAAATAAATTACTAAAAGGCAGCGTCGGAAAACCGCTTCCGGGCGTTGAGGTCAAAATTGACAATGCGGACGCAAACGGTGTCGGCGAAGTCCTCGCTCGCGGGCAAAATGTGATGCTCGGTTATTACAACAACGAAGCGGCAACCGAAGAAGTTTTAGAAGATCGCTGGCTGAAAACGGGCGATTTGGGACGCATTGACGAAGACGGAAATCTCTATATTGTCGGACGTTCAAAAGATGTAATTATTGATTCGAACGGCAAAAATATTTATCCCGACGAGATCGAAGATCATTACGGAAAATCCAATTTTATCAAGGAATTATCGGTCGTCGGTTTGCCTGACGATGATGGCGGCGAAAAAATTGCCGCATTGGTTGTGCCGGATTATGAAACGGATATTTCATTGAGCCGCGCCGAAACTAATAAAAAAGTCGAAGAACATTTCCGTGAAGTTTCGGCATCATTACCGTTTTTTAAACGCGCGAAAGTTTTGCATCTGACACCGTTTGAATTGCCGCGAACGGCGACGCGCAAGGTAAAACGCAAAGAAGTTGTCGAATTTTTGCAAAATCTCGAAGCGCGGGCGAAAAATAAAACGAAACAAGTCGTTGAAACAAAAGGCGATGATACCGCGCTTTGGATTCGCAAAATCGTCGCGTCGGTTTCAAATCGTCCGCTTTCGGAAATTGAGTTGAGCGATAAACTTACCGATTTAGGCTTTGATTCTCTAATGTTTGTCGAGCTTCAAGGCGCGGTCGAAGATGCCGGCGGCAGAGTTTTATCGCCCGATACTTTGAACGAAGTCGAAACCGTCCGCGAACTTTTAACCGCCATTAACCGCGTTGATAAATCAAAAAAACTTGCTGACGAACCGCGCAACGAAGACAAAAAGAATGACGAACTTTATATTCCTTCGCTTGTTCGTCGCGTCGGAAATTCGCTCGTAGATTTTGCACAGGAAAAACTTTACGAAAATGTTCTTGAAACAAAGATCGAAGGCGAAGCAAATGTTCCGGTTCACACGAATTTCATCGTCGCGCCGAACCACACATCGCATCTCGACACGGGTTTGGTAAAACGCGCACTCGGCAAAGACGCAGCGGAACAAACGGTCGCGGTCGCGGCGGCGGATTATTGGTTCGACACGAAATACAAACGCGCGTATATGAACAATTTCACGACGCTCGTGCCAATCGAACGCACCGGAAGTCTGCGCCAATCTCTTCGCCACGTTACGCAGATTCTGCACGAAGGCTATAACGCGCTGATTTTCCCCGAAGGCGGACGGCAAGAATCAGGACACATCGCCGAATTCAAACCGATCATCGGCTATCTCGCGCTCAACGACAAAATCGGAATTCTGCCCATTTATCTCTGGGGAACTTACGAAGCCTTCCCGAAAGGAATGACGATTCCGCCCAGAACCAGCATCGGCGCAAAAATCGGCGCAAAAGTCGGCAGATTTCTCTCTTACGAAGAATTAGCCGAAATGACAAAAAGCGTTCCAAACACAGAGGCTTACAGACTAATCGCCGCACGAGTCCAACACGAAGTAGAAAACCTCCGCGATAGCAAACGCGATAAATTCGATGTCGCCGCCGTCCGCAAAAAATGGAAAGCCGAACGCCGGAAAACCCGTAAACAAGAGCCGGTTATTGATGAATAATTTAGTAATAAAAAAATGTTGCAATACAGAATTCTTTATATTTTCTGGACGTATTTTTATAAATATGTAAATATAACTTTATAAAAACTGCATCTAATTTGTAGTTAAGTTTCAAAGGAGGTAATAAAATTGGCTAAAAAAGCAGCTCAAAATAATACAACGCAAAAGATTAATGTCTCTAAAAGTGTAAAAACATCAAACTGCAGTCATTTGTTGAATGTGCCAATGGATAAGTCAAAAATGTCTAAGTCAGATAAGGCAACATTAAAAGCGTGGCAATATACTTACAAAAATCGGGACAAGCGTGTTGATTAATGCCTACAATAACATTTGATACTTGCATTTTTATTACACATCAGCCGTCATATTATCCACAAGGATTTTGTATGACGGCTATTGTTTTGGAAGAACTGACAGCAGGTTCTTCGGATGACAGTGAAGTAAGGCGTTGGCAACAGGTTAGAAAAGATAGAGAAAAAGATGGGACTTTATTTACCCCGAATTCGGAAGATTGGTGGATGGCGGGAAAGATACTTAATTCATTACGCAGAGGGCTAAAATCAACGAATAAAGGGAAAATTGCATATTTCGCACCAAGCTGAACACCAATTTCGCATCAAGCTGAACTTCATTTCGCACCAAAGTGAACACCGTTTCGCAATCGCTTGAACACGATTTCGCTTCAAGGTGAACACGATTTCGCTTAACTTGAACACTTCT
>JBBSAX010000085.1:0-19609 GCA_038251885.1 Pyrinomonadales bacterium | reverse complement strand
GGGAAATTTAAAGTTTCAGAGCAATTTTCAAATAAAAATCTGCCTAAATCTTCTCTCATTCGCGGAATAATTTTCGCATCCGAAGGACTTTTGACTGAAGCGGAAAGCGAATTTGAAAAAGCCGTTCAAGATCGTGAAAATACGGAATTAGCAAGTAAGTTGTTGATTCAGATTAGAAAACAAAAGTAAGTTTTAAATATAGTTCAGGAAGATTGTAAAAAAATAATTCGGAATAGATGAAAACTGATAGATGAAAGATAATAGATGAAGTCGGGAAAATCTATTATTTATTATCTATTCCAAAGATATTGTTTGAAAAAATAACTCGACGTAAAACTTGAAACAATATCTTTCTAAAAACTCCACGCCGGACGATTTTCTTCAAACTTTGTGATTTTCTCTTCGTGCTGAAGCGTCAAACCGATGTCGTCTAATCCATTTAATAGACAATGGCGACGAAAATCGTCAACATTAAATGTTGTTTCAAAACCTTTTTCATCAGTAATTTTTTTATTTTCCAGATCAACCGTTAATTGATAATTTTCGATTTCTTCGGCGCGGCTGACGAGTTCGGCGACTTTTTCTTCTTCAAGTATTACCGGCAGAATTCCGACTTTGAAGCAATTATTATAAAAAATATCTGCAAAAGCCGATGCGATGACGACGCGAAAACCGAAATCTTCCAAGCTCCAAGGCGCGTGTTCGCGTGAGCTTCCGCAGCCGAAATTTTTTCCGGTAAGCAATACGGAAGCGTTTTTATATTTTGGCAAATTCAAAACAAAATCCGCTTTCGGCATTCCGTCAGCATTAAAACGCCAATCGTAAAACAAAAATTGCCCGAATCCCGTGCGCTCGATGCTTTTCAAAAACTGCTTCGGAATAATCTGATCGGTATCAATGTTCGCCTGATAAAGTGGCGCGGCTAAGCCTGTATGTTTTGTGAATTTGTTCATAAAAAGTTCTCAGTGAGTTTTCAGACAGTTTCAGGAAGTTGCAGAAAGTTAAAATCAGAAAAAACTCTGCAAACTTCCTGAAACTTCCTGAAAACTCTGCAAACTATTTGTTAAATTTCCATTTGCGGACATCAACAAAATGCCCTTCGATTGCCGCCGCCGCCGCCATCGAAGGCGAAACGAGATGCGTTCTGCCGCCACGACCTTGGCGACCTTCAAAATTTCGGTTTGATGTCGAAGCGCAGCGTTCGCCGGATTGCAAAATGTCTTCGTTCATTGCCAAACACATCGAACAGCCCGCGTCGCGCCATTCAAAACCTGCGTCGGTGAAAATCTGTGCAAGTCCTTCTTCTTCGGCTTGTTTTTTGATTTGCATCGAACCCGGAACGATCATCGCGCTGACTTTTTCGTTGATTTTATAACCCTTTATAACTTTCGCGGCTTCGCGCAAATCTTCGATTCTGGAATTTGTGCAAGAGCCGATAAAAGCGCGGTTTATTTCGATTTCTTTGATCTTTTTCGCGGGTTCTAAATCCATATATTCAAAAGCGCGTTCAAAGGATTTGCGCTCCGTTTCGTCTTTCGCGTCGGAAAATGTGGGAACATTTTCGGAAACTTTGACGCTCATTCCGGGCGAAGTTCCCCAAGTTACAAAAGGTTCGATTGACTCGGCTTTGATTTCAAAAATTTTATCAAATTTTGCGTCTTCGTCAGTTTTCAAAGTTTGCCAATATTCGACGGCTTTTTGCCAAATTTCGTCTTTCGGCGCGAATGGTTTTTTGCTCAAATATTCAAAAGTTTTTGCGTCCGGGGCGATTAAACCGGCACGCGCTCCGGCTTCGATGGACATATTGCAAACCGTCATTCTGCCTTCCATCGAAAGATTTTCAATCGCGCTTCCGGCGTATTCGATGACGAAACCTGTCGCGCCGTCGGTGCCGATTTCGTTAATGATTGCCAGAATTACGTCTTTTGCGGTAACGCCGAATTGCAATTCGCCTTCGACGCGCACAAGCATATTTTTCGATTTTCTCTGCGGCAAAGTCTGCGTCGCAAGAACGTGTTCGACTTCCGAGGTTCCGATTCCAAAAGCCAACGCGCCGAATGCGCCGTGCGTTGAAGTGTGCGAATCTCCGCAAACAATTGTCATTCCCGGCTGAACAAGACCTTGTTCGGGAGCGAAAACGTGAATAATTCCTTGCTCGATTCTGTCTAAATCAAACAATTTTACACCGAATTCTTTGCAGTTTTTTCGCAATGCTTCGACTTGTTTTTCGGCGATCTTATCGTTAAACGGAAGATTTCGATTGATCGTCGGAATCGCGTGATCGAGCGTTCCGAAAGTCAGTTCGGGACGGCGAACTTTGCGGTTTGCCAGACGCAAACCTTCAAAAGCCTGCGGCGTTGTAACTTCGTGAATCAGATGCAGATCAATGTAAAGAAGCGCAGGTTTTCCGGCTTCTTCGTGAACGATATGTGCATCCCAAATTTTGTCGTAAAGCGTTTTCATAAGAAATTTAGCCACGAATTGACACGAAAAAGCACGAAATAATTATTAAAAATTTTGTGAACTTTGTGTTTTTTCGTGGCGAAACATTAAACTGTTTGAGAATTATATCGTTTATTTGCAAATTCAACGGCGTATTTTGCCACCAAATCGCCGATCTCGTCGGTTTTTGCAAAATTTTCCTTATCATTTGAAATATCTAAAGTTCGCAAACCTTCTTCTAAAACTTTATCAATCGCGTTTTCGATAGCTTCAGCCGCTGCGTCATTTCTTGCTGTGTGGCGGAAAAGCATTGCGACGGAAGCTATTGCGCCCAAAGGATTTGCGATATTTTTTCCGGCAATATCGGGCGCAGAACCGTGAACGGGTTCAAATAAATCAATTTTTCCGCCAACTGTTGCTGATGCCAACATTCCCAAACTTCCGGTCAAAACCGCCGCTTCATCCGATAAAATATCGCCGAAGAGGTTTTCGGTTAAAATTACGTCAAAGCGTGTCGGATTTGTTACAAGGTGCATCGCGCAAGCGTCAACAAAAAGATGTTCTAATTCAATTTCAGGATAATCTTTTGCAACTCTTTCGACCGTTTCGCGCCACAACCGCGACGTTTCCAAAACATTTGCTTTATCAACCGACGTTACTTTTTTCTTTCTCAATTTCGCCGATTCAAAAGCGACACGCGCAACTCTTTCGACTTCCGAAACCGAATAACGCATCGTGTTAAATCCTTCTGTTTCAGAAATTCCGCGCGGTTGACCGAAATAAAGTCCGCCGAGAAGTTCGCGGACGATGAGCATATCCGTGCCTTCAAAAATCTCTTTTTTAAGCGGCGAAGAATCAATCAATGCGGGAAATGCCCGCGAAGGACGAAGATTTGCAAATCCGCCGAGTAGTTGACGAAGTTGCAGAAGTCCGATTTCGGGACGTTGTTCGGGCAAAAGATAATCGAATTCCGGCGCACCGACCGCGCCGAGTAAAACTGCGTCCGATTCGGAACACGAGTTTCGGGTTGATTCGGGAAGCGGCGAACCTGTCGCTTGAATTGCCGCGCCGCCGATTAATTGCGCGTCTGTTTCAATCGTCAAACCGAAAACTTCGGCGATTGCATTTAAAACTTTGACGGCTTCGCGTGTAACTTCAACGCCGATGCCGTCGCCTGCTAAAACTGTAATTTTCATAAGAATGTTTTGCCCACGAAAGACACAAAAAATACGAAATATTTTTCTTCATTTTTTGTGTCTTTCGTGTGTTTCGTGGGCTAATAACTAAGCTGCCATCAAAACGGGTATTTGAGTTGGCAAGATTGCCAGCAAATCTTGATCATAAATGTTCTTTTTCTTGTCGGCAAGCGTTGTAAATTTTCGGTAAATTTCGCCGATTTCGATTGAATCGAATTCGTAACCTAATTCTTTATAACGTGCGGCGAGTGCGTGTTTACCGGAATGTTTGCCGAGAACAATGTCATTTGAAGGAACGCCGACCGATTCCGGTGTCATAATTTCATAGCAAAGCGGATTGCTCAAAACGCCGTGCTGATGAATTCCGGCTTCGTGTGCAAATGCGTTGCGTCCGACAATCGCTTTGTTCGGTTGTACGCCGAAACTGATAATTGATGAAAGCATTTGACTTGTCGGATAAAGTTGATTGGTTTTTATATTATTTGCAAACGGCATTTTGTCGGCGCGGACGACGCAAGCCATTATAAATTCCTCCAACGAAGCGTTTCCGGCGCGTTCGCCAATGCCGTTGATTGTACATTCGACTTGTCTTGCGCCGGCTTCGATTGCCGCCAAACTATTCGCAACTGCTAAACCTAAATCATTGTGGCAATGCACACTTATCGTTATATTTTTATCGCCGACAACTTTTTCTTTGACGGTGCGAATTAAGTTTGAATATTCATCCGGCAAAGTGTAACCGACAGTATCGGGAACATTTATAACACTCGCGCCTTCTTCGACGGCAACTTTGAAAACTTCGCATAGAAAATCAATATCACTTCGTGTCGCATCTTCGGCGGAAAACTCAACGTCTTCAACGTAGTTTCGCGCCAAACGAACAGCATTTCGCGTCATTTCCAAAACTTCATCGCGCGTCTTTTTTAGTTTGAACTCAAGATGAATATCGCTTGTTGCAACAAAAGTATGAATTCGCGGACGTTTTGCCTTTTTCAGTGCTTCGGCGGCGCGGAAAATATCTAATTCGGTTGTTCGCGCAAGCGCGGCGACTTTTGTTTCCCTCAATTCTTCTGAAATCGCTCTTACCGCCTGAAAATCGCCTTCCGAAGCAATCGGAAATCCGGCTTCGATAATGTCAACGCCTAAAGATTCGAGTTGACGCGCCATCTTGATTTTTTCGCCCAAATTCATCGAACACCCCGGCGATTGTTCACCGTCGCGCAAAGTCGTGTCGAATATTTTGATTGTTTTATCTTTCATTTTCTTCTCCGGGAAATTTTGTTGGTCAAATGTAAAATTTGATCTCAATTGAAAATAGTATAAAAGATTAAAACTAAAAGTCAAGATTATGTATTCCATAAAAAGATAATAAAAATTTATAGACATAAAATAACTATTTTTACTTCAACCAATTGTTTTACCAAACAATTGCTAATAAGAATGTAATCAAAATAAATAAATGTTATAGTTATATTTGATTTAATTGTTCTAATACTGCGTATTTGAATTATTTTAAAACAAATAAATGGATATTAATCAGTTGGAAGTTCTGGTTGCGGTGGCGCGGGAAAAAAGTTTTTCGCGGGCGGCAGAAGTTTTGCATCGCACACAACCGGCTGTAAGTCAGGCAATTCGGCGTTTGGAAAAAGAAGTCGGCGAAAAACTTTTTGACCGTTCATCAAAAGACGGAACTCTGACGACTGCCGGAGAAGTTTTGCTTGATTATGCTAAACAAATGCTGAATCTGCGGCAAAATGCTCACGTTGCGATCAAAGAACTCAAAAATTTACAGCACGGAAAGGTTACGATCAGCGCAAATGAACACACTGTTTTTTGTCTTTTGCCGATAATTGAAGAGTTTGAGAAAAGACATCCATTAATCAAAGTTGAAGTAAAACGCGGCGTGGCGAGTCGGATTCCGACGGAAATTAACGCCCGGGAAGTTGAACTCGGCGTGATTTCCTTTAAACCGAAGGATGAATCGGTAAAATCAATTCCGGTTTACATTGATGAATTGATTCTGGTTGTTTCGCCGCAACACAGTTTAGCCGGAAAATCTGACGTTTCGATCAAAGATTTGGGAACCGAAACATTTATCGCGCATAATGCGTCTTCGCCGTATCGTGAACAAGTTATCAATGCTTTTGAAAAACATCAGGTAAAACTTAATATCTCAACGGAACTGCCATCGCTCGAAGCGATTAAAAAACTGGTTGAAAAAGGTGTCGGCGTAGCTCTTGTGCCGAAATTGACTGCTCAAAGCGAAATTGACAATGGACAACTTTTCGCGCTTTCAGTCAAGGAATTAAAATTGGAAAGACAACTACACTTTATTTACCGCCGAAATTCGGTGCTTTCACACGCGGCGAAAGTTTTTCTGCAAATTGCCAAGGAAATTGTTAAATAATACTTGAAATCTTTTCCAAATTAAAAAATTTCTCGGACGCTAAATAATTATCACCACAAAACGAGTTAAGTATGATAAATTAACTTAAATTCAGTAGTTTTTAGAATTCAGACTTTACAAGAATCATTTGCGAGGTAAAAAATGCCGGAAGATTCATCTGAAAGAATAGATATTTTTGAAAGACGGCAAACAGACCGTAAAAAACTAATTGTCGATGTTCACTTTGAAGGCGGCGATGCGACTGGAATTGCTAATACTACCGACATCAGCATCGGCGGTTTATTCTTAAAAACAAATGCCTCGCTGGAAGTCGGTAAACAAATTCTAATCCGGCTGACCTTAAGCGGAAAATCTCTTGTTATTGATGGCTTGGTCGCATACGCTGAAGAAGGAATAGGTTTCGGCATTAGTTTTCAAAATCTCAATGAAGAAAAATTAGCGGTGTTAAAGAGAGAGCTAAATTTACAATAAATCCAAACGCGAAAATTTTTTTATTCGCAAACAATCTGAGGAATAATTCTATATATGTTTGATAAATACACGCTTGGAATCGAAGAGGAATTTCAAATTGTTGACCCAACCACGCGCGAACTCAAATCGCACGTTTCGGAAATTTTAGAAGAAGGCGTTTTACTTTTAGGTGAAAAAATAAAACCCGAAATGATTCAATCAATGATCGAAGTTGGAACGGGCGTTTGCAAAAATATTCAAGAAGCCCGCGAAGATATTACAAAATTACGTTGCATAATTTCGTATCTTGCCCGAAAAAAAGGAATGGCAATCGTCGCCGCTTCGACTCACCCATTTTCAAAATGGTCTGAACAGACGATTTTTGAAGCCGACAGATATAAATTGCTTGTCCAAGAACTCCAGATGGTTGCGCGTTCGCTGTTGATTTTCGGCGTTCACGTCCACGTCGGAATCGAAACTTTAGAACGTCGAATTCAAATTATGAATGCGGCGCGATATTTTCTGCCGCACGTTTTGGCGATGACAACATCTTCGCCGTTTTGGTTGGGTTTCAATACGGGACTTAAAAGCTATCGTTCGGAAGTCTTCAAAAAATTTCCGCGCACCGACATTCCCGATCATTTTGAATCGGCGCAACAATATCAAAGTTATGTTGATCTTCTTGTGAAAATGAATTGCGTTCAGGACGCGACTAAAATTTGGTGGGATATTCGTCCGCATCAAATTTTTCCGACTTTGGAATTCAGAATTTGCGACATTCCGACAAGAGTTGACGATACGATTGCCGTTGCCGCACTCTTTCAGGCGATTGTTTGCAAACTCGACACTTTGATTGATAAAAATCTCGGTTTCCGGCTTTATCATCGCCGTTTGATTCAGGAAAACAAATGGCGTGCGATTCGTTACGGACTCGACGGAATGTTGCTTGATCTAGGAAAACAAAAAGAAGTTCCGGTCAAGGATTTAATCCGTGAATTGCTTGAATTTGTTGACGACGTAGTAGATCAATTGGATTCAAGAAAAGAAATCGAACATATTCACACGATCTTAGATCGCGGAACTTCCGCCGATGAACAATTAAAAGTCTTTGAAGAATCCGGCGGAGATTTTAACGCCGTCGTTGATATGTTAATGATAAATACTCTGGAAAACGTGCCGGAAAAATGTTTCGATTAAAATCAGAGAATTTATTAACCGCGAAACACGCGAAAAACGCCAAAAGAAAAAGTAACCAAACTTTGAGTTTGCTTGCTTTTTTCTGTTTTAGTTTATTTCGCGTGTTTCGCGGTTAATTTATATTGCCTTATGTTTAAGAGCCAATTTGAGAAAGTTTTCAAACAAAATTCGACCGTCGCGTGATTCGTTCAGATGTTCCCACCGCGTCGGGTTTTTTGACCAATCTTCAAAGGATTTTTCGAGATGGAATTGAACGGCGTAAATTAATTGACCTTTAGTTCGCTTGACCATCATTTGATTTTTGCAAAGGTATGAAGTTGCCAGAAGTTCAAAATCTTTGGGAACGCCGTTGACTTGAAGTCCGTGATTTTGCCAGACGCGCAAAATATCGTCTTCCAAAGTATAATCCTGCCAAACTCTGGCTTCGGCACTTTCTTCGTTGGAAATTCCGGCAAATATCGGATCGGAAGTGTCAGTAATTTTTATAAAACGATATTGATATTCAACAACCCGATTTGCTCTTTTTTCCGAAGGTTCTAAATCGTCAAGCGTCGTCAGTTTTGCGCCGAAACTCATTCCGACCAATTGATGTGCGCCGCAAATTGCCAAAACGGGAATTTTTGTTTTTTTGATAAATTCGCTGAATTTTTCTAATTGTGTGGGATTGTAATAATCGAAATCAGACAAAGTTCCGCTCATGACAATCGCATCTGGACGAAAACTTTCCGCCGCCGCCGCAACTTCTGATAAATGAACAGTTAGAGTTTTCGGTTGTTTGACAAGGCGCAGAACATTTTGCGCGATGTTGTTGCAAGCCATTCCCGAAATTTTGCGTTCAAATTTCAACTTTGAATCCAAGCTGCCGTCCCATTCCTCTTTTGCCAATTCCGAAACATCGGATTCGTAACGCAAAAGATTGTTCATAATCAGGACTTTAGCAAAGTCAATCTTTTTTTCAATCGGTTCATACCGGCAAAACGGTTGTTTATTATAAGGAAAGGGAAGTTTCATTTCCTTCGGTTTCGATTTAAATGATTCGGGTGTTTCGTCTAGCATATTTATTGGATTGTCTTAATAGTTTCAAAAGTTGTAATTAAAATTAAAACACTTTAAAGCGTATTTTAAAAATTGGAAAAGCAAAAAAATTCAATCAACAGACTTAATTATCTTCTTTGTTTAGTGCTTTGTTTGAATTCCGGCATCAAAGAACCTGCGCCGATTTCTCCAATTTCCAGCCGCATTTCCTTGAGCAAAGCCGAACGCATCCGACCTTTGACGGAAGCGGTCTTGTCTTTTGCTCTTTCTTCCAAAAGCAGAAGACTTTTGTGCCATGAAGATTCGAGTGCATCCGCAAGAGTAGATATTTTGGTAATATCATACGGAACGGCGACTTCCTGACAACCGAAACGTGCGAAAATTTGTAAATAACGGGCTGTGGATAAATCAGGACAGGAAAATCTTTTATTCCCGACCTTTAATTCGACTCCGAGCAAAGTGTGTTGGATTATCGCCCGATTCTCGCGTTTTGCAACTTCTAATTGATGCGAGCGCGTCCGTTGCGTCCGAACTTTTTCCTTGTAAATAAAGGGAAGCCATTCTTCACCGAGTTTATCTTTGATTTCGGAAACAATTTCCATAACCGTTAGCCGTGAGGCTGTTCTATAGAATAGCATATTCAAAACTTTTTTGAATAGCTTTGTTTTCACAGGGAGCGCAGGTCGGCAGCCTGTGCTTCCTGCATCAAGCCGGATTTTTAAACTTTTCCTGCAAACTGTTAAAAAATTTGCCGACGTGAACACCATCCATCATTGCGTGGTGAACTTCGACTGAAAGCGGAATTTTCTTTTTTCTTCCGTCTTCAAACATCTTGCCGAAGACAATTCGCGGAATTGTTTGTTTATTATCAAAACGGCTGGCGTGCTTGAAACTCGTGAACGAAATCCAGGGAATTACTGAATGATAAATCAGATCAACTCTATCGGCTTCGACATCGAAAGTGCGTAACTTTTTATATTTTTCGAGCGCAAATTTTCCGGTTTTATTGAATAAAAAAACATCCGGTTGCATTTCAAAATAGCAAAATGAAAAGGTTTCATCCTCATTTAAGATTGTCTGTGTAGCATCAACTTTATCAAATTCAACTAACTTTTTATTTAATAAACGAAACCTGAATTCCTTGATTTCATTCGCTGTTTGAAGAGAGTAAAAGAGATTTGTTAGTGAAAATAATAAATTTTTGTCCTTGCAAAAATTATAAAGCGCGGTGACATCGAGATGTGCGGTGATGTTGAAAAACGGGTCTTCAAAATCTTTGAAAAACACGAAAGTTTCTTTACGCTTCCATTTTTCAACATCAATTTCGCTGAACATTTGATAAGTTTCCGGTTAAGCCGGAGAAAGCATAAATCGTTGGATTAATGATTCGCTGAAAAGTCCGAAATAGAAAACACCTAAAACTGTAATGACCAATGCCACAGCAATTGCCGCCGGAATTTTCGGTTCAAACCATTCGGTTGTTCGTTCGCGGAAAAACATCACAACAATCAGGCGCAAATAGTAATAAGCCGAAATCGCTGTATTAATGACAGCAACTATAACCAGCACAACTAAAAGTGTGCTTCCGGCTTCGAGGGCGGGACGGAAAACTAAAACTTTGCCCATAAAGCCCGCCGTCAAAGGCAGTCCTAAAAGCGAAAGCATAAATAATGAAAGCGAAAATGCGAGGATCGGAGATTTGAAACCGATGCCGTTGTAATCTTCAAACTCGGTTCGGCGGTCATTTTTCTGTGAAAGCAACGTAATAATTGCAAATGCGCCGAGATTTGTAACGGCGTAGGTCAGCATATAAAATGCAACCGAAGCAATTGCTTCATTTCTTTTAATAATCGTGTCAGCCATTCCCGCACCAATAAAACCGACGAGCGCGTAACCGGCGTGGGCAATAGAAGAATAAGCCAGCATTCGCTTGACGTTATTTTGAACAATCGCTGCAATGTTCCCGACGCTCATCGTCAACATCCCCATTATTGCTAAAGCCGTTATCCAAGTTTCGTGCAAATATCCGGCGGCTTGCGCTCCGGCAATTAACGGAAAACCGATGACGAAAACGCGCATAAACGAAGCAAATCCGGCGGCTTTCGGTCCGGTTGCCATAAATGCCGTAATCGGCGAAGGTGCGCCTTCGTAAACGTCCGGTGTCCAAACGTGAAAGGGAACCGTCGCAATCTTAAATCCGAAACCGATAATCAACATCGCACCGCCGATCAATAGCAAAGCAGGGAAATTCGGATCTCCAACTTTGAGCGCGATTGCCGTAATATTGGTCGTTCCGGTCGCTCCGTAAATTAACGCCATTCCGTAAAGCAGAAATCCTGTAGCGAACGAACCGAGAATAAAATATTTCATTGACGCTTCGTTTGAACGCAGATCGTTTTTTCGGAGTCCAGCCATTACATAAGTTGCGATTGAAAGCGTTTCCAAGCCGAGAAATATAACGACGAGATCATTTCCCGAAGCCATAAACATCATTCCGACGGTCGCAAATAAAAGCAACGTGTGATATTCGCCGACAGGAACATCTTCCCGGTCAATCCAAACCGATGAAATCAAAATCGTCAGCGCGGTAACGAAAAGAAAGACGAATGAAAAACTCAGACGCAGACCGTCCGTGATAATCATTCCGTTCCAAGCCGAAGCCGGGGAAGGAGAACCATACATCATACCGAGCAGAATTGCCGAAAAAACAATGCCGAGCAACGAAATCGCGCCTGAAACATATCTCTGCTTCGGATTAAAACTGTCGTAAAGCATCACCATAACACCGGTGATAGCCAGCATAAGCTCAGGCGCAATTGCCAAAACATCTGCGTTCGGATTAAGTAAATTTGCTAAAAATAATGTGTTCATTTTTATAATGAAATAATTTAAATACTAAAGCATTTTGAGTCCCGCCTTTAGGTGGCTATTTCCGCCGGCGAAGGGTGGCGGAAGGTACTCTGAAGCGCGGACTCCAAACGCTTAATAAAATTAATGTTCGGCTTCTTTTTTGTTTTCCGCCTTTTCAACTGTTCCGCCCGCTTGATGCAAAACTCTTTCCTGAACAGCTACAATACTTTTCTGCGAAGCATTCAAAAACGGCGATGGATAAACTCCCATAAATACCATAAGAAACACCAGCGGCGCGATCAAAACGAGTTCACGCGGCGTTAAATCTAAAAGTTTTTTGTTTTTGGGATTCGTCAATTTTCCAAAGAAAACTCTTTGAACCATCCACAGCAAATAAACGGCGGCGAAAATTACACCGGTTCCTGCGAGCATCGTCGCTCCAATTGAAAATGAACGTGTGAAAACAGTTACCGGCGCAGTCCACATTCCGATCATCGTCAGAAATTCGCCGACAAAACCATTCAAGAAGGGAAGTCCGATTGAAGCCATCGTCGTAATTACAAAAATCGTCGCGTAAATCGGCATTATGTTGGCGATTCCACCATATTCCGTAATAAGACGCGTATGCCGTCTTTCGTAAATAAAACCGACCAAAAGGAATAATGCTCCGGTCGTTATTCCATGATTGAGCATTTGATAAAGCGCACCTTGCATTCCCATTTCGGTAAATGAAAACATTCCCAAAATCACAAAACCCATATGTGCGACCGAAGAATATGCGACAAGCCGTTTTATATCAGGCTGAACCATTGCAACCAACGCACCGTAAATGATGCCGATAATTGCGAGAATGATAAATACGTAAGCGAATTCTTTTGACGCTTCGGGAAACAAAGCAAAATTAAACCTCAACAAGCCGTAAGTTCCCATTTTCAAAAGCACAGCCGCCAGAATAACTGAACCTGCGGTCGGAGCCTCGGTGTGCGCGTCAGGCAACCACGTATGAAGCGGAAAGATCGGAACTTTGATCGCAAACGCGAGTGCAAATGCCCAGAACAGTAGAATTCCGGCGGTCGTAACTTCGCCATTTTGACCGACAAACGAAAGACTTCCGTTTGTCATCAAATTAACCAAAGTTACATAATCAAAAGTGCCGATTCCGCCATTGGCTTTTATGCTCAAGTAATAAAGCGAAATAATCGCCACGAGCATCAGCAAACTGCCGAACGCCGTAAAAATGAAGAATTTGACCGCAGCGTAAATTCTATTTTCGCCGCCCCAAATTCCGATCAGGAAAAACATCGGAACAAGCGATGCTTCAAAAAACAGATAAAAAACGAGTAGATCGAGCGAAACAAAAACGCCGATCATTGCGCTTTCGAGTAGAAGCAAAAATGCGTAAAAAGCCGTGTGCCTTTTTTCGACGGCGTTCCACGTTGAAAGAACCGCAATCGGCATTATGAAAGTCGTCAAAATCACCAGCCAAAGGCTGATTCCGTCAACGCCTACGTGATAATTCGTGTTTATCGCTTTTATCCACGAAATATTTTTTTCAAAAAAGAAACCGCCTTCGGCAATTTCGCTTCGCATAAAAATCAGCGGCAGCGAAACAAAAAAATTCACCAGTGTAATGGCAAGCGTAACCCATTTCAGATGAGCATCTTGCTTCCAAAACATCGCGTGTCCGATTACACCAATTGCACCGAATGTCGGGAGCAATATCAAAATTGTTAGAAGATTTTCGTGTATTTCTTTAATGAAATCCATTTTATTAAATTATTTTTGAAAAAGTTTTAGTTCGGTTCTAGTCCGTAAAATTCTTTTTTTTCTATCCAACCTTTTGTTGTTTTGCCCCTCGAATTGGAATAGCTGATTTCCGCCATATCGCCTTTTGTCTGCAAAACTTTGACGACATCGTTTTTAACCACGTAAATTTTCTGCGGTGCACCGGCATCGAAAGATTTGAAAAGGTATGCTCTTTTTGGCGAAATCATCCGAACACTTTCCCAGATTCCTTCATTACTCAAGGAAAAATCAACTCCGCTTTCTTCTTTAAGAACCGGAGCGACATTCCAACATCCGCCGTGTTCGCCATCAAGTTTGATGTTCACACCTTTTTTGATCCCGACTTTAACAAATTTTAACTCGCCTTCGACAACTTCTTCAGGAAATTCGGGATACCACGTTTTTATTTTGTAAATTCCGCCCGTTTCCTTTGCGCCATAAATAAAAAATGTGCAAGTAAATCGGGGATTTCCTTTTCCGTCGTCACCTGTTCCTTCATTAAAATATCCGGTCAATTCACCAGCGGAATTTACGCCGAGAGTTAAACTTTCATATTCGCCCGAAACGACTTTTTTATCATTTTGCGCCAAAACATAAATCTGAAAAGCAAATATCAAGATTAAAGTAAAAAAAATAGAAGTTTTATTGAAACCTTTCATAAATTTAAGCAATCAATTTGAACCCGTAATAAATAAAATATCCGATAACAATCAACGCGCCGAAAAGCATAAACGCGGCGTAACTTCGGACGAATCCGACTTGAACGCTTCGCGCGACCGAGCCGAGCGCGACGACAAAGCTTCCGATGCCATTGACGATTCCGTCAATTACGCCGACATCGAAGCCTTTCCATAAACCTTTTGTCGAAAGATTTGTGATCGGATCAACAATGTAGGCGTTGTAAAATTCGTCAACACGCCATTTTTGTTCGAGAATCTTCGGCATCTTTCTCAAAGGATTGTTAATAAATCCGAACCAACCGACTAAAATTCCGCCGATGGCAAGAACAATCGAAAGCAATGCAAGCCAGCGTTCCTTTGCAATAACTTCAGGCGAATGCGCTGCGTGATCGGTTTCTCCGCTTTCCGATTTGCTTTCGGCTGCAAAAAAATGTTTTACTTCATTTTTTTCAGTCGCACCGCTTTCCGAATTTTTCGCACCGGCTTTGTAAATTACCGGTTCGAGCGTGTGTTCAAAAGCATTGATTTCGCCCGCGCCGAATATAGAACTGATCGCATACGGAACTCCGACGAGTCCGCCGAATGTCGAAAGAAATGCTAAAACGATAAGCGGAACGGTCATTGTCCAAGGCGATTCGTGCGGTTTAAAATCGTGCGGCAAATGATGATGTTCTTCATCGTGATCGTCTTCATCGTCGTGCCCCATATCTTCATCGGCAGTCGCCCAAGCGTGCGGTTCGACGGCATTGTGTGCGTCACCGAGGGCAAAAGCCGTTTCTTCGGTTCGCGCCGCATCGCCGATATTGTCCGTTACAGGAAATTCATCAGCTATCGGTTCGTGGAATCTCTCTTTGCCCCAGAATGTCATAACCATCATTCTGGTCATATAAATCGCCGTCAAAACCGCTGTGATAACTGCCACAACCCACAGAAATTCATTTCCCGGAAAATTTCCGACGGGAAAATATTTGTCGGCGGCAAAAGTTTTATAAAGAATTTCGTCTTTTGAGAAAAATCCGGCAAAAATCGGGATTCCCGAAATCGCCAGCCAACCCGTAACCATTGTTAAAAAGGTTATCGGCATATATTTTTTCAAATTTCCCATTCGTCGCATATCCTGTTCGTGGTGCATTCCGTGAATGACCGAACCCGAACCGAGGAATAAAAGTGCTTTGAAAAATGCGTGCGTCATTACGTGGAAAATCGCCACCGAAAATGCGCCGACACCGGCGGCGAGAAACATATAACCGAGCTGTGAAACGGTCGAATAAGCGAGAACTTTCTTAATATCATTCTGCGCGATGGCAATTGTCGCAGCAAAAATCGCGGTCGCCGCGCCGATCACGGCAACAATCCACATTGCCGTCGGCGCATTTTGAAAAATTGCATTTGAACGAACGACTAGATAAACACCTGCCGTCACCATCGTTGCCGCGTGAATCAAAGCCGAAACCGGAGTCGGACCAGCCATCGCGTCCGGCAACCACGTTAAAAGCGGAATCTGCGCTGATTTTCCGGTCGCACCGATAAATAAAAGAACTGCCGCGCTCGTTAAACCACCTGCGACAATTACGCCCCAAGTAAATGGATCAGCAGTCAAAACAAATTGTGAAACCCAAGTAAAAACACTCTGAACTTCAACGCCGTCAACCGTTTTATCAAAAAATGATATCGAACCCGTCATCGAAAAGATGAGAAAAATACCCATCAAAACGCCCCAATCTCCGATGCGGTTCATGACAAAAGCCTTTTTCGCCGCTTTCCGCGCTTCGTCGCGTTTGATGTAATAACCAATCAAAAGATACGAACATAAACCAACGCCTTCCCAACCGACGAACATTAACAGATAATTGTCAGCCAAAATTAGCGTCAGCATTGCGAACATAAACAGGTTCAAGTACGCAAAAAAGCGATAAAAACCTTTGTCGCCGTGCATATAACCCGTCGCAAAAATGTGAATCAGTAAACCGACAAACGTGATAAAACAGACGTAAATCCCCGAAAGTCTGTCCATACCCAAGCCGAAATCCGCGCGGAAATTACCGACCTGAACCCAAGTCCAAAGCTGATCGAGAATCGGTTTTTCAGCAAAAAGTGCGCCTTGATGCGGCGTTCCGATGCCGAACGCAATCATAAACGCGACGACACACGCCACGCCGACCGACGAACACGCGATAATCGCGCTAACCGTTTCGTTTCGCTGTTTCAGCCAACCGCCGTAAATCCAGTTGACAACCGCACCGATAAGCGGCGCGAAAATTATTAGACTTAAAAAGTTGTTTTCAGTCATTTTATAAAATTAATACCCAATGAATTTTCCGTTTCGGTAAAGATGAATTCCGCCGACATCCGATTCACAACGAAAATCGCTTGGAGCATCATAATTTAACAAAATATTTTGCTCGCCAAGTTCAAATCTTTCACCTTTTTTCCAAACATCCAGACTCAAATACTTAACATCATCTGCATCAGTATTGTGTAAGATAAATGCTTTGTAATTTTGTTTTTGAGCGAGAAATGCAATTATATAGCCTTTTTCTCCGCGAACGAATTTTACAGCATAATCAATTTTGTTATCGCCGTTAAAATTTCCCTTAACAACGGCTTTACTGGGCGAGTCAGGATAACACTGATCTTTTTGTAATTTCCAACCTTTATAGTTCTGATTCAAATAGCTTTTTATTTTCGTAGGCAATGTTTGAGCAAAACTTATCTGCGCTGTAAAAAAAGCTACGAATAATATTGTTATTTTAAGTTTTGAATTCATTTTTTGCGCTAAAAAATCAAATCTGCATCCTCGTCTTCAATTTGAAAATCCTGATTTCCAATTTCCGCCCAAGTTTCCAAAATCTTTTCGCCGACATTTTTGTTTTGCAGATTTTCTGTAACCTTTTCCATTAATTCGGGAAATTGCAAAAGCAAAACTGCCAAATCGCGTCGGTCTGTCCAAGATTTCGGTTTGCCGTATCTCGATTGAAAAGAAATTATCTTGCTCACAATCAATTCAATCGGCGACAGAATGTTGATGTTTTCAATAGTTTCTGTATTCGGAAATTCTGAAACAAGCCGAACGTCTGCTAAATGACGAGTTCCTTCTTTACGTTTCTGATAAACTCTAAAACCTTTGCCGTTTGCGACTTCACGAATGCGAATTGCAATATTAAACTTTTCGCTCAAGTATTCGCGCAATTCTTCGGCAAATTCTTCAGCGCGTGTTGAAAGCAAATCAACATCCTGCGTCATTCGCGGTTCAGAAACATAAGCATTTACTGCGTGTGCGCCAAACAAAACGACATCTTCGCGTCCTTGCAGAAATTCAAGAATCGCGCCGTGAATTTGCGAAAGCGGCAATGTTTCGTGCGCCATAAACTCCTGAAATGTCAAAACATCTGCATTTAACATTATTTTTCACGGCTAAAGCCGTTACTCTAAACTCTAATTTTTCAAAATGCTTGCATCATCAACGTCAACCGATAAGCGATTGCGGAAAAAGGCGATTATAATTCCGAGTCCGACCGCTGCTTCCGCTGCGGCGACGCTCATTACCATAAAGACGAAAAGCTGTCCGGTAACGTCCCCGTAATGACGCGAAAATGCGACGAATGTTAGGTTTACGGCGTTGAGCATTAACTCGATGCACATAAACATTCCGATAGCATTGCGTTTATAAATCACACCGACTGTGCCGATGGTGAATAAAATTCCTGAAAGTGCTAAATATGTAGCTAAACTCGGTTCCATTTCTTAATGTTCCAATTTTAAAAATTCCAAAATCCTAAAATAAATTTAGATTATTGCCTTATCGTCTTCGTTGCGGCGTTCCATTTCATTTTTGACGACGAGTTCGAGTTTCGGCTGTTTAATTCGTCTTGCCAAAATTACCGAACCGACAACTGCCATTAGAAGCAAAATTCCGACAATTTCGACCGGAAGCAAATATTCGGTGTACATTGCCGAACCTATACTCAAGGTTTTTCCGGCTGTTTCGTCTGTATTTACATTTTTTACTGGTGATTTGCTAACTGCGTAAAAAATAAAAAATGTTTGAGCCAACAAAACTACACCTAAAACTCCCCCGACCGGGTATAAATAGTTTAATCTTATCAGCGGTTTATCTTCTTCCAAATTCAGAAGCATTATCACGAAAATAACCAAAACCATAATCGCGCCGGCATAAATCAAAATTTGCACGGCGGCAATAAACGGTGCGGCAAGTGTGATGTAAATACAAGCAAGCGAAACTAAAACGCCGACCAATGAAACCGCGCTGTAAAGCGGGTTTTTGTGATAGACCATCGAAACCGCACAAGCGATTGCCAGACCTGCAAATAAAAAGAAAAGTATAGTAACCATTTTTTGGAGATGTTAGACGATTGATGTCAGATATTAGTAAAAGTCTAAAAATTAACATCTAACATCTGACATCTGAAAATTAAATATTCAAAAAGTAAACAATAATAATCGTTAAAATCACGTTGCCAAGCGCAACCGGCAGTAAAAATTTCCAACCGAAATTCATCAATTGGTCAAATCTGAAACGCGGCAAAGTTCCGCGAATCCAAATATATAGAAATAGAAACGCGCATATTTTTCCGAGAAATCCGATATGACTGACAAGCGCGTAGGGAATCGAACCGGGTTCGAAAATGTAACTCAAACCGGGAAGATACCAACCGCCTAAGAATAATGTAACAATCATCACGGAAACCGTGAACATATTGACATATTCAGCCATAAAAAAGAGCGCGAATTTCAGAGCGGAATATTCCGTGTGAAATCCGGCGACAAGTTCAGTTTCGGCTTCAGGTAAATCGAATGGAACACGATTTGTTTCAGCAAATGCGGCAATCAGAAAAACGATAAATCCAATAAACTGAGGAATAATATACCATTTAAATGGTGAATGAATTTGTCCGTAAATGATTCCATTTAGATCAAGCGAACCTGAGAGCATCACAACACCGATGACCGAGGCACCCATTGCTAATTCGTAAGAAATCATCTGCGCCGATGAACGAAGTCCGCCCATCAAAGAATATTTATTATTCGATGACCAACCGGCGAGTGCAATTCCGTAAACTCCAACTGATGTAATTCCCAAAACATACAAAACGCCGACATCAATTTGCGCGATTGTTAAAGGAAGTTGACGAATTCCTTCGCCCAAACCATACGGCAGAAATGTCCAATCAACCGTCGTGATCGCCGGACCGAACGGATAAACGACAATCGGCATCAAAGCGCACGTCAACGCAACAATCGGTGCAAGATAGTAGATAAATTTGGTTGATTTATCGGGAACGATGTCTTCTTTAAAGATAAATTTAAAGAGATCGGCAAAAGGTTGTAAAAGTCCCCAAGGTCCGACGCGGTTCGGTCCGATTCGTCCTTGAATCCAGCCCAAAACCTTGCGTTCCGCCAAAACCGTGTAGGCAACGATCATCAAAACGCCTTGAAAAGCGAGAAAAATTCCGCCGCCGATGACGGCAAAAGGGAAAATTGTTTTTACAATTTCTTCCATAACGAATTAGTTATCTATACTCAAATTTTTTCTATCAAAAACACCG
>JBBSAX010000084.1:0-19627 GCA_038251885.1 Pyrinomonadales bacterium | reverse complement strand
TTGTTCCTGCAATTCCGGCAAATTTTCCAGCAACTCTCTAGGAATTATGTAAGTTTCAAATCCCGTTTTTTCTGAATTCGGTTCGCTTGTTTCGACAATTTCGACTTCAATCGGCGCGGGAATCGCATCATCTTTACTTTTTTTATCAGCGGAATTCTTCATCGTCATCCGCTTCAAATCTTCGATTCTCCCGGCTTTGACCGCCGCACAAATCAATTTATGTTGCCGTTGAAGCCGTTCGGATAAAAGGTTTTCATCAAAATCTTCCAGCAAATCATTATACGGCGAACGCTTACTTGCCAAAATCGTCCCGCCATCATAGATCAAAGACAAAATCAGCGGCGTATCCAAACCCTTGTCTTCGGTCTGAATGTGATACGTTACGCCTTCATAAACGATGTCTGTATTGAATCCGCTAATCACTTAATTTTTTATTGTATATAATTTCGGCGAGATTTTCAGCGAGGTTTAATAATGTAACCTCTTTAAAAAACTAACACACAGATTTGCGAACGGTCAACGATTTTTTCTTTTTCTGAGTTTTTAATTTGTCAAAGTATTTTAGGCTTAATTCTCACAATTATTTAACTTAATCCGCATCAGGTTTTATGCTTCAACAATTTTTATAAAACTTTCTTTTGATGCTGAAAGATTATTATATGTCCTTTTATTTGTTTCAGCAGTTTTATTCAGAATCTGAGTTTAGCAATTTATAATCAATTTGATTTTATTTCTGGAAATAAATATTTTTATTACAAATCGGAAACACAAACTACTTGTCAAAAAAAAGAAGGCTAAAGATACAGCCTTCTTTTTTTGAAATTATGACTTTCAGGCTTCTGCTATGGAATTGCCACAAAGTTAATCTCGCTTAATTCTTCATTGACATTAATTACAAGGCTTGGTTGATCGAATTGGTATTGTTTATTTCTAACCGTCAAAACATAAGTTTCTCCCACACTAACTCCGTTAAAACGGTAATAGCCAAAGGGATTTGTTCGTGCATAGCGTAGCTCACCGGTTTGGTTCGTCAAAATAATTATTGAATTACCGATTCCTCTACCGGAGGCTGTCAATACCTTTCCACCTACTGAAACGGCGGCGGCGGTCGGAATGTTCACTTGCTGTGAAACTCCCGCCGAGGCAGGCGAAATGTTGTAATTGGTATCGCCCAAATAAGTTGCCGTCAAAGTTCTCGCTCCCAGCGTCGTTAAAATTACCGAACAAGAACCGGCGGCAACACTTGCCATGCAACTGTTTACGCCGTCTGAAACCATTACATTGCCCGTTACGAGCGCAGGACTCAATGAACTACCCGTAAAAGCCCCCGGCGGATTGACCGAAACGGAATAATTCACGGTTACGGGTTGCGCGGTTGAGGAAGGATTCGGGGAATTCGACGTAATGGACGCGGTGGTGTTTGCTTTGGAGATTGTCAAATTTGCCGTCGCCAAAACTCCGTCAACTGTTGCATTCGCACTTCCAGCTCCCGGTGTTGAAGCTGTAAAAGTGGCGGTCGCCGTGCCGCTCGCTTGAATTGTTGTTTGGACGGACGAAAGTGTGCCGCGAACAGGATTATTTATTGTTGCCGGGAAACCGACAAAAATTCCCAGATTTGATGATAAAACCGCTGCACCCGCCGAATTAATCGTAAAACCTGCGGTCAAAGTCGAAGTCTGTCCCGTCACGATGCTCGAAGGCGAAGGTGTGTGACGCAATTGCAGCCAAGTTGTCAAAGTCAAAGTTCCGCCGAGTGCGACCGCCTGATTTGCCGCCGGACCACTGTTCGTAACCCACCAATTATCGTTGGCGTTCATTACCAAAGTTCCTGTCCCCGTCACTTGAGCAAGCGTTGTCCCGTTCGTCGCAGTGGCGGCATTATTTCCCGAAAAACGGTTGTAATTGATGTTTGCCGTGCCGTTTTGATTATAAATTGCACCGCCGCCGCCGCCCGCAACAGTAACCTGATTATTGATAAAATTATTTTGCCGGATATTATAAGTGCCGCCGGGTGCTGTCGTTGTCAGCATCGAAATCGCGCCGCCGCCGATACCCGAAGATAAAGACGTGTTTCCCGTAAAAGTCGTGCCGGTAATGTTTACCGTTCCCTGTCCCGAATAGCTTACCGCACCGCCCGCACCGCTTGAAGTATTATTGGTAAAAGTGCAGTTCGTGATAGTCAGATTATGAGTTGTCGACGAGGAACTTTGCGAGATCGCGCCGCCGTTTCCCCCCGTTGTCGTATTGTTAGAAAAAATACAATTCGTTAATGTCGTCGCATCGCCGGCTCTGCCGGCGAGAATTGCGCCGCCCGCGCCGATTGCCGGAGTTCCGGTAGTTATTGTAACGCCCGAAATACTGAGAACAACGCTGCCTGTCGTGTTAATCGGATGCACATCAAAAATGCGATCAATGCCGGAATTTTGCTTGATGATTGTGGTTCCCGCACCCGCGCCTTGAATTGTCAGGTTATTTATATTTGGTGAAGCGGCAGGAGACAGAATATCGAGATCACCGATTGTGGCATCACCGGCACCGGAAGTTTCTCCCGTCCCGGGAATTGTCAGATTAAAAGTTCCCGCTCCAAGTGTAATCGTATTCGTTCCGCCGCCGGTCGTAATCGAATTTGTATAAATAATCGCATCACGAAGCGAACAAGTTCCGGTGCCGGTCGTCGCACAACCCGGACTATGAATCGTGTCGGTTGTGTCATTAACATTGATGCCAACAAGATTTTCTGTTGAACTATTGAATGCAATATTTTCCGCCCCAAACACGGATTGAGCTTTGGTTAAATTTGCACAACCAACCAACAGCAGTACACCAAATACCAAAAAGTTCGATATACAAACATTTTTTCTACACATAATTTTATCTTTATAATCCACCGGCTTAAAGCCATTCTGGTATCAAGGCAAACAAGGATTATTTGCCTGAATCAAGTGAAAAGTAATTACAAAAAACTGCCACAATCCTAAATAAATCTATGGATTTATTTTTGTAGAAAATCATAGCATATTTTTAAAAAAATAAAGAGCAATATACAGTCACTACAACAAATAGACCCTTTTAAAAATTTGAGGAATAATGACCATTCAATAGAAAAAGTTTCTCCCAATAAATAACAAAAGTCTGACTTATGCAGTCAGACTTTTGTTTAAATACAAATTATGTAAACTTTCTTACACTCAACCTTTCGCCTGCATTGTTTTAGCAACTTTCTGCACTTCGTCCAAAACGCGCAGAAGATTTCCGCTCCAGAGTTTTTCGATCTCCTTTTTCGTGTAGCCGCGTCTGACTAATTCGAGCGTAACATTAAAAGTTTCCGAAGCATCATCCCAACCTTCGACACCGCCGCCGCCATCGAAATCAGAACTTATGCCGACGTGGTCAATGCCGATCTTTTTCACGAGATAATCAATGTGATTGACAAAATCCTTAACATTGACATCCGGCGCGGCAATTTTTAAACGCTCGTTGATGACAGGTTTTGCCTTTTCGCGCAGAGCCGTTAGTTTGGCAATGTATGCGTCGCGTTCGGCTTCGGGAAGTTTCATTATATCTTCGCGTTTTTCGATCATTTTGAAGTTTTCCTTTTCGGCAAATTCCTTCAAAATCTCGGCAGACATCTTCGAGCGAAGTTCGCTTTTTTCCTTGCTGACATAACTGCGAAACGCAACTGTTTGCACAACTCCGCCGTTCTTTTTGAGCAGTTCGAGTTGTTCGTCATCCAAATTTCGGCTGTGATCGCAGAGCGCACGCGCCGACGAATGTGATGCGATAACGGGAGCTTTCGACAGTTGCATCATCTGAATATTCGCCTCTTTCGACGGATGCGAAATATCTATCATAATGCCCCATTTATTCATCTCGGCAACTGCGCTTTTGCCCATATCGCTCAAGCCGTTGTGCAGCCATTTGTTGTCGCGTTCGCCCGTGTTCGAATCGGAAAGTTGGCTGTGTCCGTTATGCGCGAGCGACATATAACGCGCTCCTCTATCGGCAAAATCCTTGATTCTACTCAGGTCGTTACCGACCGGATAAGCATTTTCAACGCCGATCATCGCGACCTTTTTACCGGATTTATTGATCCGCCGAACGTCCTTTGAGGTCAGAGCGAGTTCGATCTCATTCGGCGCGATTTTTTCCGTCAAGCGATGAATCGCTTCAAATTTATCAATCGCATTTTCGTAGGCTTTTTTGTAACCTGCTTCATCGAGTTCGCCTTGTCCCGTGTAAACGATCAGCCACGAAACATCGAGTCCGCCTTGTTTCATTTTTGGCAAATTCACCTGATTATCGAGATTTTGCGTATAATTTTTCGCCTCGGTAAAGTTTTTCGTATCAATATCGTTATGCGTATCGAGCGTGATAACCTCCGAATGAATCTTTCTCGCCTTGGCGATAAGTGCTTCTTCATCGGTCATTTTTTGCGCGTTCTGCTTAGTCAGCGAAAACGTAAATAGAAAAGCAACTGCGATAAATACAGACAGGAATCGTTTCATAAATTTCTCCAGATTTTGTGTAATTTGTAGCGTTTATTTTACTTTGAAACTACTTTCACGAGCAAGGACAACTGAGATGTAAATTTTACTATTAATTTTTGATAATGCTAAAAAAGTAATGCCGATTGATTTCTATAAATGGCTGTTTGCTTATGGTTTTTGAAAACTAAATACGATAATAAAATCAACTATTGTGGCTGGGAGCGCACGCATCCGTGCGTGCCACGTCGTTTGAAAACGGCGTGAAAAAGCCTCTGTTTGCTCAAAACCTTTATTAAGGCGAAGGCTGTTTTCGTGCTATCGCACTCAACACGCAAGGATGCGTGCGCTCCCGGCTAAAAAGGCTTTTTATTTTTTTTCGTATTTAATTTTCAAAGACCATTAGCCCACGAAATACACGAAAAATACGAAAAGTAAAATTGTTTTCTGCGCGTTTTCGGTTTGCTTTTTCTTCATTTTCGTTTAATTTGTGTGTTTCGTGGGCAAATATTCTTATCCCGAACTGACGTTAATTTAAATTGGATTAATTGTTTGCAGACCGGAAAACTTAGAAAAATCGCTATCGGTTGTTGCCAGTATTGCGCCGTGTTCGATTGCCAACGCCGCGAGATGTGCGTCCATCATCAAAGCCGCTTTAGTTTGCCCTTCGTTGATTAAATTTTGAAAAATTGCCCAATGATTTGTCGTCGGAGTCAGGATTTCGATGTTCGGAAGCTCAAGCCACTCATCAACAATTTCTATCGCCTCCGCCAAATTAAAAGGCTGCGGAAAGGCACGCGGATTTGTCAAAATTCGCAAAAAAGCCGTTATCACCTGCCAACTCAAACCGAAAATTGCAGGCTGAGAGAATTGTTCTTCGATTCATTGTTTGGCTTTTTCGTGTTGCGCCGCATCTTCGTTGTAAGCATACAAAATAATATTCGCATCGGGCGTAATCATTTTTGCACACTCTCGATCATTTCGAGAATCTCGCTCGTTTTGTCATAATTCAAATCTTCTCTTAATCCCAAATGTTTGCTTCTCACGCGAAACGCTTTCGGATTTTCCTGACCGCTCTTCACCGTAACCGTGATTTCAACGCGGGTATTGGGTTTTAATTCGACCGCGCCGTCAGGACGAAAAACCGCACCGTCAAAAACCGCTTCAATTATTTCGGACATATTTCTCACCTCGTCTGCGATTTTAGCATAATTTTCACCGCATAAACTTCCGCCGAATCGCCAACGCCAAAAGCGCGGCTTGCAGAGGCGCGAAAATCTTTTCCAGAATCATTCAAATACTTCTCTAAGTTGTATAAGGAATACGAA
This sequence comes from Pyrinomonadales bacterium, assembly GCA_038251885.1. Lineage (GTDB taxonomy): Bacteria > Acidobacteriota > Blastocatellia > Pyrinomonadales > Pyrinomonadaceae > JAHCHG01. Next base: position 13,815 of record JBBSAX010000084.1, on the reverse strand, counting down.
AAAAATAGCAAAATCCAGACACTTAGTTTCATAGATAATACATTGCGTCTTACAATAAACTATTTTATAATTTTGATAGTTTGCTAGAAAAGAGATTTTTCGTTTACTTACTTTTTTATGAGCGTAACTTCCATTCCACAAAAAACTAGATATATCCTTTGGGGATTAGCAGCCGGTAGATGTCAATATGATGGCTGTAATGAAAAATTATATGAAGATCCACTAACTAAAACAAAATTTAACCAAGCTTATATTGCTCATATAGTTGCAGATGTGCCGGGTGGTCCGAGAGGTCATAAAACGCTTTCTGAAATTTTAAAAGCAGACATTTCAAATCTAATGCTTCTTTGCGACAGACATCATAGATTGATTGATAAAGAAGATGTTAAAGGTCATACGGTTGCACGGCTAACTGAAATGAAGCAAAAACACGAAGAAAGAATTGATCTATTAACTTCAATTAAGGAAGAAAAACGAAGTAATGTTGTTTTATATGGTTCAAATATTGGTAAGCATGATTCTTCCTTAAATTTAAATTGCGCTCAGGAAGGAATAATTCCTTTTCGGTTTCCAGCAGAAGCGAATTGCATTGAATTAAGTTTGAAAAATAGTTCATCTGAAGATCACGATGATAATTTTTGGAAAAGTGAAATTGAGAATTTAGAAAAATTATTTGAACGCAAAGTAACTATATTGAGAGCTGAAAGACCTATAAAGCACTATTCAATTTTTGGGATTGCCCCACAGCCTTTGTTAATTAAACTTGGAACATTATTTGGTGATATTTATCCCGCAGATGTATATCAATTAAAGAAAGAGCCAAATGTAACTTGGAGTTGGTTTGAGGACGACATCTCAATAGTTAATTATCAAATAAGTAAGCCAGAACTCAGAACCGATGTCGTTGCACTCAAATTTTCTTTAAGTGCCACTATATCAAATGAAAGAGTTACTAAAGTGTTGGGTAAGGATTGCTCAATTTGGGAATTAACTATCAATAAACCCCATAATGATTTTATTAGAAAGAAGGAGCATTTAAGTGAATACAGAACGGTAGTCAGAAGCCTGTTGGATGAAATAAAACTATTTCACGGGGAAGAAGTTAAATTGCATATATTCCCCGCGATGCCCGTTTCAACTTCGATAGAATTAGGTAGAGTTTGGAATCCTAAATCCCAACTCCCACTGGTTTTATACGATCAAAATTGGAAAAACGGGGGTTTCTCACGAGCATTTGAAATTAATCACGAATGATTTTCTAAGGGTACAAAATTGATGTTTGAAACGAAATTTAAATATAACGAGTTTTTGGAAAGTTTGGCGGAAGTTTTGGATATTACTCCAACTCAGTTTGAAGAAGCAAAGACATCTTATGAAGCAGTTGGAAATTGGCTTTCCAGAGATGAATCACCAATCGCCAAATATAAACCAGTAATTTATCCGCAAGGTTCTTTTCGATTGGGAACTGTTATAAAACCAATCGCTGATGAGGATAATTTCGATGTTGACGTTGTTTGTCTTTTGAGAGATTTACCACCGGAAATCTCTCAAAAAGATTTAAAACAAATGGTTGGAGATACACTTAAATCTAACACCGATTATGAAAGAATGCTCAAACGTATTGAAGGTCGCCGATGCTGGACAATACAGTATTCAGATTCAAGAAAATTTCATATTGATATTTTACCTTCAACCAACGACAACTTTAATTGGTTGCTTCAAGAGGGAATTGAATATAGTAAAGCCCAACATGCTATTAAAATTACTGACAAAAATTGTGAAACCTATGAGGATTGTAACGATAGTGAATGGTCAAAAAGTAACCCAATTGGATATTCAGATTGGTTTAAAGAGCAAATGCTCATACAACTTTTAGAAGAAAAAAGAATTCTTGCAGAATTCAAAAGTCGAAACATAGAAACAATCCAAGACTTTGAGGTTAGAACTCCACTTCAAAGAGCTGTTCAAATTCTTAAAAGACATAGAGATTTTATGTTTGGTGATGACATTGACAGACCAATCTCAATAATAATCACCACTTTAGCGGCAAAAGCTTACAGCAATGAATCAAATCTATATGACGCTCTAACAAGATTGCTTGATAATATGCCGGATTATATCGAAGGCGAATCTGGTCAAAAAATAATCGAGAGTCCTGTTAATCCGAAAGAAAATTTTGCCGACAAATGGTCAGAATATCCAGAGCGAGAAGAAAACTTTAACTTGTGGCTTTCAAAGGCAAAAGAAGATTTCATTGATATTTTTAATACTTATGGATTCCAAAAATCAATTGGTAATCTTAGAGAATCATTTGGCGAAAGAATTGTAAATGAAGCTTTACGACGAAAAAACTTAGAACATTTAGTTGAAAGCAGAAAGATGGTCAGACGATCAAATTCAAGTATATTTTCAGTAACACATAAAGAATCACCTACTTGGCTTATGGATTTATCAAAAAATGTTACAATTTCCGCTCGGTATAAAAAATCAAAAAGTTGGCACACTTTAAATTCAAAAGAGGCTACTCCAAAAAATGTTTCGCTACATTTTACAGGTCATACAAATGTAATGAAACCTTTTAGCGTTTATTGGCAAGTTGTTAATACAGGTCAGGAAGCAGCCAGTGTGGAAGGAGGTTTAAGAGGTAGTATATTTCCTGCCAAGACCGCTGGAAGTGGAGGCTTACAACACAAAGAATCTACTCTATACGAAGGCTCACATTGGCTTGAGTGTTTTATTGTTAAAGATGGTGTATGTGTTGCCCGAAGCAAAGAGTTTATTGTAAAAATTGCACCCGAATAAAAATTATTTTATCTCTTAAAATGAATTTATTATTTTGGCGTAATTCTTAAATCCTACATTTATACATTTTTTTCGAAATTATATCATTTAATCATCGGAATCTTAACATTATTCTTTTCGGCAAATTCAATCGCTTCCTCATAACCCGCGCTGATTGAAACGGCAGAATAGCAGCATAAATTTGTTGCAATATTGAATTTTCAGCCTTCCTGATTTTCAGTTTAACCCGGCGAAGGCAGATAAATTTCCGCACGCATTGCAATCTGCAAATCGTCAAGTAGATAGGTCGGGCGAATAAATATAACGGCTTTGTAATCGCCGGGTTTGTCGGGAATTTCTTCCAAAAGAAGATTAAATTCGCGGAGTGGACGTTGAGCTTTTATTTCGTCAGGCGCATTGTCGTCATCGTGATAATATCGCGCCAACCAATTTATTAAATATTTTCTGCATTCTTCTTTGCTGTTAATTCGGAAAAAATTATCCAATCTGAAACTCATAATATTTACAGCAAAGCGCGAAACTGCCAGAATATTTTCCAATTGCAAACACAATCTGCCGATGTGAGTGGCTACTTCGGAATCGTAAATTTTCGGTTTAGCTGTAGATTGACTATTAAAAAAATACGGCTTAACTCCTAAATCATTGGCTAAAGACATAAAACCGAGATTTGATATGGCAGATAAAAAACGCTCTAAATTTACATCGAGCGAAATTTTATGATCTTCGCTGTTTTGACTGGACAAACCTTCGACCGCGCCGTCGCTGTCAATTCCGCGCATTCTGCCGAGCCAACTTTTTTCTTCATAAGCTCTGGCAACACAGCCGGCAAACGCAAACGCCGCATTTCCCCACAGCAAATCCTGTCTTTCCGCCGATTCGCGGAAAATAAAATTTTTGTCTGTTTTATAAGAATCGCGCAGTAAAATATGCGGCATACACAAACCGACATAACGCGAATTTGCTGTTTCCCGAAAACTGTTCCAACGATTGTATTGTGTCTGTTGGCAGATAACCGATATATCACGGGTTTCATCAACTTCTTCAAAACTTTCCCAGTAAAACATCGAAGGCGAAACTCCCGCAATAAAAGGCGCGTGGGCTATTGCCGCGATTTTCGCCATATTTTCAATTACTGTCATATCTTGCGGAAGATGATCGAATTCAAACGCGCCGATCAATAATCCGAAAGGTGCTTCAAAACCTCTTTTGTAAACATCCGAAAAAACCAATTTGTAAATCGCCGATTCTTCAATAACCCAATTACGTTCAAAATCCTTGAGCAAATCGCTCTTCCGCGTATTAAAAATCTTGATTTTGACCCGCAAACTCGATTCTTTTTGATTAACCAGATAATAAAGCCCGCGCCACATCGCTTCCAGAGCCTTAAATTCGGGATGATGCAAGATTTCATTAAGTTGGAGAGTTATCAACTCATCAATCGCTGAAATTTTTTGTGAAATGTCATCTACTGATTCAAAACCGTAAAATTTATCTTTAACCATCTGCAAACCTCATATTTTCAATGCACTTTTATAAATTTTTGTTTCAATATTGAGGACACTCTAAAATTGTGAGGTTTGCAAATTAATTCTTGAATAATTGATTTAAAAACGGTACGAAAGAGATTATAAATTCATTTTTTTGATGATGTTTTGAAATGCCGGAAGTTGCCGAAGTCGGGCGAAGCGTGGTTCAACTTTAAGCCAGACCATTCGTTCTTCACGAGATTCGAAGCATTTTTCTAAAGCCGCGATAGCTTCGTCAAAGCGATCCGTTTCAGCATAATTCATTGCCAGCGAATATAAAGCTTTTGTGTCGTTTGCCGATTGATCTTCGAGTTCTGCCAACATCGCTTCGGCTTTTTCGATTTGTCCAATTTTCCAATAGGCAGATGCAAGGAGCGAAAGCCACGCGAAATGTTTGCGTTTCGGGTTTTTTTCCAAAATCTTTTCGCCGATTTCGATTACTTTCGCATAATTGCCTGTGTGATATAAAAAAGTTCCGTAGGCACGGTTTGCCTGAAAACTATCAGGATTAACGCGCAGAAAATCTTCGGCTTGGCTGATCGCTTCAGCAAATTCGCCCCGCGCTTCGAGAACGGCAAACCGACTTGCTAAAACCGCTTCGGAAAGCGGATCAATTAAATATGCCGCATTCATTTCGGCGAGTGCTTCATCCTGTCTGCCAAGCGCGGAAAGGAGTTGTGCGTAGCGAATATGTGCGAGTGCGTAATTAGGCTTTAACTCGACAGCACGGCGATAATCTTCTTCCGAACCGCGCCAATTCCATTCACTATTGCGTCTGATCAAACCTCGCGTTAAAAAGACTTCTGCGAGATTTTCGTCTAAGCTCAACGCTTTTTCGACAGCTATTTTCGCTTTGGCATAAAAATCAGCAGATTTGTCATTTGACGATGAGATCGCCGACAAAACTAGAGCTTCGGCTAAACCTGCGTGCGCCACGGCAAGCGTCGGATCGAGCGTAATTGCCTGCTGAAATTCCTTGATTGCTCTTTCTTCACGCTTTTCCGCATCGCGGTCGTCCAAAATCATTTTTCCGCGCGTGTATATATGCAGAGCTTCAATTGCTTCAGGACGCTCCTCGTCCGCTATGTTCTCGTCTGAAATATTATCGGAATTTCGGTTGCCGGATTGAAAAGCAACAACGGTCAATATCAAAAACCCTATCAAAACTCCCGCAAAAACCGTCCAACGGATTTTATTCGTAAAATTATCCGCAACTGATTTAGAAGATTTTGTTTCGCTTACCGGGTTTGATTCAAATCGAGTTGGCACTTCAATTTCAGGCAAAGTTTCCGGCAAAGTTTCGACAAGTTCGGTATGAACTACTTCGATATTTCCAACGAACCGATAACCGCGTTTGGGAACGGTTTGAATTAAATTTTTGTCGCCTAAAATTTTACGAAGTTGGGAAATCGTATAATTGATATTTCCCTCTTCGACAAAAGATGCCTGCCAGACTTTCTCTAAAAGTTCGTCGCGGGAAACGATTTCGCCGCGCCGCTCGACGAGCAGAATAAGCGTTTCCAAAATCTTCGGAGCGATGCCGATCAATTCGCTGCCGCGCCACAAACCGGGATTCGCAGTGTCGAGTCGGAAATTTCCTAATTCGTATATATGTTTGGGGGAATTAGACATAGCCTAACCTCACAAAAAACTAATCTTTTCCAAAGGACTTAATTTCAGATTTCAGATAACTTTGTTTTTCATTGAGCAATATACTTGCAGATTTCAATTTCAGAAGCAAAGAAAAAAGCTGAATTTATGAAAAAAATTATGAAATTTCTAATTGCCGCCGCATTTCTGAATTCAGCTTGCCAAATGTCTGCGACAAATAAATTTTCAGGTATGAATATGGAAATATCCAATTCAAATAGTTCAGCAACGCAGATAAGAATATTCACGGCGATTGATCTGGTTAAATACGTGCGGGAAAACAAAACGGAAACTGACAAAATGCTCGCTAAACAAAGAATTATGGTGAGCGGCACAGTTACACATCTCGGTAAAACAGTCATAAACCTCAGTGGTAACAATAGCGGCGAAGTTATCTGCGGTGGAACGATTTTTTATCAGGACGAATGGAAAAAACTCGACAGGTTGCTCTCCAATTTTTCCAAAAAACGCTCGCTCCGCCCGATGGCAACCGTTAGCGGCATCTATCAATTAAATTTGTCGCCGGATCAATCTCCCAATAATAAAACCTCGGTCTTTCTTGAAGAATGCAAAATTGAAACTGCCACGAAATAAACAAAATGAGAAAAATAAAGATGAAAAACAAAAAATCTATAATGATAACTGGAAAATTGTATCTATTTGTCGCACTTTTTACTCATATCCTGGCGATTTTCGCAACAGCGCAGCCGGAAAATTTTCGCGTCGGCGAAACAGTCGAAACGAACGACGGGCGCGTCTGCAAAATTCTGTCAATCACCGGACGTTCGGCGAAAGTCGCCTGCGGAACGAACCGTTCGGACGTGCGGGTTTATAGTTTCGAATCAATGAAGAGTCAGTCGGCAGCCGAAGCGAAACGCGCAGAGGACGAGCGGCAAAGACAAAACACCGACAACACGCCGCGACCGACAACAATAAGTTTTAATCAGGGCGACGCGGTACAAACGCCCGACGGTCGGCAGGGCATTGTCGAATCTTTCAAGATGCCGGATATGGCGAAGGTTAAATTTGACGACGGCACGACTAAATTTTACATTCGCACCGACCTGAAAAAAATCGAACCGCCGAAGTCCGTCAGCAATGAGCCGAAGGAAACTTTTCGCGTCGGCGATGTGGTTGTCATCGGCAACGGTCAGCAGGTAAGAATTGATTCGATTAACGGTGATTCGGCAGTCGTCCGCTCAGGTCCCGGCAAATACAATGTTGCGACGAAAAAACTCGCCGAACTGGTGAGTTTGAAAACCTGGGAGCGCAAACAGAGCGACGAAAAAGAAGGAAAACTGATTCGCGCCGCTTTTGAAGATGATGCGAAATCGTTCATAAAAACGATTGATCTGCTCGCGCCGTTTTATTATCCGAAAATTAAGCGCAATGGCGGCACGGGAATTAGTGATACACCGGCGACTTACGCGAAATGGCGCAAGGATTTAGAAGGACTTGCCGCTGTTTGTCAAAAATATCCGAATCTGACCAATCAGCCGTTTGCCGACGAAGCGACCTACGCGGACAGCATCACCTATCGCCAAGCCGATTGGTGCGAAATGGCGCGTGAACGGGAAACGGTCGTCAGAAAAGGTATGTTATTCCTTGCCGAATATGAGGTTCAAGCAAGGGTCGGATCCTGGTCGGCAAAGATTGGGCAAAGACTGCGAAATTGGGGCGACGGCTCTATCAGTGACAATTTGCAAATGCTGCTTTTTGACCGCGCCGCCTGGGAACGAAAGGAATTGGTGAAGGCGACAAAAAAATACGCCGAATTGGGAGAAAAAATACCCGCCTCCGCGTTTGCTCCGCTCGAAGAAAAAATAAATGAGATGAAAGAGAAAATTGAAGAAGATGTAAAAACGCGCGTTTGGGAACAGCCTAATTTCAAAGATGCCGCGCTCGAAGCGTTGGCGCGTAATGAATTTCCGACCGACTTGCCCGGCGTGAAAGTTCTCAAAACCGGAATGACTTTCACGACATGGAAAGCGATGGACGACACTTCATTCATCGGCAGCCAGGGCGACGTGAGATTTTACCGCATCACGCCGGGCGCGTATCGCTATAAACTGGGTATCGCGCTCGTCCAGATGCCGAACCGACCGTATTGTCAAATCCGCGAATTCCAAGCAACGCAGCACAAAGCCGGCGCGGGCTACGGCGCGGCAAAAGCATCAATCGGCGGCGCGGGGATTTTCGTGAAATGCCCGTAAATCACTTTTCTAAATTTAATTCTGAGGATATTTATGGAAACGAATAATTATCGGGAAAATCAAGCGGCGAAAACGGCGGGTGAAATATCAGTTGGCGCGATGTCGCCGCGTTTCGCGTTGGCGGCTAACGCAGCATTCCCTAATTCGCCGGTTGTCGGTTTTAATGAGGTGGTACGCGCCCTCATCAGCCACCGCGAATGGATTGTGCCGCTTGAGATGCTTGCCCGCGAGGGCGATTCGAAAAGGAGAATCGAAACGATGATGATTCTTGGTGCGGAGCGAATCGCGCCCGCCGACGAATTATGGATTTTCACGGACGAAGAAGCCGCGCTTCTGGGGCAAGCCAAAAATCCTTCACTCGGCACTTACGGCGGCGGAATGAGCGGAACGGAACTTTTTTGCAAAATCCCGCCAAACGTCAAAATTGTGTATATCAATCCGGGTTCGCCGGAAAAATCTATTTGGTATTTTCAAAGGGGCGGCGGAATCGAAGGTGCGCGGCTGTGGGCGCGAAGCGTCGCGCTCGAAGATCAGTTTGCCGAATGGGAAAGAACCGGCGCGTTTGACGAAACGGCGTTCGCCGGATTTCCGTTTATCACGCTCAAACTCGTTGCGGGCGGCGTGATGACGCTGCCCTACGAATCGTTGACCGTCAACCGGGCGGCAGTTTTTACCGCGCCGGACTGTACCGAAAAATTCTTGTCTCAATTCACCGAAAAACAGCGGTCGCAAATTGAGGAAGTGACGGTCGAAGGCGCGACGATGCTCAGACAGTTGCCCGAAATCGGCGTGGACGGAATCGTCGTCAACGTCGCCGGTCCCGGCGCGACATTGGTTCACGATTTTGTAAAAAAACCGGCGATTTTATCGAATTTGAAAACAGATGCTTCGGCTAGTGAAAGAAAACCAGAATTTAAGAGAGAAACTACAATGAATTTAATCAAAGACGCATTCGCACTTTTATATTTTCTGGCAGGTGCCGACGGTCAGGTTGATAAACGGGAAATGGATATTATCGTTGATTTTATAAATCGCCAGCACGGGCAGTTAAATTTTGACCCGCACCAAACGATGTCGGATTTGGCGGCGTTGTCCAGCGAGGCACGATTCGAGGCTTACGACCGCGCGGTCGCTGCTTTTAAAGATCATTCGAGCATCGAAGATCGTCATACGCTGATGAACTTCGCGGCTGATTTGGCGGCGGCGGACGGCGCGATTACCGGGAATGAACAGATTTTATTTCAGAATATGGCAGAAGTCTTCGGCATTGATTTGCAGACTTTTTTTCAGCAACCAAAGAGTGTTGTCGCGCCCGCCGCCGGAACTGCCGCGAACGGCACGGATACGAATCGGGCGTGTTATCAGGCGTGGTTGCTCGGCAGTGCGTATTCAACTTATTTGAGCAAAGTCCCGCTGCTCGGCAGTGCTTTGTGTCAAGCGGATTTTGACGCGGCAAAAGTCGCGGCTGACGTGATGGGATTAACAATTAAACCGCTTGAAGGTTTAGACGTTGCCGGTCTGCCCGCTTCGTTCGGCGAAATGATGGCGGGAAACTTTTTTACAGAAGAAAGTCAAAGAATCGTCGAGCAGATGAACCGGCAATCCGGCTCGGACAAAGTTTCGAGCTATTTTCTGATAATTGCTAAATGCAATCTGACTCTCGCGCGGTTGGAACGAGCACACGAAGCCGAAGCGGTTCTCAACGAAATTTTACGGCTCAGCGTTCACACCGAAATTCCCGACGAGTCTATCGAAGAATTAGTTTTGACAGTCCGGCACGGTGTTCGGGATTTTTCCGCTTTTGAAGATTCGGTGACTAAATTTCTTTTCGCCCGCACCGCGCCGCCCGCTTCTCCAGCGCCCGCCGCGCCGCCTGATGACGAAGCGATCAGAAAAACGGATCAGGGAAACTTTTTTGCGTGGTCGCTGGGCAGTTCGCTTGCTCTCTACGCGCTCGCCGAGGCTTATTTGAATCCTGTTTTAGCGGCGAAACATTTTGAAAAGGCACAAACGGCGGCTCTCGCAATGGGACTTTACATCAATCCTTTGACGGGAATGACAGGCGATGTGCGCTCTAACCAAATATTGATGCTCGTCTATCTTTTAAATCAGGACGGACTTCGATTGGCGAACGAAATGGATGCGAAATACGGCACGATGGTTTCCGCTTATTTCTACATTGTCATTTACGCCTACAATCTGCTTTTGATGATCACTCCCGAAACTTATCTGGACTCAATTCTCTCGCTCAAGCCGCACACCGAAATTCCCGATGAGTTTTTTTTACCGATAACCTCGGCGATACGGCAAGCCGTCAAATACGAAGTCTTACAACCAACCGTTACCGAGTTCGACCGTTCGATCAGCAAATTTCTCTACAACCGAATGAACGGCGAGAAAAATAGCATCGAGAAAAATATCTCTCAGGAAAACAATCAACCAAACGATTTCAAATCAGCCGCTCAAACGGCGGTGACAACGCCGAATCCTTCCGAAACTTTGAGCGCGCCGCTTCAGATATTATCGGCATACAGTCAGGGACGCGCCGGCAACGACGAAGTTTTGCGTTCGCTCATCAGTCATCGCGGCTGGTTTGCGCCGGTCGAAATGTTTTATCGAGAAGGCGAAGACGTAATTGACATTGAAAAAGGGGTCTCCACTGATGAACGACATATCAAGGCGGGCGAATTATGGCTTTTTACCGATTACGAATCCGTTATACGCGCCGTAGATGCCAACGCGCAGATTGGTGCTTACGGCGGCACGATTAGCGGTACGGAGTTGTTCGGCAAAATCCCTGCCGACATCAAATCCATCAGCATTAATCCTGGTTCGCCGCGCGAAAAAACTTGGTCGTTTTTCGAGCAAGGAAGCGTCGAACTGGCGCGGCTCTGGTCGGAAGTCATCACGCTCGAAGAGAAAATCGAGCAATGGCAGCCTGACAAACCCGACCTGACCGCGCTCGGCAATTATCGCGGATTTGTTACCGTCGTCAATGCGGAAACGAACGGCATTTTCTTAATCAAAGAATTCAGTGAAGAAATGCGAATCGCCGCGCCCGTTTTCACCGCGCCGGATTCTGCCGACAAATTTCTTAAAAATCTCCCACCGGAAAAAAGTGCGGCGTTAAAACAAATCACGATTAACGGTCACACCTTGCTTAATGATTTGCCCAATATGAAAATCGAGATGCCGAACAATCAACCGCCGAGAAGTTTTGACGGCGCGATAATAAACGCCTACGGACCCGGTGCTTTTTATATATTCAGGTTCGGCGATATTATTCGCAAAACTTAAATTGAAAAGTGATTTTCTTTAACAACCGAGTGTTTTTCAAAAGGAGATTTGAGAGGCAAAGCCGAATAAAATTATGGAAATGATAAGAATGCTCGGAAACTTGGTAATGGTTTTGTCGGTCGTCGGTTTTGTCGGCTCTCTGGTGATGCCCGCGTTGGGAATCGCCGACTTTAAAAAACATACGATGCCGGTGACGATTCTGTCGGTTTTTATCTTTTTCGTCGCGCTTGCGCTGACCGAACGCACGGCGCAACTCTTTGTGCGACGGCATTCCAAACTCCGAAAAAAGATCGAAGTTCTGATTGGGCAGGGAAAATATGCTTCCGCTCGCGGCGCAGGATATTTTGGACAAAGCGAGCGGGCAGAAACTGAGCGAAGAAATTACAGACGCGCTTTTAATGGGCGAAACAAAGGATTTTACGCTTGACGCGGGTGCGAACACAACGAAGCCGCAGATAAAAACCATTTCCGTCGAAAAGAAAAACAGAGACGGAAAACCCTGGAAATATATAAAAAGTATTACGCTGAATTTTGAATAAAGGAGACGAAAATATGTTGAAAAAAATATCAATTTTGATTTTAGTGATTTTAATAGTCGGCTGCGGCTCGGAATTCGACCGGAACGGAAAGTTTTCCGGGGATTTCAGAGTAACAGACCCAAGCGGAAAGAGTCTTAACGGAGATCTCGTTTTTGAAGGCAATGGAACGATGACGCTCGAAGGCACACACAACCCGGAATTCAAACTCGAAGAGCCGGTGTTAAAGCTCGGAAAAGATACACCGCTGCCGGACTGTGTAATTTTTATAGCAAAATCATCGGAAGAATTCGATGAAATGACGCATGCATTTACAGGCACGCGCGAATATAGAAATCTTAAAGAAGGAAAAACCCCTCAAACCGCCGACGGTGCGCCTTGTCGCGGAAAGTTCAGCAAGGATGAGCCGCCGACGGAAGTTGAAATTAAGGGCGTTTATGTCAAGGCGCATAAAAATTCCAGTTTCGAGTATGAAGTGGAAATCAATTTTCAGGCGGTCGGCGATTATAAAAAAGAGCGTTGGATTCATCTTTTTGGAAACAAAACATGGTTTTAAGCGTTTCGCCCACAAAATTATGATTGAAAACATAATAAAATCCACGCTCGTTTTTTTCGCTCTGTCCGTTTTTTCGGCAAGCTGTGCGAACGCTCAAACGGTTTCAAACCAAGACCGAACAAAAATCGACTCGCCGTCAAGCGCGGATTTATCAAACGATGAAGCCGTGCTTGCCGATTTGCAGAAAATAGGCGATGCGAAACGTGCGGAAATTAAAACGACGGGCGACGACAAACTCGACGCGAAAATAAAGAACGCCAGCAAATTAGAATCGAAAGATGTTTGTATCCAGCGTCTGAAAGAATCGGCGAAAGTCATCGTCATCGGGTTTTTCCGCACCGATGTCGGTTGTCATTTCGACGGCGCATTTATTGATTTGCGCTTTCACAGCCGTGATGAAGCGGATTTATCGCAAATCGCGCTCGCCGCGCTCGGTTGGGAAAAGGCGACACGAGAAAAACGCGAAAACTTAGCGAAAATCTGGGTCGGAGAAGGACTGCTCGCATTTTACACGGTGCTTTATACAGAAGACGTGGATTTTCTGAAAGATTTTCAGTCGAAAAGCAAAGTAACCTACAAGGGCGGGAAACCGCCCAAACAGCCGGAGCTTCATCCGCCGCAAGTAGTTTCAAATGACAGCTGAGAAACAATCGTAAACTTATGGACGAGCGTTATGAAAACGAAAAAAGAGTTTGAGCGGCATCAGTTTAGATTTGCCAAAGATGGGAATCTTTTGAAAGATTAAAACTTAAAACGAGGAGAATATGAAAAGAAATTTTATTTCAAATATGAACGGCAAAATTATTTATTTGTTGCTTTTGGGAATTTTTACAACGCTCATTTGGACAAATTCCGCATACGCGCAAACTGAAAAGGAAATTGTAAAAATCCGCGCCGAAGTCGCGGCGATTAACAAAGGCGCGTCGAAATATAAGAAAACGACGAAAGATGTCGAAGGCATTTCGCTTGAAGGAACGGAAGCGACGTATTTTTATTCGGGCAGCAATTTGAAGAAAATTACGACGAAAATTTATGGCGAAACTTATAACGCAACAGGCGAATTTTATTATCAAAACGGCGAATTGATTTTCGCTTTCGTCAAGCATAACCGATATGACACGCAAATCGGACTGGATAAACCGCCGAAAGTCGTCAGCAGTGAAGAACAAAGATTTTATTTCGCGGGCGGCGAATTGATTCGTTTGCTCGTCGGGAAAAAAGAATTGAAATCCGGC
>JBBSAX010000083.1:0-19734 GCA_038251885.1 Pyrinomonadales bacterium | reverse complement strand
TACCGATCAAACCGTGCTTTATCTGGCAATTTCTCGCGCCGATGAAGATTTGGTAAAAAAATTATTGGAGCGCGGCGCAGACCCGAATAAAGCCGACAGCGTTGGTTCACTACCGCTCGTCGAAGCCGTCGTTGATTCGGATGCAAATCCGAACATCGTCAGAATGATGATTGAAAAAGGCGCGGACGTTAATAAAATCGAAAAGGAAAATAACGCTCACGCTCTGATTTTCATTGCTCAAAACAAATCGGTATCGCCGGATACACGCAAAGAAATAGTAAAAATGTTGCTCGAAAAAGGCGCGAATAGAACCATTAAAGACTCGCAAGGTAAAACCGCTCTCGCTTGGGCAAAAGAGAAAAATAACGTGGAAACGGTAGAATTGTTAAAGTGAAAAAGGTTCTCGCATTAACCTTTACACTTTTTTACACTTTCACTTTTTCACAAACTACTAACTTATGCTTTTAGTCATAGATAATTACGATTCTTTTACATATAACCTAGTTCAATACTTGGGCGAACTGGGCGCGGAGATGGAAATTCGGCGCAACGACGAAGTTACGCTTGAAGAAATTGAAACTGATTTGAAACCTGAGAAAATTTTAATCTCGCCCGGTCCCGGAACGCCTGACGATGCAGGAATTTCGCTTGAAGTTTTGAAAACTTACGGCGAAAAAATCCCAATCCTCGGCGTTTGTCTCGGACATCAGGCAATCGGACAGATTTTCGGCGGAAAAGTCATCCGCGCGCCCGAACCAGTTCACGGAAAACCCGTTGAAATCGTCCACGATAATAAAACGATTTTTGCCGGACTTGAAAATAATTTTCAAGCCGGACGTTATCATTCTCTGATAGTCGAACGCGAATCTTTGCCGGAATGTCTGGAAATTTCCGCAACTTCGCCCGACGGTTTGATTATGGGCTTGCGGCACAAAACTTACAAAATAGAAGGTGTGCAGTTTCATCCCGAATCAATTTTGACAACAGATGGAAAAAAACTTCTGAAAAATTTCCTTGAAATGTAAAATTAGAAAATAATTAATGATGACTGCAAATGCCGTCTGCTTACTGTTACAATATGGCTATGCCAAACCCTGAATGGCTGACATCCGCACCAATTTCTGCGACGAAGATCAAAGCCAATACGGAACTTCTTCAATATCTCATTCGCCTGATGCGCGGCGAAAATTTCTCCTTCGAAGAAGCTGCTGAATTTTTCCGCACATTGACCGACAGAAATACAAATCCGGCGCAAATTGCCGGTGCGTTGACGGCTTTGACCATAAAAGGTGAATCTCCTTTTGAACTCGCTGGAATTCTTTCGGTAATGTATGAACAATCAGTTAAAATAAAAACCCGTTACGAAAATTTTATAAATATCTCCGGCACGGGTCTGAGTTCGGTAAAAACTTTTAATGTTTCGACCGCCGCCGCATTTGTCGCCGCCGGAGCCGGTTTGCCGGCGGCAAATCATACGGATCGCGCTCTTATGATTCAAGCTGGAGGCGCAGAAGTTTTGGAAAAACTAGGTATAAAAGTTTCAATAGAACCAAGACTTGCTCAAGCCTGTCTGGATGGCGCGGGAATTTGTTTTCTTTTCTCCACAAAGTTTCATCTACCGTCGCGCCGCGTCAAAGATGTCAGCCGGAGCCTCGGAATTAAAACCTGCTTGAATATTCTGGAAGCTCTGGCAAATTCGGCAAATGCGCCGAAACAAATGGTCGGTGTTTGGGATCAATCTTTGGTAACACCTGTCGCAACTGCCCTTTCACTCCTAAAGACGGAACGCTCGTGGATCGTTCACGGCACTGACGGGTTAGATGGATTGACTTTAACAGGTGAAACTTTTGTTGCCGAAATTTCCGGCAACAAAATTAATAACTTTACAATAACACCCGAAGAATTCGGATTAAAATGCGCCACAATAGATCATTTAAATGTGCAAATGCCGGAAGAAAGCGCAAAAATTATTAAAGAGGTTTTAGAAGCCAAACGCCACGACGAAGCGCGTTCATTAATTGTTCTAAACGCTGCCGCCGCGCTTATTATCGGCGGAATTACCGATGATCCGAAAAAAGCCGCCCGCCTCGCTGAACAAAGTATTGACAGCCGTTCGGCACTTACAAAACTTGAAAGATTGATCACTGCAACGAATAGAAAATGACAATAGTTAATGGTTAATTTGTTTGAAAGTTCAATAATTCTGACTTTTGCAAAACCACACAAAATCAAAGATATTTACCATTTACAATTCACAATTTACCATTAATTTTATGCCTTTATCCCGAATTTACGGTGCGATTGCAAACTTGCGGAATTCGCTTTTTGAAAGCGGCTTTCTCAGATCTTTCTCGCTTGGCGTTCCGACAATCAGCATTGGAAATATCACCGTCGGCGGAACGGGAAAAACTCCGCTTGTGGCTTTTGTTGCGGAAGTTTTAGCGAAAAAGGGCGAAAAAGTTTGCATTTTGACGCGCGGTTACGGGCGCGAAAATTCTAAAAAGAGAGTTTTGGTTTCAGATAGTGAAAATATTTTAGCTGATGCAAAACAAGGGGGCGACGAGCCTTTTGAACTGGCGCGAAAACTTTTGGGAAAATCGTTGATCGTTGCCGATGCCGACCGCGTTGCCGCCGGACTTTGGGCGCGGGAAAACTTCGGAATTACGGCATTTGTTCTGGACGATGCGTTTCAGCATTTAAGGGTAAAACGCGACTTGAACATCGTGACAATTGACGCGACAAATCCTTTCGGAAATGAAAAAGTTTTGCCTTCGGGCATTTTGCGAGAGCCTTTGCCAAACTTAAAACGCGCCGATTTGATTATTATTACGCGAGCAAATTTGTCAGACGAAATTTCAGATTTGAAGTTTCAGATTTCAAAATATAATTCAAAATGTCCGATTTTCGTTTCGGAAAATAAAGTTTCAAGTTTGACAGAATTAGTAGAATTTCACGCGAAGGCGACAAAAACAACGGACAACGGTTATCGAACAGCGGACAACTTTTTCGCCTTTTGCGCCTTGGGAAATCCCGAAAACTTCTTTGAACAGCTCAGGCGTGAGAATTTTAATTTAGTTGCAACCGAAAAATTTCCCGATCATCATTTTTATACGCAAAAAGACATCGAAAAACTCGAACAAAAAGCTAAACAACAAAATGCGGAAAACTTTCTAACGACGGCGAAAGATGCCGTTAAATTAACGAATTTAAAATTTAATCTGCCGTGTTATGTGGTTGAAAACAAATTGGTTTTCGACGACGAAAAAAAACTGCGCGAAATAATTGGCGCAGTTTTTAATCTTAAATCTAAATTTAGAAACTAATTTGAATCTTGTTCATTTCCGCTCTGCGTTTTCCCGTCATTCGAGGTCGTAGGCGGATTGGGCTTTGTTTCCGCAGGTTTTGTCGTCGGTTTTGCTGCCGGAGTTTTTTCAGGCTTTGTCGCCGGCGGAGTCTGGGTTGCTTGCGGATTTGTATCCGGCGGGTTCACTTTCGGCTCGGTTGAAACTTGCGTATTTGCCGGAAGCGGAGTTTTGCCGTCTTTCGGTGTTGGTGTCGGCTTGACACTCGTATTTGTATTTACCGGAACAGGAACTAAAATGTATCCGCCATTACTGTCTAAACCGGGCATAAATTGACTTCCACTCCCGTCGCCGGGAATCGTAAAAACTTGTCCGCCATTCGGATAATTCGGTGCCCCCGCCGGCGGCGCACCACCACGCGCCCACGGATCATAGCCGTCGCCGCCCGGCGCAACGTCGGGCATCTGCATACTCGAATTGCCGACAATTTCCGGCATCGTTCCGTCAGGACTGAAAACCATATTTTGTTCATTAATTCCGGTTGCCGGATTCAACGGTTGAACGGGCAAACCGTTGGCATCTGTCTGCATTTGAGTTACCGGATTTGTTTGTTTTGAAGATGTCGCGTAAATCATCGCAACCGCAAGAAGCGAAATTCCGGCTAAAACCACAAATGCTGTTTTCCATATATTATTAGTTGCAGTTGCCGCATTTGCTTTCGGCGCGGCGACTAATTCCGCAATTTCAGAATCCTTGGAAAATTTTGCTAAATCTCCCGCAAATTCATTGACATTTTGATAACGCATTTCAGGATTGTTTGCCAGAGCGCGCAACACGACAGGTTCAAGTTCTTCGGGCAAATCATCACGAAATGCGGAAAACGGCGGCGGCGGATTTTCTGTTTGTTTGATCAATAATTCTTCGCTGGTTTCCGCCGTGAACGGGGCTTCTCCAGCTAACATTTCATATAAAATCACGCCGAGCGAATAAATGTCGGAGCGTTCGTCAGGCTCGAAAGTTGCGAAAATTTGTTCGGGTGCAGCATATTGCAGATCATTCATCGAAAAATCTTCAGCAAACATTCCTTCATCTTGTGGTTTAACTGCACCGAAATCCAAAACCTTGACAGTTTCCGCGCCATTTTCAGTTTTTGCGAGCAAAACACTTTCAATGTTTAAATGTTTGTGAATCACGCCTTTAGCGTGTGCTGCAGAAAGTGCGGAAGCAATTTGCCGGGAAATTTTGACAGCACGTTCAACTGAAAATTTGCCTTCATTTCCCAATTTTTCTCCAACGGTTTCGCCCATCGCATCTTCCATTACAATAAAAGCCGCGCCGTCCTGATCTGTGCCAAAATCTGTGACATTTAAGATATTCGGATGCGAAATGCTCGAAACTGTTCGCGCTTCGGCGGAAAATCGGTTGACGATATTAGCATCAACCGCCAGAGACGAGGAAAGAACCTTGACCGCAACGGGTTTATCCATCAAAAGATGGGTTGCATGATAAACTTTGCCCAAACCGCTCTTGCGCCAACCGCTTTCCAGTCGGTATTTATCGGCTAAGGTTTTGCCAATAAATTTATCCAACATTTCTATTTTTCTTCCTAAAACAACTTCACTCATTTTATTTTTCCACTACTAACTTATACGCACCAAGTCTTTTTTTGATTCAAAAATCTTTGACTAAGTTGTAACATACAAGATTTTAAAAGCAAAGAAAATGCGGACAAAGCCTGAAACTTTATCCGCATTTTTGTCTTTATTCAAAAATATTGATTCGGAAAAATTTTCTCCCGAAACATTATTTTTTGAAAATCATATTTTGAGTAGAACAACAACGAAACCGAAAAGTACGAGCGACTCAATAAGCGCAAGCGCAATAATCATCAAAGTTTGAACTGTTCCGGCTGCGCCCGGATTGCGAGCCGCGCCTTCTGCCGCACGCGAACCGACCAAACCTTGTCCGATACCTGCAAGTCCTGCAACAAGACCGAAACCGAGAACGCCGATTCCTGTTCCGAGTGCTTTGTAAGCATCAACTGTTGATTGGTTATCCGCTGCACCTTGTGCCACTGCCGCGCCGGCAAGCATCATCAGAGCGAGAACTGCGAAAAAAGTATATTTAAATTTTCTCATTTTAGTAATCTCCTAAATTCTTATATTTTTCTAAATTTGGCGAAGATTCATTAAAAAATTTTCAAAGAAAATCTGCGGGGTTATTATTTCGCCTCACTTCCGGTATGCACTCGTTTTCTACTCTCGTTGGAGTCGAGGCTCCTGTTGCGTGCGGGCATATCTTTCTATAAATGCAAATTCTCTCAATTTAATTTTCAAAAAAATCTTCTAAAACGTGCGATTGAAAAAACTGACTGATTGCGATCAATCGCTGAAATCGCAAACCTTAAAATTATTTTCTAAACGTGCGCCGTCGCAATTGCTTCACCCGTTATTTCCGAATGAACGCCGCCGTGATCATGATCGTGCGGCGCGTGCGTAACTTCACTGAGGTAAATCATCGAAAGCAAAGTAAATACGAGCGTTTGCACGAAAGCAACGAAAACCGCCAGAGGCATCAGGGCAATCGGCAGTAAAATGTTTGTATAAGGCGAAGCCAGATTTGCGACATTAAGGGCAATTTGCTCGTCGGCAAACATATTTGCGAAAAGACGCAAACCGAGCGTCAGCGGACGAATCATATTACTGACAAGTTCAATACCGAAAATCAAAGGCGTGATAAATAACGCCATTAGCAAAGGCAATTTCGGTCCGGCAAAATGCGCTAGATGGTTGATTAATCCATTTTCGCTGATTCCGACGTAGTTATAATAAACAAAAGACGCGATACCGAGCGCAAATGTCACATTTACCGAAGCGGTCGGCGACATAAAGAGCGGGAAAAGCCCCATCAGATTTGAGATCAAAACCAAAACAGCAAACGTCGCAACAACCGGAAAATACTTGTAACCGTGTTCGCCAACAACATTTACGATCATATCTTTTAACGCGATAAATCCGGCTTCGAGCGTCAATTGTCCGTGCGTCGGATCTTCGGAGGAAAGTTTCCCTTTGAAAATCCAGATCACCGCAACCGACAAAATACACGCGATGACGAACATAATCGTGTACCATGGAATCGCGTTTTCAGCCGTATAAGGTCCGCCGAAAACCGCTTCCGGCGTTGTACCGAGCGGCGCGAGAATTTTTTCCCAAAGCGGCTTTGTATAAGCCATCTGAAATTTGTGAACCGGCTCACCGAGATAGGTATTTACAAATTCTACGATAAGCGGCGTATGATGTCCGCCTTCTGCAAATAAAAACATTATTAAAATTCCTTTTGTCTAAATATGTTTGAAAAAATTCTTAAAAAAGCCTCAACCATCACGGCAAATGCAAAGCTGATCAATCCGAGAACAACCGCGACGACCGGAACGATTTTTGTCAGAAAAACAAACAAAATAATCGCGCCGATTGTGATGTAACGCCAGAAATATCGTCCTGCCGAAACAGGCGGTTTCTCGCCTTCGGCTGCCGTTTCAAACAAAGTTTTCAAAGAGGCTTTCAGCCAATAATAATTTATAAAAGATAAAATTCCGCCGAATAAAAACCCTAAACCGAATCGCCAATCTTTGAAAACGAAACCCAAAACAGTTCCGATACCCACAACAAAAACCATCGCATACAAAATTCGATCATTCGAAAGCGGCGCGACCTGTTCTTCTACAATTACATCTGGTTCAGAATTTTCGCTCATTGCGAAACAAGGATTTTACAAATTTAGCGCGGAAATATCAAAGCGGGAAAGGGTTTTAACTAAACTTTGTGCATTTTTTCTCAAATTAATCGTTATCTTTAAGAATTTGCGAGGTCAGGCGAAACAATTGGACGAAACCGACGATCGAACCTAAAACGACTCCGCCGACCGCCATCCAGGGCGAAGTTCCGAGAAGCAAATCGGCAAACCAACCGAGAATCAAAAGAAATATGACCGAACCGAAAAATGCGATTCCCGCTGACCAAGCCAAGCCGCTGTTGCGAATGATTTGGGCTTTCGATTCGGGTTTGTAATCGCTTTGAAAAACGTCGTCCGACCGGTTTGAAGCAGAATTTTCAGGCTTCGGCTCAATCCGATTCGGCAGAATAAAACCCTGATTTTCATTGCCTAATATAGACGTATCAAGCTGATTTTCACTGACTCGTTCCTCAAACCCGGCTTGAGTTTGATTAGGCACAATTAAAAGATTTTCAAGAGGCACAGAAGATTGTTTTTCCTTTTGCGCCTTATTTAGGGCAGAAGTAAAAATCCCCTGCTCAGTGGGTTTCGGTTCAATGTTTTCAGGGTTTGATTTGTTTTCAGTTAAAACGACATTTTCATCTATCGGTGTATTTTCTGTTTTAGCTTCCTGCTCGCTTTTTTCCTTGCTCTCGCGTTGAACTTCTTCTTCGATTTTGGCAACTTCTTTTTCCAACTGCAGAAAATTATCACCAAATTCAATTTCCTTGAAAACATTTTCAGATTCAAATTCTGAAATGTTTTCAGGCTTAAATTCTAAATTAGGACTTTCTACTTTTTGAAAATTTTCACCTGAGAATTCTTTTTCAGATTCTACCGGAGCAAGAGATTCTTCTGCAATCGGCTGGTTTTCGCTAAGTTCTAATGCGGAAAGTTTCTGGTTTCCGGTAACTTGAGATTCAACTGAAACTTCATTTTTCGGCGATTCGGTAATTTCTTCTTCAACCGTGTTGCCTTCTTTTTTTTCATCTTCCGAGTCAAATAAACTTTGAATCATAACCAATCACCCCGCGTCAAATAATTTTTCGGAACTTCCGTCAAAAGAGATTTTCTTGAATGTCGCAAAGAATCGTGGATAAAGCAAACGTGCGTACACCAGCAAGCCTTTCCGCCGTCAATCTTTTTGAGTGCTGTCTGCCGCGCTTCCGCTTTCCAAAGTGCCGAAAAATCATAATCAAAATCCTTTAAGGATGAAAATTTATCAAGTAATTCGCAGGCGCGAATGTCGCCGTTGTAATCAATTACGGCAGTCGTTTCTCCGGCGGTGCAAGGAAATTTCCAGGGTGTCGGCTTCGCAAAATTCGCGTGCTGATGTCGGTAATGCGTCATAATCGTGCCGACATAGGCAACATTTTTGACAAATTTCTTTGCTGAATCATCTTCCGCAAACATTCTTTCGCCGTATCTTTTCGTCAGATTCGCCACATTTTTGTAAATCTTCGGCAAAACTTCGAGCGGAATTTGCTTGATTGAATCGCCGACTTTCGTTTCGCCGCGAATGATGTTGAAATATTGCCCGTCAAGCCGAAAATTTTCCCACAAAAACTCCGAAAGTTTTTCGATTTCCGTATAATTTTCCGCGCAGATAACCGTATTTACATTCAAACGAAAACGATCTTTAAATTTTTCCTTCAGCGGATAAAGATGTTCAATGCAATCAAGTGTTTTTTGCCAATTTCCCGGAACACCGCGAATTTTGTCGTGCGTTTTTCCATAACCGTCGAGTGCGATGTTTAGATAAAGTTCGTTAAGATTTTTATTTTCTAAAATATGATTGACAACATCAAAAACACGCGCTTTTATCAAAGCGTTTGTCGGCAAAATAACGCGATTCACCCCGTTGTTAGCGATAAATAAATCAACAATTTTCCCAACATCTTTTCGCAAAGTCGGTTCGCCGCCGGAAAGCCAAAGGTCTGTGATCGGCGGCATTGTGCGCGAAACTTTTTCGATCTGTTCAAATGTTAGGTCGCCTTTTTGGTTGAGTTTTTCGTGATAAAAACAAGTTTCACACGCCGCGTTGCAACGCGATGTAACAAAAAATATCACCGTGTCCAGTTTTTTTTCAAGTTTCGTCGAGCGAATCAGGTTTACAAATTGTGTGATCTTATTCGGCATTTTTCTCTGCCGTTATTGTGAAATTATTTAAGCCAAAAGTAAAATGCTTTACTGAGTATCAGGTTTCACGACTTTGACAGTTTTACCAATTGCTTTAACTGACAAATTCAAGACGTTCAAAAGACTTTTGTCAATTATTTCATCGCCCGTCAGACGGTTGTGATCGCCGCAAGCGATGGTTAAATCATTGACCAAACCGGAGCGTGGATTGTCCAATTTGCCGATGTTTATTAGAGAAGAGATCAAAGATCGTTTTGCCACAACGCCGTCGCCCGGAGAAAAAATAACTTTTTCGAGTTTTTCTTTCGTAACTTTCGTGCCGTCGGTTTTTGTAAATGAATCCGCCTCAAATCTCGTTTTCCAAGCGTTTTCTTTGGCATCTTTATAAATGATCATTCCGTCAATCGTCGGTTTGCATTCAGAGCCGAGATAATAAATCGGGACAGGATTTTTTCTCGTCGGTTTGGCGTTCAGAGCGGCTTGAAATAATTTGGCGCGGAGCAAAACCGCGCTGAAATATGCTTTTGCATGTGCTTGCTCGGCTTCGCTGAATTTCTTGGAAAAATCTTTATCTTTATAAACAAGCCAACCGTATTTTTCCCAAGTTTTAAGATTATAAACGTCAATTTTCAAAGGCTTTAAGTCTTCATCAAAAGCTCGAACCATTCCGTCATGCGGCAAAAGCTGGTAGATCGAAGGAATCGTAAAAAGATCGAATTTTGAAAGATTTCTGACAAAAGGAAGATTTATTTTTCCAGACCCGAAAAGCGAAAAGCCGTTCAAAAGCGAATCGAGTGCGGGCAGAGAACCGCCGTTCGGAACGCCGACGAGCATTATATTATTGAAATAACTCCCGCCCGCCCAATCGGGATGCATTCTTCGCCCTGATAAGTCCGCTTTGCCGTACATAAGCGCGTAACGCGAGATCAAACCGCCCATCGAATGTGCGATAACGTCGAATTTCAAATCGGGCTTGTTTAATTTCGTGCGGATTTCGTCAATTTTTTTCAGTAAGATATGAGCATTTTCAACATTATCAAGCCGCCAATCGTATGAGAAAACGTAGAAAGTATCTGCAAATCCGTCTTCCGGCGGCGAATCCATTTTGCCTTCCACATAACCGTCTTTTACGATTGATTGAATGAATTTTTGATAAATATCAATCTTCGGTGTTAGGCGGATGATTTGAACTTCGCGTAAAATATCGCCGGGAACTAAATTATCGTGATTTGCAGAGATTTTTGGCGAAACAGGCAGCCGAATATCATCGTCTTTGGCGCGACCCAGATCAAACCAAACCTTATCGCCCGTTTCTTTGTTGACGAGTTCTGAACCGATCAAACCCGGAATAATGATTACGGGCGGTCTGCCTTTTTTTTCCGGCGCAATCGCGGCAACTTCCGCTCCTTTTCTTTCAATTTTCTTTGCCTTTTCATCTTGTTTTTCCTGCGCGGAAACCGCAAAAACAAACAGCAAAACAAACAAAAATGAGAAGTATTTCAAGTTTTTATTAAATGTAAAGATAGACATATTTTTCTCTCAAAGCCTCAATTTAATTTTTTCCCGATTCTAAAATAATAGTTTCATTCGGCGATTCAAGTTTATATGTGATGCCGCGCCAAGTTATTACGTTCGACATAAAGGCGCAAAAACTATTATAAAAATAAAGCGCGGACGAAAAAACCCAAAGAGAAATCTGCCATAAAAAACTTTTGTTTAATTCTTTTTCATATTTTTTCAAAACCATTTTTACAGCTTTCAGACGCAGCCAAGCCTTCGACGCGCCTAGCGTAAGAATTATTAATAACAATATAAAAGTCAGCCAAAAATGCCAGCCTGAAACGAAAAACAAAAGAACAACGCCGCTCCAAAAAGTAATCGTGAACAAACCCGAACCGATAAAAGAAGCGATCCATAAATGCGATGCGTAAACGCGAGTGATCTTCATTTGCCGCGTCGTAAATTCGAGAAGTTCACTAAAACCGCAGTCTTCAACCGTCGCCGTCAAACAATTTGGCACAAAACAGATCGGTAAGTTCATTTCCTTCATCGCTCGCGTCATCGCAAAATCGTCGGATAAAGTTCCTCTCCATTTTTCGCGCATCCCGATTTTTTCAAAGGTTTCGCGCCGAATTGCCATTGAGCCGCCCCAGCAAAAATTTTTATTTGCATTCGCTCCCAAAGCAGAGGCAATCGAAGCGTTCCAAACCGAGCGAAGTTGTGATGAAAAATTATTTTTTCGTGCAATAAACCAACGATACCCCGTCGAACAACCGATATTTTCGTCCTTCAGCGGTGCAACCAGATTTCTCAGCCAATGTTGATCGGGACGCGCATCGGAATCAACGAAAACAAAAATTTCGCTTTTATCGGCAATTTCTAAAACCGCCTGACGGAGATTATGAACTTTTTGACCTTCATCTTCCGCTTTTCCGGCAATAACTAATTTGGTTGAAATTGTATTGTTATCTAAAAAAAATTTGATTACAGAAACGGCTTCGTCATTTTCGTTGTCAACAATAAAAATCACTTCGTAATTTGGATAATTCTGCCAAAAATGTGCTGAAAGATTTTCCGTTAAATCCTGATCGAGTCCTCGACACGGAATAAAAACGGAAGCAAAAGGAGTGAAATCGGATTTTGGTTCGGCAAGTTCGTGCTTAAAGTAATTTAGGTAATCAATTCCGCCGCGCAAGGATTTGTAACCGAGAAAAATCAAGATCGCGGCAAAAAAGTAAAAAAGATACATTGAAATTTTATTTTGAAAATTGTCTATGTTTTGCTTTGAACAGACAAAAACGGTTTTAGATGATCCATCGTTTGTTGGGTCGCACCGCGATTTTTCTGCATTACGGCAAAAGCATTTTCGGCTAATTTAGCGCGTTTTTCGGCATCTTGCAAAAGTCCGGTAAAAACTTCGGCAAGTTTTTCAGGCACTTGTTCATTATCGAGTTCCGGCAATTGAATAACCGCATTTTGTTTCAAAAACTCTTTCACAATCGCATCGAAATTCATCGTGTAAAATCCCGTAACAATCGGTTTTTCCAAAACTGCGGGTTCTAAAATATTCTGTCCGCCGTGCGGAATCAAACTTCCGCCGACAAAAACAATTTCCGCTAATGGTAAAACCGAACGTAATTCACCGATGCTGTCGAGCAAAATTATTCTGGCGTTTTTATCATTTTCCGAAGGATTTTCAGAACGTATGGCAAATTCAAATTCTGAATTTTTGACAAGTTCGGCAATCTTTGCAAATCTTTCGGGATGGCGCGGCACAAGCAGAAGAAGCGGCGAAATATTACTCAGTTTTTTTGAAATTATCTTAAAGGCTTCCAAAATTAATTCTTCTTCCGGCGAATGCGTGCTTGCCGCAATGATCAAGGGCGTATCTTCTGTAATATCAAAACGGTTTTTCAATTTAAGAGTTACTCTATCATTACTTCCTTCGAGGCTTTGATCAAATTTGATATTGCCCGTGATTTTCACCCTTTTTTTGCTGATACCGAGTTGTTTGATGCGGCTTGCATCGGCTTTATCCTGCATTAGAGCAAGCGTTATATGATGCAACACGCGCCCCATAAATTTCTTGATGTAAAGATAGCGATTTAAGGATTTTTCGGAGAGTCTGCCGTTGACAATAAAAACAAGTGTGCCGCTTTTGTCGGCTTCGCGGACAAAATTGAACCAGAGTTCGGTTTCCATCAATAAAATGATATTCGGTTTGATTTTATTAAGCGTGCGGCGCACCGAAAATTTCCAATCAAACGGAAAATAAAAGATCAAATCCGCCAGATCGCCGTAAAGTTTCTGCGCCAAATCCTGTCCCGTATTAGTTGTTGTCGAAACGACCAGACGATAATTCGGATGGTTTGCTAAAATTTCTCTGACAAGCGGAAGTGCGGCATTTGTTTCGCCGACTGAAACGCAGTGAATCCATAAAACGGGGTTTATGCTTTTTGTAAATTCGGGAATGTATCCGAGTCTTTGCCAAAAACCGGCGGCATATTTGCCTTTTCGCAAGACATCAAAGAGAAAACGTGGAAGCAACAAAATAAAACCGAAAGTTAATAAAAAACTATACAAAAAATACATCTGTTCATTCCATTTCCCACAATTGCATTAAATAAAAAAAGCCTAGCAAATCGCCGGGCTTTTCACAAATTTAATCATTAAACGATTTAGAAAATCATTTAACTCTTTCGAGATATTTTTCTTCTGTCGGATTGACACGGATTTTTTCGCCGACGGTCATAAACGGCGGAACATACATTGTTACTCCGTTTTCGAGCGTTGCGGGTTTATTTGAATTGGAAGCAGTCGCGCCTTTTAAAACGGGTTCGGTTTCGACGATTTCCAAATCAAGCGTTTGCGGCAGTTCAATACCGATTGGTGCATCTCCGTAAAATTCGACGATGATTTTTAATCCCGGCATCAGCCATTTTGCAGCATCGCCTAAATCGTCTTCGCTCATACCGATTTGCTCGAAAGTTTCGGTGTTCATAAAATGATGCGATTCGCCGTCGGAATACAAATATTCCATTTCGTGCTGATCTAAAACCGCTCTTTCGACATTCTCACTCGAACGAAAACGATGATCGAATGAACTTCCCGTCACCAGATTTCTAAGGCGAGTTTGCACAATCGCGCCGCCTTTTCCCGGCTGATTGCGGCTGAATTCCATAACTTTGCAAGGCACACCATCAAGAATAATCGTGTTACCTTTTCTTAAATCATTCGCTGATTTTCCCATAAAATTTTATTAAATCTCTCCGTCTATTAAATAATTTTCAATGAATTCAAACTGTTTAGTTTAATTTCTGATGCCTGATTTTGTCCAGTAAAGACTATTTACCAATCGGCATCGGCGGCGGTTCTTCGCCCTCTTTCGGCGGTTCGCGTCCGATTGATTCAAAAATACTGATGATTTGATCGTGCATTTTTTTCGCATCTTCATCGGTCGGATCGAGTTTTAATCCCTTGCGAAAATCGCCGAGCGCAGCGCGGTATTGCGCGGCATCGGTCAAAGCAAATGCTCTTTCAAAATATGCTTTTGCCAGAGTCTTTTTGGCTTCATCGCTTTTTGCATTCTTTTCGTAAGCGGCTTTTGCTTTGTCAATATTTTCGGTCATTTTCGTCACATCAACCGATTTTGCCATTGGCGAACCGCCGTTTGGATCGGATTTTGCCGGAACTTTCACAGTTTCCGTCTGATTCTGTGAATGACTCGAAACAGTCATCGAATTATTTTCCGTTTTGATTGCGACGTTGACATTAGTTTGTTGGTTATTTACGGCAGTTGTTTGCGGTGAATTCCCGCAAGCGACTGCAAACATTGCGACTAAAGTTAAAATTATTATTTTTCTCATTATATTTTCACAATTTCCAATTTTCTTAAAACCTATTATCAATATACGGACGCGCCTGAAGCAAGTAAATCTTCCCATTCATAATTCCCCATTCGATGTCCTGTTCCTTTTTGCTGCCGAAAATAGTTTTGATTCTTTTTGCAACTTGAATTAACGCACGAACATTAGCATCGGTTAAAACTCTGCGTTTCGGCTTTTCATCTGTGGCAATCAAATCACCATTTTCACCGAATTTTAAAACACTTTCCTGCTGAGAAAGCGTTAAAACCTGAATGGCATTTGATTTCGGATTAAAGAGTAATTGTTCGGGGACAAATTTATTTCCTGTAATCGGATCGTTATGTCCCCAAACCGCACTGACATAAAGCGCATTTAAGTTTTCAGGATCAAACGGGTCTTTTGTAATCATCACGCCGCCGCTGTCCATATTTACACCGACTTGAACGAAAACGCCCATTTGCACGCTCGATTGATTGACATAATTTCTGACGCGCGATTCGTAAGCGTCGAAATTCCACATTGAAGCCCAAACGGTCTTGACGGCTTCGATGATTTTCTCTTCTTCCTTGACGTTTTTAACCGTCGTATAAAGTCCTGCGCCGCTAAAATTCGGCAAATCTTCGGCGTTTGAAGAACTGCGGACGAAAACGGGTTTTCCGCCGAGTTCGATTGTCCATTTTTTGATAATTTCGGCTTTTAAATCTTCATCCATCACACCGTTTTGAATCGTCGCACGAAATTCTTCCAATTTTTGACGGCGAATACGCGGATTGTGGACGAAATCATTATCATAACCGTAGTTATAAATAATTTTGTCGAATCCGTTTTTCTCCATAAATTTGTCGTAATAATGATACGGAATCCCGAAACCGTCCGGCACAATCGTGTTCGGAATTTTTGCGTTGATCAATTCGCCCAAATTCGCGGCTTTTCCGCCGTAAGCAAGGCTGTCTTTTTTACGCATTTCGCGCAAAGAAGCGATTTTTGTAATCTTCAAATCTGCGGGCGCGTCGGTCTGACCTTCAGAAAGCGGAATTTCGGGAGCTTCGCCGGGTTTATAATCTACAAGTCGCTTCAACTTATATTCGGTAAAATCCGCGTCGAGTTCCACCCACCAAGTGTCATATTCCTCAAACAATTTGTCGGCATCTTTGATATAAACATTCGGAATTCCCCAGCCTTTGGCTAAAATATTGACGTGCGAAAGCGGAGTTGAAGGTTTTGCAATAATAATTCCGCGAACGGGCGGCAAATTCAAAGGCAATTCTTTTAAGACTAAAATCTCATTATCACCGATTTCCACCGTATCATCGAGTTTGTCAATAATGTGAATTCGTCCGATTGCTTTTCCTGTGTTTAAGGCGAGATATTCCTGATTTTTTTGAATTTCATCCGCCGAGATTCGCGTTATACCCAAGTTTTCCGATTCTTCATCCTGACGAATCGAATTCGGCTTATACGCCACTTCTTCAAAAAATGCGGCGTTTATCGTATCGTAAGCCATTTTGATGAGTTTGTCGGAAGCCAGATCGCCTTCCCAAAGTTCAAACGTAAATTTTTCGACCGGAGTTTGCCAAGCAATCGTTCCGACCATAAAACGCCGGTTTTGATTGATATAAATTTCCTCAAAAACATTTCCGTTGCGCGGAATCAAGTAATTTGCCAGAAGAAAATCTTTGTGGAATCGAAATTTTTGGGAATTAACAAAATAGATTTTATTTTTATTGCGACGGTCAATGACGAACATTACATGCGGCAGCGAATACGGTGTTCCCTGATGATAAACCCGCGCAACCGAATTAAAATCTTCGCGCGAATTTATTTTGAGCAAAGAGCGTTTGTCGGTGTCCGGCTTTTTCGACATCACACCTTTCGGCTCACGCGAAGGCGAAGGTTTTCTGGACATCTGCGCGAAAGCCGAAATACCAAACATCAAAATTATTAAAACTAAACTAATCTTTTTCATCATTTTTTTCTTTTCCAGAAGGCAGTCGGCGTTCAAATCTAAGCAATTGATTCTCTACCAAAGTCAGGATTTTCTCACGTTCCGATTCCTGTCGGTCGGAAACACGATTTATCGCAATTATTAAATCTCTGTAAAGTCTGTTGAGTTCTCTAACTTCTTCATTAAGTTTTTCGATTTGTTTATCGTGAAGTTCAACATTTGTAGTCAGTTTAAATACTTTCGCAAGAAGTTCGTAAATTTTTTCCAACATTTATTTTCTCTTAAACCAAACTCAAACGCTCATTTCGCTCGGTTAAAATCGCCAACTCTTTTTGAATATCTTTCTTTATTTCTTTGGTTTCAGCTTGAATTTTTTTAATTCTGGCTTCACGTTCAGGACTTTCTTTTTCTAATCGTTGTAGAACTTCCAAAGTGTTATCTAAAAGACTCTCAAATTTCTTTTGATCTCCTTCCTTCATTTCAAATGTAATTGTTTTTTCCATTTTCCCAACTCCTTTAAATCTCTATTTTACGCTAATTTTCGATTTGATTCACGAGTTATTTACGGCATTTTGCAAAAGCATTAATTTATCGGCATTTAACGCTCGTTGGATGATAATTATTTCATAAAATTTGTCTGATTTCTCATTGTGCAAAGTTTGATAACTTTTATTGATGTAAATTTTCGGCTATTTCAAGACAAATTCAATCGCATCACACGCCGTTTTTGTGCCGTTTTCGACTTTGACAGTTTTGCTTGCCTCGACCGCTTTTTCTCTATATTCGGGATTTTCAAGCAGATTTTCCAATTCGTCTGCTGCATTGTCTGCCGAATAATCATCGCGCGAAATTATTTCCGCTACGCCGATTCGCTTGCATCGCGCCGCATTATCGGGTTGATCGTGCGAATAAGGCATAATCAAAGCGGGAACTCCGGCACGCAAAACCTGTGCGGTCGTGCCGACTCCGCCTTGATGAACGACGCACGCCGCACGCGGAAAAATCTGCGAATACGGCGCGTAATCAAAACCGGCAATTTGCGGATGTCCGTTCACTTCATTTTCCATTTTCCATTTTCCATTTTCCATTATTTCCGGCGGTCGATTAAAAATCCCATAAAGAACAACGGCGCGGCGATCCAACATCTGCGCGGCTTCTATGCTTACTTCGAAAAAATCCCGCGCATCCATTACGGCGGCACTTCCTAAAGTGAAAATGATCGGCGGTTCGCCCGCATCTAAAAATTCCGTTAATTTTTCGGGCATTACGCCTAAATCCTGTTGACCGTCGTAAAAGCAAAACCCACTTTGCAAAGTCGGGGAATGCCAATCCGGTTGCGGTTTTCCGAGAACTTTTGAAAACATTGCGAGATGAAGCAAATTCGAATATTTATCTTGAAAAATCGGATCGTGTTTCGGGTTTAGACCAAGCTCACGGCGAAATTTTTTATACGGAAGATACCAATTTTTTATCGTTCCGCGAATCGCGTAAAAAAGTGCTTTATGAAATCCCGCGCCTAGAAAATGTAGATGCTGAAGCCATTCGGCATTCGGGAAAACGCTCGGATCGTGCGCCGAAAAAAGCGAGATTGGCGCAAGCGAATTCGTGATCCATTTGATGCCGGTTTTCTCGACAACCGACGGCGCGGCAAAAACGATTTCGCCCGAAATAAGAGCATCCGCACCTTCCGTCGCCGTCATTAAATCTTCATACATCGGACGCAAATTCGCCATCATTAAGTCTTTAATAATCTTTTCCGTTCCGTTTTTCGCGTCCATTAGTTCCCGCGCCAGTTCACGATTTTCAACATCAACATCAGGTCGCAGAGGAAAAAATTCAAAACCCAAAATTTCAATTTTTTCGCGGTAATTCTCCAAAGTATTTATTACAATATCGTGTCCGCGCATCCGAAGTTCCAAAGCCAAAGCCAGCATCGGATGAAGATCGCCGAGCGAACCGTAAGGCGCAATGACGATTCGTTTTCGATCTTTTTTCTTTGATTTTTGCTCTTTGTTTTCTTCGTTCATTTAATCTTTTGACGGGAGTGCAAGCATCCCTGCTTGCATCATCTTGCAAGCGGCGAATACATCGTTTAATTTCAGTTAAAATTTATTCCAATCAAACTTTTTTTTCGCGCTCACGCGCTCATTGCAAGCAAGATGCTTGCGCTCCGGTCATCTATTTATTTTCGATTTTCAGTAATTAGATCTTCTCTTTCAGTTTTAAAATCCATTGATTCTTCCGCTTCTTCCAATCTCAATAATTCTTCCTCCTCTAACGCTAATCTTTCGCGCTCTCTTTCGCTCAATCTGCCTTTGACCTGAACACGAATGCTCAAAAAGAATGAAACCGCACCGAGAACTGTTGCGACAAATGCGCCGTCTTTATATCCCGTCCAAAAAAAATAAGCGGCGATTCCGCCGAGAATCACCGCTGAAATTTGAAAAATTCTTTCCATTTGTTATTCGTCTTTGATCTCTTCCGCTACAATGTCAACGGTATCGTGAACTTTGGTGCGTCTTTTCCAACTATACTTTCTCCAAAAGTATCGCAAAAGAAGATAGATTGGCAAAACTACCAGAATCAAAAATGGCAGAATCGCAATTATTGCCGTAATAAAAAACAGTATAAAACTTAATGCGCCGTCAAATCCCGTGCTGAGTGCTTCGGTTAAACGGTAGAAAAATCCCTTTGAACTTCCTGAAATCGCCGTCGGAGTTTGAAGCGTAACCTTTATGGTTGAAAGACTCGATTGATTTTCTAAAAATCTTTTTCTGCCCTCGATCTTCTCGATTTCGCCGCGCACGTTTGCCAATTCGCGTTGAACATTGAGCGCGTCTGCCACCGAATTTGAACGCTTCATTATTTCTAAAAACTGTTCTTCAAGAGCTTTTTTAGTTTTCAGATTCGCTTCAATGTCAATAAATTCTTCCGTCACGTCCTGACCTTTGACGGTTTCGACGATTACGCGGTTTGCCGTCTTGCGAATTTCGTCTAAAGTTTCATTAAATTTCGCCGCCGGAACTCGAATCGTCATCGTTACAGTATCGCGCTTGACCGATGTAACATCGCTGCCTTGCTGCGTAGATTCAATGACAAACCCGCCTTTGCTTTCGGCAATCGCGGTAATTTTCTGCTGCGCTTCTTCCGGCGCGTCAGATTCCAACCTCAATTCTGCATTGCGAATAATTTTGCGTTCGGTTGGTTTTTC
>JBBSAX010000082.1:0-19772 GCA_038251885.1 Pyrinomonadales bacterium | reverse complement strand
GATATGCTTTTAGAAGTGATGACCGAAAATCCTTTGTGTCAAATGACTGTTCTTTGCGGACACACACACGAAAAAGCCGATGTTAAAATTCTCGAAAATCTGCGTGTTAAAGTAAAAGAATCAGGCTATGGAAGTTGGTGGGACGCGACGATGATAAATTTGGATAATTTATGAGAAAACCTGTAATTGCCGGAAATTGGAAGATGTATAAACTGCACGATGAAGCGGTTAATACTGCATTTGAATTAAAACCTTTGGTGGCGAATGCGAATCATTGCGAAATTGTGATCGCGCCGGTTTTTACGGCTTTGAAAACAGTTGGCGACAGACTCGAAGGTTCGAATATTAAGGTTGCGGCGCAAAATTGCGCGACCGAAACCGAACACGGCGCACATACGGGCGAAGTTTGCGCCGATATGATAAAAGATGTCGGAGCATCCTACATAATTATCGGACATTCGGAAAGACGACAGTTTTATAGTGAAACCGACAGAAGCGTAAATATGAAAACCCGCGCGTGTCTCCATTTCGGTTTGACGGCAATTGTTTGCGTTGGGGAAATGCTGCCGGAAAGGGAAGCCGGAAATCAGGAAAATGTCGTCAAAGAACAACTCGAAGGCGGACTTGACGGTTTGACAGTTTCCGATATGGAACGTATCATAATCGCTTACGAGCCTGTTTGGGCGATTGGAACTGGTAAAACAGCCTCGCCGAAACAGGCTCAAGAAATGCACGCATTCATTCGTTCGTTCATCGCCGAAAAACACGGAAACGAAACGGCGGAAAATACGAGAATTCTTTATGGCGGTTCGGTCAAACCCGAAAACATTAAAGAATTAATGAACGAAGAAGATATTGACGGGGCATTGGTCGGCGGAGCAAGTCTAAAAGCTGAGAGCTTCGCACGGATTGTAAATTACAAGTAGTTTTGGAGTAGAACATTGGCTTATTTTTTATACGGATTATTTTTTGTTTCTTGTATCGTTTTGATCGGCTCAGTTCTTTTGCAACCCGGTAAAACAGATGCCGGTGCGCTTTTTACGAGCAATGTTTCAAGCACAGCTTTCACACCGCGTGGCGCACAAAGCGTTTTGTCAAAATTGACGATTATCGCGGCAACAATTTTTATGCTTTCTGCGCTTTTGCTTTCAATGCCTGCTTTAACCGGAAATATCTCGGTTTTGCAAACGACGGGCGATTCAAATTCGACCGCACCAGCAATTGAAGCGGATGCAAATGCTAATACAATGGTTGATGCAAACTCAAATACGGCGGTTGATACAAATACCAATTCAAATTCGCCGGATTCAATTGCCGGAAATGCAAACACTACTGCTCCGGCAAATACCGAATCAAACGCCAATTTGACCGGGAAGAAAGTTGAAGAAAAAAAGTTGGAAGCAAATAAAGCTGAAGAAAAGAAACCGGAAACAAAATAATTCCTGATTTTGAGAAATAGATAATTTATCCCAAGCTGAGGTGGCGTAATTGGTAGCCGCGCACGTTTGAGGGGCGTGTGGAGCGATCCGTGCGGGTTCGAGTCCCGCCCTCAGCACCATAATTAAAAATGCGAAGGTTATGACTGACCTTCGCATTTTTTTATATTTGATCAAAACAACTTAAAGTTTATTGTTAAATATTTTTTAGGGTTTTGCCTGAAATCATAAATCAGTTTGGTACTTTCTGATGAAAGTTGGTTGATATTAGATGTTGTTTGATTTAAATTGTTGAAAAGTGTTTCGTCCGTAAATAATTTACCAACGGTTCCTTTCCCGCTTTGAACATCGCCGAGAAGTGTTTCGAACTTCTCGGTTGTCGAATTAAGTTTGGCAATGGCAACTCTTGCTTCATTATAAATCTGATCATCTTTGAGAAATTTTCCGGCAGTTCCTTTTCCTTCATTAAGATCGTTTGTCAAAAGTTTCACATCGTCGGCAATTGCATTGAGTTTTTTGGCAGAAACTCTTAGATCGGCAATAGCGGCACGGCTTTCGTTATAAATTGCGTCATCGGTTAAAAATTTTCCGGCAGTTCCGCGACCTTCACGCAGGTTTTTTGAAATTTCATCCAATTGAACCACGGTTTTGTTCAAATTGTTATAAAGTTCGGGATCATTTAAAAGTTTTCCGGCAGTTCCGTCACCGGATTTCACGCTTTCGAGAATATTTTGAACTTTTAACATCGTCAACTTTGTTTCACTCATTGTTGCATCGAGATTTTTGTAAAGCGATTCATCATTGATAATTCTGCCGAGCGTGCCTTCGCCCTGATTAGCTTTGTTTAAAATTTCATTAGTTGGAATAGAAAGTTTATTGATTTGCTGTAATAGTTCATTTCCGGTTTGGGTTAATTGATTGATAGAAATCGCTTCGCTTGAATCGAGAACGTCATTTTCCGTAACTGCCGCCGCTGTTTGAGTTCCGGGTATGATGTTGATTGTTTTATCATTTGCTAAAACTGAAGTTGCAATTAATTGAGCAGTCGAATCAGTTTTGATTCGGTCTGAGATAGGTCGTCCGTTAAGCAGTTGATCAACGGTCATAATCGCTTCGATCTTGGCATCTTCAGGGCTATCGGGCGGTAAAAGTCTTATTTCTTTGACCTTTCCAATGTGAACTCCGGCTAATTGAACTTCTGCTCCTTCGCGCAGACCGTCAGCAGTCTTAAATCGCGCTTTTAGATTCAAAGTTTTTTTGAACGGATTAAAATCACCCGTCGAATTTAGAATCAGAAAACCCAAAACCGCAAGTCCGACTAGAATAAAAATTCCGACGCGCAATTGCTTAAACCCTAGATGTCTTTCAGATGATGGCATAAAATATTTTCCTTACAAAAAACTCATTTTCCACGCAGAAACCTCTTAATATAAGGGTCTTCGACTGCTTGAAGTTCTTCATCTTTCCCACTAAAAATTATTTTCCCCTGTTTGAGCATAATAATTTCGGTATTGATTAAACAAAGTGTTTCACCTTCAAGTTCGAATTTTACCTCACCGTTTTCATCAATTATCGCATATTCAGACGAAAGATATTCAAGATTGTTCATTTCGTGCGTCACAAAAATTGAAGAAACGTCTTCAAGATCGCGTAATTTTATGGCTAATTCGCAAATTGTCCGCGCAGTTGGCGGATCTAGTCCGGCAGTCGGTTCATCAAACATTACAATCTGGGGATCGCCAACAAGTGCGCGGGCAATTCCAACGCGGCGACGCATACCGCCGGAAAGTTCATTCGGCATTTTATCAATTGCATCTTCCAAATCCACAAATTGCAGCATTCGCCGAACTTGAGTTTCTACTTCGGCTTCGTCAACGCCTTGTTCATTGAGACGGTATGCCACGTTATCATAAACCGATAGCGAATCAAACAACGCACCTTCCTGAAAAACCATTCCGATTTTTTTGCGGACTTCAAACATCTGTTGTTCGGTATAATCGGTAATGTCTTCACCGTCAATCAAAATTTGTCCACCATCGGGTTTTAAAAGACCTAAGATTAAACGAATAATTGTTGATTTTCCGCCGCCGCTGCGTCCTAAAATCATTTTTGTTTCGCCGCGTCTGACCTTAAAACTAACTTTGTCAAGAATGATTTTATCATCGAAGGCAAGTTCGACATCTCTGAATTCAATTGCCGGAACAACTCGCGTAATATTATCAACCGGTTCTTCTAAATCAGTTAATTCAGTTTCTTGTTCAAGAAATTCCGGTTTTTTATTTTCAAATTCGCTTTGCTCTGACAACATATTTATTAGAGTTTGATTATAATTTCTAAATCGGTTTCGTGCCGAGAATATTCTGCAAACCTCTGGATAGAAAGAAATCAAGAATAATTACGACGATTGAGGATAAAACAACGGCATTTGTCGTCGAACGACCGACACCGACCGTTCCGCCTTTTGTGCTTAAACCTTTATAACAGGCGATGCTTCCGATAACTAAGCCGAAAAATAAGGGTTTTATTACTCCGCCGATTATATCTTCGATTGTGATTCCGGTTCGTGCCGAGGAAACAAAAATATTGTAATCGTGATTGTAAATGTAAGATGCGACCACACCACCGCCGATGATGCCGGAAATATCGGCAGCAACGGTTAATAAAGGAAGCATTGTTATTAAAGCAATAATTCTTGGTAGAACAAGTTTGCGAACCGGATCAGTTCCGAAAGCCCGCATTGCGTCAATTTGTTGTGAAACAACCATCGAACCGAGTTCCGCAGAAATTGCCGAACCAATTCTGCCGGCAACCATTAAAGCTGACAAAACCGGACCCAGCTCTCTAATTAATGTAAATGCAACGAGTTGTCCGGTCTGTCCTTGACCGCCGTAATATGCCAGCGTTGGAAATGTTTGTAAAGTCAAAACTCCGCCAGTAAAAAATCCGGTCAGCAATATAATCGGCAGCGAACCGACTCCGATCACATCCATTCGCTTAATAGTTTCGCCGAAATATCGCGGTTTTGAAAAAATGCTCAAAAACGCACGGAAAATCAGAATACTAAGTTCCTGTAATTCCAATAAAATTTGTTTGAGTAGATTCATTTAACAGCGATTGATTTACAAAAATATCCTTGAAAAATAAATTTCGGTTTTCTTAATTATTGAAAAAAGCAAACTTACTTAATTATTAAATTACAAAATTATTTACAAAGGTTACAACGAAGCGCAGAAAACAACAAATAAAAAAAGAGCCGATTTAATAAAATCAGCTCAAAAAACTAGAAAAGAAAATTAAAAATTCTAAAAAGCTAAGGTTTTTGACGAAAATTTTGTTTCTCTGACGGTGGATTTGAGTTTTGATTGTTTAAGTCGCGATTCGGAATATTTAGCTGACGGTTTTTCTGATTGGTTTTCACTCGATTCATAAATCTTTCGCGCAAATCACGAAATTTTACCAATTGTTCTGGGGTTAAAATTTTTCTGACTTCCAATTCGTTCAAAGCACGAATTTTAATGACATCAGCTTGAGCAAGTTGAACTTCTTTTAATCGAATTTGAATGGCGGCTTCATCAACCACATCGGCATAAATTGCCTGATCGAGATTCCGGTTAGCTTCACGAAGACGTTGTTGAGCATCTTGCATTAAAGGTCTTCTCAGGGCATTTAACTTGCGAATTTGCTGAATTTGATCTTTTGATAAACCCAAATCACGTAATAAATTTTGACGACCAACAGGTTCATTTTCCGGCGGCGGAATATTATTGCTTGAATCAATCTGTGCATTTACAATAAAGATTGAAAAAAGCAAAAAAATTGTGCTAAGAAAAAGTGTTTTAAGAGATAGGTTTTTCATTTTCATAACCTCGATAAAAAATTATTTTGAACCGACTTCATCAAATAAATCAGCAAGCCGCAAAGAATTATCTTCCTCTTCGGAAAAATTAGTAAGTTTCGGAACTTCAA
Organism: Pyrinomonadales bacterium; assembly: GCA_038251885.1. Taxonomy (GTDB): domain Bacteria; phylum Acidobacteriota; class Blastocatellia; order Pyrinomonadales; family Pyrinomonadaceae; genus JAHCHG01. The sequence goes on along the minus strand of JBBSAX010000082.1, from coordinate 14,370 downwards.
TATTTCCGCTCTTGGAAGTGTTTGAATTTTTTCCCGGATTAATATTTGTATTTGCCATCGTTTTATCACTTGGTTTTTTGTTTTCCCGTGAATTTTTAGGAATTTTAATTGATTTTGGAGTAATTTCCGCAACAATCTTTTCTGGAAGTGAATTTTTTTTATTAATTTTCAGATCGTTGTTTTCAGAAGTCTTTTCACCAGCTAAACTCAGATTCGTCCGATCTTTTTCTTCAGGTTGATTTGCGGATTCAATTTCAACCCTTTCAGCATTCACACCATTTTGGCTAGTATTTCCAATGATTTTTGCTTCCAAAACTTGGTTTGAGTAAGAAAAATTAAGCGCGAAAATTGTAATTCCGACTAAAACAGCAATAGACGCAAACACTGTGGTTGTAGTCGCCCAAGTTGGAGATAGAGAAAATACGTTTCTTAACGAGGCAAGCCAGGAAAGCGAATCGTTTGAATTTACAGATGTTTTAACAAATGTTTGTTTTTCAATATAAGGAATCTCGATTTTGTGAGTTTCCAAGACCGAAAACATTTCTTCGCGCCAATCACCGATTGAAGAACGCACAAACCCGAATCCGGCAAGTTCTTTTCCGCAATTTGAACAATCATCTAAATGTCTTTCAAATCGGGTTTTTTCAGCGGAATCTATTTCGCCGTAAAGGTATGAAACCAAATCTTCGGCAAACCCGCAAGGTGAATTGTAATGATTATTATTCGACATAATCTCTCTGAACCTTATAAAACTTCAATCGGACTTCTTTCCAATTTTAGACGTAGCTGTTTGAGCGCGGTATAAAGTCGGCTTTTGACAGTGCTGAGAGGCAATTCTAAAGTTTCGGAAATTTCCTGAAACGTCATTTCTTCAAATTCCTTCATAATCACGACTTCTCTTAAATCAATCGGCAAAGCCTTAACTGCTTGTCTTATCAACAAAAGACGCTCGTTTTGTTCTGTTTTCCGCAATGGCGATAGATTTGCAGGGGCAACAAAAACTCTTTCCTGTTCATTACTTTCTTCATCTAAAAAACTTTCCGAACGGCTTTTATTTTTGCGTTTTGTTGTCAAACATTGATTCACTGCGATTCGATGCAGCCAACTCGAAACCTTTGCATCGCCGCGAAATTTGGCTAGGTTTTTATAAGCCGCAATAAATGTTTCCTGCGCTGCGTCCTTCGCTTCGTCTTCCCGATTGAGCATACCGTAGCAGAGCGCGAAGATTTTTCGCTCCCACCTTGTTACGATTTGACCAAACGCCTCCGGGTTTTCTCCGACAGCTAATTCGACCAATTGCTCATCCGATAAATTACTTATCATTTACTCGTGTTTTTCAACAAATTTTGCACGAGAAGAATACCAAACGCGCTTTTTGAACACAAAACTTTTTGCATTCATCGGTTTAGACGTATTATTTTTGGAAAAAGTCTTAAAATTGTGTTTTAAAATGCAAAAAGACGAACCCGAAAGAATTTGTCTTTGTGTTAAAAAAAATGATTGTAATTTAAATGTTAATTTGGTGGGGCGTGCAGGTATCGAACCTGCGACCCACGGATTAAGAGTCCGTTGCTCTACCAACTGAGCTAACGCCCCGAATTAACAGAATCGGATTATAACAACTATAATAGACAAAGTTCAAGCCGTTGAACTTTGCAAATAAATAAAGTTTTTTCGTTCACTATTTGGAATTTGGCACGATAATCAGTGAAAATAGAAAAATGAAAGAATGTCCAAAATGTGAAATTTGTTATTCGGATGATGTAAATTTTTGTCCGAACGACCAAACTCAGACGCGGCTCAGTCTTCCCGGACCACAATTACTTGCGGGACGTTATTTGCTGGAAAAACGGCTTGGACGCGGGGCAATGGGACAAGTTTATCTTGCCAATGACAAAAATCTGGGAACGCGAAGAGTTGCAGTCAAAACAGTCAGACAGGACATTCTAAACAGCGATGATCTGCAAGAAGGCGAGGCAATTGCGAGATTTGAACGTGAAGCAATGTCGGCGGCTTCGATTCGACATCCGAATATTGTTGATGTAACCGATTTCGGCGAATCTGACGATGGCGTTTTTTATCTTGTAATGGAATATGTCGAGGGCGAAACGCTTCATCGGCTCTTAAGAAGAGAAGGAACTTTGTCGGTAAAACGTGCGGTCGGATTGCTGAGACAAATTGCCGACGGCGTTGAAGCCGCGCACGAAGCCGGAGTTTTGCACCGTGATTTAAAACCTGCCAATATTTTCATAATGACCAAAGGCAGAGGCGACGGATTTATCAAAGTCGGAGATTTTGGCTTGGCAAAACTCGTCAATCAAACCGTAACCGACGCGAGTTCAAAAGCTACGCCGTCTTCACGCGGAATTATCGGAACGCCGGAATTTATGGCACCGGAACAAATGCAGCCGGAAATCGGTGTTGATGTTCGCGCAGATGTTTATGCTATCGGCACAATTGCATACCTGATGTTGGGTGGAAGAACACCATTTACAGGCGATTTAATGGAACTTGTGATGCAAAAAATTATGCACACACCTTCGCCTTTGTCCGAAATTCGTTCTGATATTCCAAAAGAAGTCGAGAAAGTAATAATGAATGCGCTGGAAATTGATCCGGCAAAGCGAAGTGAAACCGTTGCCAAATGGATTGACGAATTGGAAAAAGCGGCTGAGGGGTTTGATGAAAATGTTCAAAGCGGAACTTCCAGACTTGTGATTTTAGCTCCAATCGGCGCGGAGGTTTATGTCAATGATGAAAGGAAGGGAAGTGTCGGAAGTTCGGGCAGGTTAATTTTATCAACAGTTCCCGCCGGACAACATATTTTGAGAGTTTCAAAAGCGGGCGAAAAAGATGATGAACGGGTTATCGAACTGCGTGAAGGTGCAAATGAACAAGTAATTCAAGCCGAATTAAGACAACTTCGAGGAACTTCAAGTCAGCCTTCGTCTTCTCAGGGAAGCAGTTCGATTGGCGCAAAATCCAGCTTAATGCCCGGAATTGTTGCCTGTTCAAACTGTAAATCGAGATTTGCCGAAGGCGTGAAATTTTGCGGTCGTTGCGGAAATCGGTCATTTACAATGGTCAGTGAGGGCGAAATTAGTCCGACTTTTCCTTGCCCGAAATGTCATTCTCCGTTGCCGCAAAATTCTAAATTTTGCGGTCGTTGCGGTCTGAGTTTAGGTCAAACCGCGAGCGTGCCGACCAACCAATCGCGTGGTTTTACTTCAAATTTTCCGCAAAGTTTTCCGACTTCCGATAACAGAGTTTGCCCTCGATGTCGCGGAGAATTCCCAACTAATATTAAATTTTGCGGAAAATGCGGATATAGTTTAAATTAATTTATATGTATTATTTTTAACTAAATTAGTTTATTATTAACAAACTATTTTAGTTATTCCCACGTTAAAAGAAATATAATGAAAAATTTAGTTTTTAAGCATTTAATAATTACATAGGTAAACATAATGAAAATCTGTCCAAAATGTCAAAAAACTTACAATGATGAAAATTTGAATTTCTGTCTTGATGACGGCGCGGTTTTGAGTCAGGCAAACTCTGCACCGAAAGAAGACAAATTGCCGGAAACCGTGATGATGAGTACGCCTCGTCCGACTTCGCCGAATCAGCCTGTAAATAATCCGACTCCGCCAACTTGGGGACATCAGCAGCAACAACAACAATCTCAGCCGAATTGGGGTGCAACTCCGACTTATCAAACGCCGCAAGCACCGGCTAAATCATCGAAAAGTTGGATTTGGGTTCTGGGAATTTTAGCGGCAGTCGTGGTGGTTTGCGGCGGCGGTTTGGTTGGAATCGGTTTGTTTTTTGCAAATATAGATACTTCGACTGCGCCCAACAACGATAATAGAACGATTGATCTTGAAAATAAAAAAACGCCGACCACCGATAGCAGCAAAGTCAGTAAAATTGATCTGTCAAAATGGACAGAAACGAATCCGGAGTATGCAACTTCCGAATATAAAGACGGTGAATTTATAATGGGAACAAAACAAAAAGGTTATTACTATGTTTTAGTTGCCTCGACTGTTTATCAAACTGATAATGCGACTACCAAAGTTACTATCAGAAATGTTGAAGAAAAGCCTTCAAGATTAGGTTATGGTTTGATTTTTCATAGTAATCCCAAACCTTTGACGCAGGATTATGGTTTTATAATAGATGCTGATAAACAAAGATATAGAGTTGTAACACATTCTCCGGGTAAAGAAACCGACATAGTCAAATGGACTAAATCAAATATTATCAAAAACGGAACTCAAAAAAATGTTCTCGAAGTTCGTGATAAAGACGGAGAAATCACTCTTTACATAAACGATCAAAAGATTGATTCGGTAAAAAATAAGGACGGTTATAGCGGGGGAGTTCCGGGGATTTATGCCGGCGATGCCGTTCCGGTGGCGTTTTCTGATCTTCAAGTAAGTAAATAACATTTATTTGGGGAAAGTAGGACATTTTGACTTTGGATTTTGAACAGCCGATATTAAACTAAAAAATAATGCGAGTAACCTTGCGCGTTTTGGCAGGACCGCAAAGCGGTCGGGTCTTTACGTTTGACCAACACGAAACTTTTATGATTGGGCGGAGCGAAGACGCTCACTTCTGTCTTCCGCACGACCGTTTTTTCTCTCGACATCACTGTTTATTGGAGATGGCACCGCCGCAATGTTTCTTGCGTGATTTGGGTTCGACCAATGGAACATTCGTCAATGGAATCAGGGTTGAAACCGCGCATTTAAAGAATGGTGACCGCATTCAAGGCGGCGAAACCGTTTTAGAAGTCGAAGTAAAAACCGAAGTTAGAGCAGCTGCCGGACAAGAACTATCTTCTTCAAAGGTCAATACCGATACAGTTCCGTCGGTAATTACGGTTCAATGTTTGAATTGCGGAGTTCCCTCGAAAGCCGAAGCCTCGCAACCCGATGCAAAACTCTCTTTTGTTTGCGATGATTGCCGCGAAAAATTAAGGAAAAATCCGCAGCCTATTCCGGGCTTTCAAATGATTCGCCTGCTCGGTCAAGGCGGAATGGGAAGCGTGATGTTGGCTCGTTCGGTAAAAGATGGAAGAGCCGTTGCTATCAAAACGCTTTTGCCGGAAGTTGCCGTCAGCGAACAATCGCTCAAACGCTTTATGCGCGAAATCGAAGTTGCGGCGAGTCTTCAGCATCCGCATATTGTCAGTTATATCGAACACGGCACGCACAACGGAATCGTCTATCTTGTTTCCGAATACGTCGGCGGAATGGATGCCTCGAAACTTGCCAAAAATCAGGGCGGCAAACTTAGTTACCCGGAAGTCGTTAAAATTATCGAACAAACTCTGGCAGCACTTGATTTCGCTCACGGTCTTGGTTTCGTTCACCGCGACATCAAGGAACAAAATATTCTGGTGGACGGGACTTTTCCTAATTTTACCTCAAAACTGACCGATTTCGGTTTGGCAAAAAGTTTTAAACAAACCGGAATGAGCGGTGTTACAATGGTCGGCGATGTCGCCGGAACAATCGCTTATATGCCGCCTGAACAGGTTCGGGATTTTAAGGAAGTTCGTCCGCCATCGGATATTTACGCAATTGGAATGACGGCTTACAGTCTTTTGACCGGAAAACACGCGCTTGACCTTTCGCCAAAAGCCGGGATTTCGGAAACGGTCAAAGCCATTTTTGAAAAACCGATAGTTCCGCTGGCTCAAAGATTACCGAATATCCCGCCGCAAATTGCTTTTGTCATTGAGCAGGCGATTGCCAAAGAAGTCGAAAACCGTTGGGGCAGCGCAGGCGAAATGCGGGCGGCTTTGTTAAGTTTCAATAGATAAAAAGCTGAGGTAAATGGTTTTACTCAGCTTTTTTTGTAATTTGGTTAAAAATAAAGAGGTTCTTTGTTTTAAGTTTCAATATCTAAACTATTTGGTGTTTCACCTTTAATCTCATTTGCCAGCGGTTGTTTCGTTTGGTTCAACTCATTTAAAATCGAATTTATTAAACCGCCGATTAAAATTACAAGTGATGTCAGATAAAGCCACAACATCAGAATAATTACTGCTCCGAGCGATCCGTACATTTTGCTGTAAGTATTGTAATAATTCAAATAAAGCCGAAATCCGAATGAAAGTATCAGCCATAAAATAATTCCGACAATTGCTCCGGGTGTTACCCACTTCCATTTGATCGGGGAATGATTTGGAATAACATTATATAGCAGATCAAAAACTAACAATAAAACTATTAAGATTGAAATCCATTGAATTAATATTAAAAATAAACCTTCGGGAATCGGGAGCGACAGCAAACCTAAAGCGAATGAAATAAATTTCCAACCGTAAAAAACTATTGCAAGTGCGATTGATATTAAAATTGTAAGGACAAATGTAAATGAAAGTGAAAGTAATTTAGTTTTCCACCACGAACGTTTTTCCTTTAGATTATAGACAGAATTTAGAGCAATTCTGATACTGTCAATTCCGGCAGAGGCAGACCAGAGAGCAATGAAAAATCCGAGAGTTAGTTTTCCGCCGGAACTTGTTTTTGTAACTTCGTCAATCGTGTTTTTAACAAGATCAAAAGCCGAAAAAGGCATTATTTGGCGGAGGTAATAAAATAATTCGCTCCTTAAATCATCGGCTGAACTTAAAACTAATCCGATTAAACTGATTAAAAACAGAAGTAGAGGAAAGATTGCGAATGAAAAATAAAACGCGACTTGTGCGGCTGTGCTGAAAATATCTTCATCAAAAGCCTTTTCATAAAGACGTGAGAAAAATTCTTTGATGGGGAAATTTAAAAAAGACATATTTCTATTTTACCCGAATGCTCTTTTTATTTCACGAATCGAGGTTTTTCTTTCTTTCTGCGCGACAAGTTTTTTTAATTCATAAATTTTCATAAGAGCCTCAACAGGTGAAAGATTATCCGAATCAATTTCGAGAAGTGCCTTTTCAAGATCGTTTAATTTTTTTGTTGAGTTTTGATTAGAATTTGATACCGAATTTTCATTTTCGTATTTTACCAAAAGTTCTTCGGCGCGTCGGATAACGGGTTTTGGTAATCCGGCGAGCTGCGCGGCATAAACGCCATAACTTTTCAAAGCAACTCCGCGTGAAAGTTCGTATTTAAATTCAAGTTTATCCTTTTTCTCTTCAATCAAGAAATAAAAATTTTCCAAATTCGGTAAAAGCCCTTCAAGTTCAGCTAATTCGTGATAATGAGTTGCAAAAAGTGTCCGCGTTTTTAATTTCGGATGATTATGAAGATATTCTAAAACCGAACGCGCAACTGATAAACCGTCATAAGTCGAAGTTCCGCGTCCGAGTTCGTCTAATAAAATCAGACTTTGCGGCGTGGCGTGATGCAGGATTTCGGCAGTTTCCAACATTTCGGTCATAAATGTTGATTCGCCGCTGCCGATTTTGTCGTAAAGTCCGATGCGCGTAAAAATCCGGTCGCAGATTCCGATAACGGCTTCCTCAGCCGGAACAAAACTACCGATTTGCGCGAGTAGAACGATTAACGCAATTTGCCGCAAATATGTTGATTTGCCGGAAGCATTCGGACCTGTAATCAGAGCAATCTGCGGCGCACCATTGCCGCCTAAACCAGAATCATTGGAAATAAATTCTAAGTTTTGCGCGGCAAGAATATTTTCAACCGTCGCGTGCCTGCCTTTTTTTATCCGAAGCAGGGAAGTTTCATTAACCGAGGGACGGCAATAATTAAATTCACAGGCAATTTCTGCAAGCGAACAAAGAACATCTAAAAAAGCGATGGTCGAAGCCGCAAGTAAAATTTCGGAACGATTTTTACCGACTTCCGAACAAATTTGCCGGAAAAGATTATTTTCCAATTCATTTATTCTTTCTTCGGCGTGGATGACAAAAGATTCGTGCTCTTTTAATTCGAGCGTAACATATCTTTCGCAGGGAACGAGAGTTTGTTTTCTTGTGTAGTCATCAGGAACAAGATGCAGATTCGGTTTGGTAACTTCAATATAATATCCAAAAACTTTATTAAAACTAACGCGCAGACTTTTAATTCCGGTTCTTTGCCGTTCGCGTTTTTCAAGATCGGCAAGAAAACCTTTGCCTTCTATTAATTTTTTTCTTAATTCGTCGAGTTCGATAGAAAAGCCTTTCTGGATAATTCCGACTTGATCGTTATATTTTATAGGTAATTCTTCGGAAATGCCGGATTCGATTAATTTTACAATCTTTTCACAGATTGGAAGTTCGGCTAAAATTTTACCGAATTTGACCGTATCTTTTCGCAAAATTTCTTTGATTTTCGGAATCAATTTTAAACTTTTACCAAAAGCCTTGAGTTCATAAGCCGAAATATAATTGGCTTTGGCGCGTCCCGAGAGTCTTTCAAGGTCTTTTACGTCTGATAATGTTTGAAAGAGTAAATTTCTTTCTTTAACATTTTCTTTAAGCCAAGAAATAAATTCCTGACGGCGAAAAATTTCCGCAACATCGAGCAAAGGCTGACGAATCCAACGCCGAAGGAGTCTGCCGCCCATAGGAGTTTTTGTTCGGTCAATCAGTTCAATCAAACTCAAACCGGAACTGCTCTGAAAAATTTCCAAACTTCCAAAAGTGCGACTGTCAATCAACATAAATTCACGGCTGTCATAGCTCATTAAACGGGTTAATTGTTCGGCATTATGTGATTGAGTTTGTTGCAGATATGAAATTATTGCACCCACGGCAGAAACAGCTAAATTTAAATGTTTCAAACCGAAAGGCTCAAGCGATTTTGTGTTGAAATGTTTGTAGATAGTTTTTTTCGCTTTTGAAATATCAAAAAATTCGGACTTTAGCTTTGTCACAAATCTCGGCAAATCTTGATTGCTGAATTCATTTTCGGTTTCAGCGATCAAAATTTCCGCCGGTGCAAGTCTTTGTAACTCGGTCAGCGCATCTTTGTTATTGATTTCAGTTGCGGCAAAATCACCCGTTGTAATATCGGCGTAGGCAATTCCGGCATTAGTGCCGTCGCTAATAAATGCAACGAGATAATTATTTGATTTGCTGTCCAGAAGTTGCGGCTCGATTACCGTTCCGGCGGTCACAACTCTAACGACCTCGCGCTGAATAAGTTTTTTCCCGTCATTTCCTCTAACGGGAATTAAACTGGTTTGTTCACAAATTGCCACTCGATGACCGCGCGAAATTAGAGTTGCGAGATGTTTCTCCAAAACAAAATGAGGAATTCCGGCGAGTGGAACGCGCATATTTTTCCCCATCGGTTTTGATGTTAGGACAATATCGAGTTCCCGCGCAAGCAATTTGGCATCTTCATCAAAGGCTTCATAAAAATCGCCCAGACGAAAAAGCAAAATCGAATCTTGATGCTTAGCTTTGATCTCAAGATATTGCCGCCGAATCGGTGTCGTGTTTTTCATAAATAAAGCAGAAAAAACTCTTTTTGTAAAAATTCTAACCTCGCGCTCGTTCCAGTAAAACCATTGTCAGACAACTTAATAAAACCAAAGTTTCTTTATCTGCCGGAATTTGAGCAGACGGAACAAGATGAAATTTACTTTCCATAAACGCAGGCTGCTTCTGAATTTTCATAAATGGTGTTTTATTTCCATCTGAAAGTATATATGCCGGGTTTAAGAAATAACCGGTAAAAATACTGATAATCGGAAGTTCACCAACTAAAGCATTGCCAACTTTGATCCACGCATTTTCTTCATTAATATGAAACATTATTTGATTTGATGAATCAGAAATTTCATAATTTGCCTTCCAGATCGAACGTCTTCCCTGACGTTTGATAGAGCCTAAAAATTGACCTCGACCATCAGTAAAGTTATACCGTGCCGAAAAGTCAATTACTCTGTCAGCTTTGATATTAAACAAAAGCTGGGCTTGGCTTTCATCGGCAAAAACATTTATATCTTCTTTTAATTTCAGAAGTTTCTGTTTTACATAACCCATTAAATTACCGTTAGCATCTTTGATATAAATCTGGCTGGCTAAAGCCAAAAGTTTAAATGTTAAATCAATTGGATAATTCATCCGTGTCTCCTTTTTTTGTTTATTTTTCTAAGAATAAAGACAAAATCTCACTAATATTTTTGATATTTTTATAAACTTTTGTAATTTGCTGAAATGTCAGAATTGTCAAAACTTTTTCTAAGTCTTGAAATTCTTGACTTAAAGATTTTCTTGCCCGATTTAGATCTCGTTCGGTTGAAATAATCAGAAAAGGTTTTGATCGCTGTGCTTCGTAACCACGTTTAAGTTTAGCAAAAGCAGAGTCAATATTCCCTTTACTCTGAACCTCAAATATATGTGAGATTCTTAATGCACTAGATGAAGTTCGCCAAACAACATCATAATATTCGAACTCTGGCTCGGCATTATAACATAATTGTTGTCCGATACTTACAAGCATTTGTTGAACTTCTGAATGAGATATACTCGCCACCTTAGTTTTAGTTAAAGTAAAACTTGAAGTATGATTTTCTGCCAACTCCTTGCCGATTTTGGTGATTTCCCAAATTCCTTTTTGCCGCCGGATTAAATTTTGGTCATCAAGACTTTTCCCCGCACGTTGAACGGCTGAACGCCAATTCTTACTCTTTCCAGTTTTTATTTCCATAATTTCTTGCTGACTCAATTGAGGAAAATAGGCAATTAGTCTTAGATATATAAAGCGAATATTGTCCGAACCGCCAACTGCCGCGAGTTCTTGCAAAATAGGAGTTTCAATTGAAGAAAAATTTGGAAATGACACAGTTAAAGTTTTAGTTTAAGTAAATTTTCTCACCACCCGACGATTTATTCCGCAAGTTATTTCATAAGAAATAGTTCCGACATCTTTAGCCAAGTCTTCGGCTGAGATAGACAAACCATTTTGTTTACCGATTACTACAACCAGATCATTTATCTTAACATTTGGAATATCTGTTACATCAATTATTGTCCAATCCATCGAAATTCTCCCGACAACCGGAGCAAAACAGCCATTAACAATTACTCTGCCAAGGTTTGAAAGGGAACGCACAAATCCGTCCTGATACCCGATTGGAATTGTTGCAATCAATGATTTTCGATTTGTCCTAAAAGTTCTGCTGTAACCTAAAGTTTCATCTTTAGGAACTACTTTAAGTTGTGTGATTGCCGTATAAACGGACATTACAGGGCTAAGTTCGGGTTTTTCAATCTCTTTAGGTAGAACATCTCCGCCTAAACCGTATAAAACACCGCCAAGCCGCACTAAGTTACTTCTCGAATCTTTATGTGCAATAGCTCCGGGAGAATTAGCCAAGTCTTTATACTTAGGATAAAAACCGTTATTTTCAAACATTTTAACAGAATCTGTGAATCTTTTAATCTGTAGGTTAGTAAATTCATTTTCTTCTAAATTATCGGCAGAAGCAAAATGTGTCATTATGCCTTCGATTTTCAAATTTTTAAGTTTTTTTAACTCATTTATAAATTCACTTATTTCGTCAAATCTAACACCGATTCTTCCCATTCCGGTGTCAATTTTAATATGAATATTAGCAAATAAACTTTTCTTTTCTGCGGCTTTGTTAAATTTAACTGCCAAGTCTAATTGATATATTACCGGAGTCAAATTGTAGTCTAACAAGAATTCTTCCTGACCAGTCCAAAAACTTCCCAAACATAGAATCGGGGTAGTAATTCCATTGTTTCTTAATTCTAAACCTTCCTCAGGGAGTGCCACGCCTAACCAATCAACTCCTTCCGATTCGAGTTTTTTGGAACATTCAACTGCGCCGTGTCCGTAGGCATCGGCTTTAACTACCGCCATATATTCAATGTCTTTGCCGACAAAATTTTTTACCGAATGAAAATTATTTTTTAGATTATTTAAACTAATCTGTGACCATGTCGGACGATGAGCAATATTTTCTAGCATAAATAATAAGTTTAAGTATTACCGGCTAAATTAAGAAATGACGTTACTAACATATTAAAGCAAGAAATAGGATTAACTGTCTGCTTCACGACAGTTAATCCTATTTCTTAGCTCCTAAAGCGGAATGTTTCCGTGTTTTTTAGGCGGATTTGTATCGCGTTTATTTTGCAAAAGTGATAATGCTTTAATTAGTTTAGGTCGTGTTTGAGAGGGCTCGATTATTTCATCAATAAAACCGCGTTCCGCTGCAATATATGGATTTGCAAACTTTTCTTCAAACTCTGAAATTTTTTCTTTTCTTAAAACATTCGCATCGGTCGTATCATTAAATTCATTCCGGTAAAGAATTCCAACAGCACCTTCCGCTCCCATTACTGCAATTTCAGCGGTTGGAAAAGCAAAATTAATATCGGTTCTAATATGTTTTGAAGCCATTACGCAATATGCACCGCCGTAAGCCTTGCGTGTTATAACCGTAATTTTAGGAACAGTTGCTTCGGCAAAAGCATAGAGTAGTTTTGCACCGTGCCGGATAATTCCGCCATGTTCTTGATTAATGCCGGGCAAAAATCCGGGAACATCTTCAAAAGTTATTAGAGGAATATTAAAACAATCACAAAAACGTACGAATCTGGCAGCTTTGATCGAAGCGTTAATATCTAGAACTCCGGCGAGAAACGCCGGTTGGTTAGCAACAATTCCAACTGAAAAACCGCCGAGTCTGGCAAATCCAATAACTATATTTTGGGCAAAATGTTCTTGAACTTCGAAGAAATAATTATCATCAGCAATGATTTTGATAACATCGCGGATGTCATAAGGTTGAGTTGAAACTTCAGGAACGATTGAATTTAGTTTTTCATCAGTTCTGTTCGAGGGATCAAATGTAGATACAAAAGGCGGGTTTTCCATATTATTTGCTGGAACAAATGAAAGTAACTCTCTTGTAAGGCGTAAAGCGTGCTCGTCTGATTCAGCCGCAAAATGTGCCACACCTGATATTGAATTATGTGTCATAGCGCCGCCGAGTTCGTCTTTGGTAACATCCTCGTGAGTAACGGTTTTAATAACATCGGGTCCTGTGATGAACATATATGAAGTATCTTTGACCATCACGTTAAAATCCGTAATAGCCGGAGAATAAACCGCACCGCCGGCACAGGGTCCGAGAATACAACTAATTTGAGGAACAACTCCGCTGGCGAGTGTGTTCCTCAAAAAAATATCGGCATAACCGCCAAGGCTGACAACGCCTTCCTGAATTCGTGCGCCGCCGGAATCATTCAAACCGACAATCGGCGCACCGACTTTCATTGCAAAATCCATAACTTTACAAATTTTTTGAGCGTGTGTTTCCGAGAGAGAACCACCGAAAATAGTAAAATCCTGAGCAAAAACGAAGATCTCGCGTCCGTCAACTAAACCGTGTCCGGTAATCACGCCGTCGCCTAAATATTTTTGCGAATCAAGACCGAAATCGGTTGAACGATGTATGACGAACTTATCAAATTCTTCAAAAGTTCCATCATCGAGGAAAAACTCGATTCTTTCACGCGCAGTCATTTTTCCTTGAGCTTTTTGTTTTGCGATACGTTCCGCGCCGCCGCCCGATTCAGCTTGACTCGATTTCTTTCGCAAAAATTCAAGTTTACTCATAGATTCAATTTCACTTTTTGGTTGCATATACAATAGTTTAGCGGGTTTTACGCGTTTTGCAAATTTCTATAAATCGTTGATTTCCTTTTCGATTGCCGGAAAAATTCTTTGACGAATACGGCGCAAAAAAGATTCTGTTTCTCTGATTTCAATATCTGTTTCTCGAATCGAATTCTGTATTTCACTGACGAGCGAATTTAGTTCATATTTTTCTTTGTTTAACGCTGTCCGCCGAATGTTCCGTAGTTCTTCGGCATTGGTTGTGCCACGCAGGGTAATACTTCGGTCAACGCTTTCGGGGCGTAATTCGTCTTCAACATCGGCAAGTTTTAAACGGACGGAAACTTGTTTTTCAGTTAAATCTATTTTCAGTTTTTGCAATGTCGAAAGCCTCTGTTCGGCACGATTTAAAAATTCAAAAGCGACGAGAATTGTTTGTTGTTTATCAGAAAGCCGCAACCCTTGATTACTGGAAAAAGTTTCTGAAAATTTTTGAAGTTTTTCGTTTAAAGAATTTAATGACTTTGAGATTGTAGTGAGTTTTTCAGAAATATTTTCAACTTGAATTGCTTGAACTTGATTTTCAGTCTGAGCGGAAATATCGAGACTAAAAAAAAGTATCGAAAGTAATGGGAAAAACAATTTTGTTTTCATTATAAAATCTCCTATGATGAATGTCTACTCCAAAGACAAAGTTTTCACTCTGCCAATTCAAAATTGTTGAAATCTGCAAACACCCAATTGTTGGTTAGAGTGTTGTAGATTATTCCTAAGAATTTCCTTGCCAACGCGATTTTCGCTT
>JBBSAX010000081.1:0-20125 GCA_038251885.1 Pyrinomonadales bacterium | reverse complement strand
TTTGTTTCAAATAACTTAGGTTCTGTGTTAATATCCATCATCGAAAAGACCCTCTTTTTTGTTCAAAATAATTGTTGTAAATTACATTGAAACAAGTGAGACCGGTCTTTTCAACTTTTTAACGACTTTGCAAGAGCCGTATTAATGTCAGTTTCCGCTTCATTTTTTATTGCAAATAAAATCCATTCCCGTTATGCTGTGAGCATCTCTCAAAAGACTGGTGAAAGTAACGAAGAAAAGACGAAATTTTTCCGAAATTTCGTTATATCGAGATGGATTTATCAGAAAACCCAATTTATCGTTTTGAAGAAATCGAGGTTGATGCTTCTCGCGGCTGTCTGATGTGTGAAGGCAAGGAAAAGCATCTTCGTCCGAAGGCATTTCAGGTTCTCATCTATCTTCTTAAAAACCGCGAAAGACTGATTTCCAAAAATGAATTAATAGAAACCGTTTGGGAAAATACAGCCGTAACTGACGATGTTTTAGTGCAGTGCGTTAAGGAAATCCGGCGGGCTATCGGCGATGATTCGCATAATCCGCGTTTTATCAAAACCGTGCCGAAAACAGGTTATCGTTTTATCAGTTCGGTTGAATCGGATTTTAACGATTCAACCTATATTCAAACCGAAGAAATTACGCGCATCGAATTTGAATACGAAGAAGACACCGATTCCGCTTTTATCGAAAATCCGCAAAAGTTGATTCGGGCAGATTATCCGAAAAATGCGTTTTACCGTCCCGTATTCGCGGTTTTATTTGTCGCCTCACTGCTTTCGTTGGTCGGTTTGTCGGCTTTTGTTATTCCAAACTATTTATTTTCCAAGACCGATTCCGGCGAAACGGTTCTTCCGCAGAAGGCTGGTAAAAAATCGCTCGCCGTGCTGTATTTTGAAAATCAATCAGGCGATACCGAACTCGAATGGCTGCGTGAAGGGCTTGCCGATATGCTTATCACAAATCTTTCACGATCTTCCAAACTAACTATTTTGAGCCGTCAGCAACTTCATATCATTTTAGAAAGAAACGGCTATCGGCAGAGTGATGAAACTTTTCCGAAAAATGCACTCGAAATTTCACGTCAGGCAAAAGCTGAAAACGTCATAACCGGCAGTTTCGCCAGATTCGGCGAGAAAATTCGGCTCAATGTGCAGATTCTCGATTCACAAAACGGCTCGCTCATCGCAACCGAAAGCCTGACAGTTGAAAAACTCGAGCAGATTTTGACCGACATTGATCTGCTTTCGCTTAAATTGGAAAAGCATCTCGGCGCAGTTGAGAGCGAAACTCAAGTGAATTTTGCGGATGTGATGACCAATGATCTCGAAGCCTTTCGCTATTATTCGCTGGCAATGGAAAAAGTTCAGGCAATGCACAATAAAGAAGCCATCGAATTACTTGAAAAAGCGGTTGCGCTGGATCAGAATTTTGCGATGGCACACGCCCGCATTGGTTATGCTTACGCCGTAAGTTGGGGGCAAGCCGAAAAAGGCAAATCTTATCTGGAAAAAGCATTCAAACTCTCGACAAGATTGAGTAAAAAAGACCGTTTGAATATTACGGCTTGGTATGAGATTGCCAATCTGGATTATCCTTCGGCGATTCGGACATATCGTGAAATCATTGCCGAATTTCCTTTAGAAACCGAAGGTTATTGGCGTTTAAGCAGGCTTTTGTCGGGCGAAGAACAGATGACGGAAGCGATTGAAGTTTTAAAGCAAGGTTTGATAATTGATTCGAATGATAAAGACATATATAACACGCTCGGCGGGCTTTATTCGGAATTGGGAAAACACGCTGAGGCGATTGCGGCGCGTCAGCGTTATGTTGATCTTGCACCTCTGGAAGCCAACGCCTACGACAGTTTGGGTTTGGCGTATCAATGGGCGGGCGATTATCCTTCAGCCATCGCTAATTACAATCGTTCGCTCGAACTTAATCCGAATTTTGATATTGCCGTAATTCATCTGGCAAACACCAGTTTTCAAACGGGAAAATATAAAGAAGCCGTCAATTTGTTTCGCCGTTATATCGAGGTCGCGCCTTCCGATAATGAAAAAGCTCGCGGTTGGGACGGCATCGCACAGGTTTATTTGAAAAAACAAGACTTTGATTCTGCTGAAAAAGCGGCAAAGGAAGCAGTGAAATTCAATAACTTTACGGTCTGGACATTGTTTATCAACGCAACGGAAAAAGGCGATTCGGCACGGGCTGAAAAGCTCGAACAAACAATTTTCGCCAATGCTTCCGCCACAAATCGCGGATCAAGACTTTTACAGCGTTTCGAGTTTTATTATCGCGGCTACATCGCGTTGAAAAAAGGACAAAACGAGGAAGCAATTGCTAACTTCAAAGAAGTCGTCAAACATAAACCGCCGATTTGGAATCTTGAATCGTATGAAGATTGTCTGGCAAATGCCTATTTGCAACTCGGACGGCTTGACGAAGCATTTGCCGAATACCAAAGAATTTTACAACTTAATCCGAATTATCCGCTCGCCCAATTTCATCTCGCCGCAATCTATGAAAAAAAAGGATCAAAGGAAAATGCTCACACCGCTTACCGCAATTTTCTGCACATCTGGCAGGAATCGGACGAAGACATTCCCGAAGTGATAATTGCCAAAAAATTTACTAATCAATCATAATACTTTGTAAGTTAATGAAACGAAATTAAATTAAAATGTTCGCCTTCGTTCTGAGTCCCGCGTTCACGCGGCTTCTCCACTGCGAAGCACGACGGAAAAAGCCGCCTAATGGTCTTTGAAAAATAAATCCGCTAATAAAGTCAACTGTTTGACTGGGAGCGCACGCATCCCTGCGTGCCACGTCGTTTGAAAAACGACGTGAAAGTCGCTGTTGGCTCAAAACTTTTTTAAGGCAAACGCATTTTTGTGCTGTTGCACTCAGCACGCAAGATGCGTGCGCTCCCAGCTAAAAGGCTTTTACTGTTTTTCTTGGATTTATTTTTCAAAGACCATTAGGCGAAACTCAAAACATAAAAAAATGAAATTTGAAGACTATCAAAATGAAGCAAAGCAAACGGCTTTGTATCCGAATCGCCTTAAAAATCTGGAATATCCGACGCTCGGTTTAACCGGCGAAGCGGGCGAAGTTGCAAATATTGTCAAAAAAATCCAACGCGATTTCGGTGGCGAAATCACGGACGAAATCCGCGCCAAACTAAAAGACGAACTCGGCGATGTCCTTTGGTATATTTCCGCCTGCGCCGATGAATTGGGCTTAACACTCGAAGAAATTGCCGAATTTAATGTCGAGAAATTGGCAAAACGCCATAATCGAACTTGAAAAAAAGGTTGAAATTATCGGCAATAAAACTTACTATCTCGGTCAACTCAATTTTTTTGTGAAATCTATTATCAAGGAAACATTCAAAGATGAATTGGAGAGAGAACCTCGAAAAACTTCGTGTTTGGATTGATGGCGAACAGAATTCGGATATTTCTGAAAATGTCATCAAAGCCCACGACAACAAATCTGCATCGGAATTGTTTTTGCAAAAACTGTTAATTTCAATCGAAGGATTGCTCAAACAGGAAATCACGCGCATTCCGAATACGAACAAAACATATATTCCCGAAAAATTTCTCGTCTTTTTGAGCGCGGAAACCGACAAAACTTTGCGCGATGACAAACGAAAGTTTTTCGAGCAAAGTTTAAGTGCTTTAATACTCGAAAGAGCAAAAGAAATGGCGGGAAGTCTTGAACTTACCTCAAAAACAATTGCCGTTGAGATTCTTGTCAACGCCGTTTTAGAAGACGACGAAATAGAAGTCAAAGTCAGTTCGGACAATGAAACAGTCAAATCAAAAACCATCGAATTCGTCCAAAGCGCGGAAAAGGTCAAAATTAACGAAACGATTGAAGATGTCGGGACGATTGATGATTTCGATACTTTTATCGGAATACTTTTCCGCGTCGAGATTTGGCAAACGGGCAAAAAGATCAACGATATTCCGATAATTCAACGAAAAAACACCATCGGACGCGACGACGCAGAGAAAATCGCCAACCTTCGCCTGCCGACGGAAAACCGCAAAATCAGCCGCACTCACGCGGAAATAGTTTTGGATGAAACGGGCGAAGTTTGGATAACGGCACTTCACAAAAATCCGACAATAGTTTCGGGAAAAGCCGTCAGAAACGGCGAAAAAGCGAAACTCGACGCAGACGGCGAGATTCAAATTTACGATTTTACATTAAAGCTCAAATTTGAGAGGTAAAAATGCTCAGTAGAGGCTACAAAGTCGGTCAATATGAATTGCTTAACCAAGTTGGTTCGGGCGGTTTCGGTGATGTTTGGAAAGCGGAAAAACGAACGGCTTTAGACGTGAATTATTTTGCGCTGAAGTTTTTTCGTCCGAAAGACGACCGCATTGATTTTGACAAAATCGGCAAAGAACTCGCCGTGTGGAAACGGCTTAAAGGTTTGCCGCATATTATTTCGGTTATCGAATTAGACCGCTTTGAAGATTATGTTTACGTCGTCAGCGATTTTGCCGACGGCGGTTCGTTGGAAAATTGGCTGAAAGATAATAACGGTAAGGCTTCAAACGAAGCGGAAGCAATAAAAATTACTCTTGAGATTTTGACGGGTTTGGAAAATCTGCACGACAAAGGTTTTGTCCATCGTGATTTGAAACCCGACAATATTTTGATAATGAACGGCAAATATTGTCTGGCGGATTTCGGCATTTCGCGTGAGATAAAAACGCACTCGAAAGCGACCGGAACAGCCGGAACGATGGAATATATGCCGCCTGAAGCCTTTGAAAAAACGCCTTCGGTTACGCCGCAGACGGATATTTGGGCGGTCGGCGTGATTCTGCAAAAACTTCTGACGGGCGCATTGCCTTACCCGCAGGAAGATTATCCGTCTTTGGTCAGCGCGATTTTGATGTATGAGCCTGAGCCGATGCCCGCCTATGTTCCCGAAGGCTTGCGCGAAATTGTCAAAAAGGCTTTGCAGAAAGACCGCAAAGACCGTTTTCAGACAGCGCGGGAAATGCGCGAGGCTTTGAAAAATCCAGAGCAGTTTCTAACGACACTAAAGGCGAAAACTGTCCCTACATCAACCATCATTGACGAAGATTTTGACAAGACCGAAAAATTAAAGATTGAGCCAACTCAAAATTGGCGCGAAATCGAAGCCGAAAAACAACGTCAACGCGAAGAAAAACAGACAAGATTAGAACAAGAAAGAATTCAACGAGAAAAAGATGAACAACAAAGATTAGAAAAAGAAAGAATTCAACAAACAAACAATACTTTCACAAACTCAATCGGAATGGAATTTGTCAAGATTCCTGCGGGTTCATTTATGATGTTGGATAAATCCCGGGATAGTCAAAAACCAATTCACAAGGTAACAATCAGCCAAGGTTTTTGGCTGCAAAAAACAGAAGTTACGCAAGCCCAATGGCAAACTGTGATGGGAAACAATCCATCACAGTTCAAAGGGGATAATTTGCCGGTTGAAACTGTTTCTTGGGACGATGCACAGGAATTTATTAAAGAGCTAAATGCGAAAAGTGAAGGAACATACCGTCTGCCGACGGAAGCGGAGTGGGAATATGCGGCACGGGCGGGAACAACTGGTGATTACGCGGGGAATTTAGATTCGATGGCGTGGTATGAGGCGAACTCCGATAAGATGACGCACGCGGTATCCACGAAACAGGCAAACGGTTGGGGGTTGTATGATATGCACGGGAATGTGTACGAATGGTGTCAGGATTGGTACTCTAAAAATTATTATGCAAACAGTGCGGGTGTAAATCCGACGGGTGCGCCATCTGGCACGCTTCAGGCTGTTCGCGGTGGCAGTTGGCGCACCGCTGCCATGTTTCTGCGTTCGGCAGCCGCGCGCAGCCGCGCGCAGTCGTATCGTTTCAACGACACTGGTTTTCGGGTGGTCAGGAACTAATTACGCTTTAGCTCTTTTACCCTTTTACGCTTTGCCGACAAAATAGCTTGACTAGTAAATTCGTCCGAAGCGAACTCGCTGATGTGAAAAGGGCTTTGTGATATAATCGGCAAGAGAGGTGAGATTGAAAAAAGCCTGTGAAAGTTATGGAAGTTACGCTTAATTTACCCGACAATATTTATCGAAGTTTTAAGCAATTGGCGGAAAAAACGAGTCAGCCGATTGATGAAGTTATTGCTGAAAAAATTCAAGCAGAATATTTAGTTGAAAATACCGAAAATGAACAAGCATTGGATCATTAGTCTTTTACACTCATATTTTAATCCAATTTCACAAAACAAATGCGAAAATCTCACAAAACAAAGTCAAAAGCCGGAGCGGGCGGGAATTGGAAACGCTTTGATGAAAAGTTTGATGATTCGATTCCTAAACAATTCACTCCCGCATCTTGTGTGTCGGCGGTTGGCGAAATGTTGGGCAGATTTTTCGGGTTGGATATTTCTCAACAAGAAATTCATAAAGCAATCGGCGATTGGTCGAATTCGAGAGATTTAGCAGAGTATCTGAATGCGGTTGATACCGATAAAAAATGGATAGGCGGTCATCCTGATGATGTGTTAAAATATGTGAAGTTTCTTTTGCAAAATCGTGTTCCGATGTGTGCTATTTTCAGAGAAGGAAATCCCTTGGGACACGCGGTTTTAATTAAAGGTTTGGATGAAAGCGGTTCGGTTATAATTAAAGACCCGATTGAGCAAACCGAATATAAAATGAAGATTGAGGATGTTTTTGAAGTGTTAAGCGAAATTGTTTTCAAAAACATCGAAAGTTATGGATAAAATCACAATTATTCAAGTCTTAAAAGGTAAAGAAAATAAAAACTGCCCGGTGTTCTTTATGATCGGTGAGGTTTTTTATATTGAAAAGTTTGATTTCACCGTAATAAAATCCGCCGACTCTAACATACCTTTGATCACACCTCTTTCTCCCCGGTTTAATGTGTTTTTTGCCAACAACAAGAAATTTAAAAAAGCACTTTTTACAATTATGCAGAAACTTAACAAGGAAGAGATTCCGGTTTTTCCAATCTCGGTTGAATTGGAATGGAAAGATGTTGCCTTAGACAAAAAAGAACCTCAAACAGTTTAAAGTATTATGGAAATTACTTTGAATTTGCTGGAAAAAATTTATCGGAATTTTCAAGAAGTAGCTGAAAATGAGTCGGGCGCATTTATAAGTTTAGGAATGCCGACTCATTTTTCGTTTAATTGATTAATTCAAACTATCAACCAAACAACAAACTTTGACAGCATTTTTGGCTGTGGTTAGTTTCTCGAATAATTCTTGATAATTTTCCAAACCTGCAACTTAATAGTTTAAAAGTTTGGAGAGCGAATCGTGTATTTTTTCTATTGTTTTAATTTATTAAACACCGGGTTTGACAAAAGATTTTTCAAATAATAGTCTGTTATTGAAAATGATTTTCAATTACGAAAGATGTTTTAATTTATATTATTAGCAATTGTTTTATTTAACCCTAAAGAAAAAGTGAAAAAGGCAAAGATTCTGCCAAATCTTTGCCTTGAAAAAAACACTAACGAAATTGAGAATTTTTCACTTACCCCCAAATAATGAAAGTGTGTTAATCACTTTAACACAACTTTCGTAAATTTGAATTTTATACGAAATATTTGAGGTAACAGATGATTAAACAATCAAAGAAATTATTATTTTCTATTATATTTTTAACACTTTTCAGTGTTTCTACTTTTCCCCAAAACAATCAGGAATCAATCAGGGGGACAATCACTGACGCAAACGGTGCGAATATTGCCGGAGCGAAGGTGAAAATTCGCAACAAAGTCAGCGGAAGCGAATTACAAACTCAAACCGATTCGAGTGGAACTTTTTCCTTTGACGGTTTGGTAAAGGGAAATTATCGGCTAACTGTTGAGGCAACAGGCTTTTCGAGTTCGACGCGGGAAATTTCTCTCAAAGAAAATTCGATGGAAAATCTCGACATTCCACTTTCTGTCGGAAATATTAATGAGACTGTTACGGTTACAGCAACTCGAACGGAACTCGCTACGACCGATACGGCAGTTCCCGTAAGCATCGTTAATCGGGAAAAACTCGAACAAAAAACTCTGAATACAGTCGGCGATATTTTCCGCGATTTGCCCGGAACTTCGACGGTTAATGAAGGTTCGTTTCAAGTTCGCCCGCGTATTCGCGGTTTGGACAGCAATCGCGTTTTGATTTTGGTTGACGGCGAAAGATTGAATAATGCGCGAACTTCGACGAGTCAATCGGGAATCGAATCAGGTTTGGTAGGCACGGAACAGATCGAAACGGTCGAAGTCGTGCGCGGCGCAGGTTCGGTTCTTTACGGAACGGACGCGCTTGCCGGAACGATAAATATTATAACGAAAGACACGCCGCGCCGCCGTGATTCTGACGGTTTTCGGTTCGGCGGAACATTTAACGGATTTTACAGTTCAAACGATTCGGGCAGACGCGGCAGTTTAGCGGTCAACGGTTCAAACAAATGGTTTGCTTTTCGCGTCGCACAATCTTTAGAAAGATACGGCAATTATTTTACGGGCAATCCGAAAGGAAACCGATTTGACGGTGTTACTTCGGATGGCGAAGTTTTAAATTCACAATCGCACGGTGGAAACACGCAAATAACGACGCGGTTTTTCTTTAATGAAAAAAGCGACTTAAAATTAAATTACGAACGCCGACGCGGAGCAAATATCGGTTCGGCGGCTTTGGTCGGAGTTTTCAACGCTTTCTTTCCATTTTCAGACCGCGATAAATTTTCCGGTCTTTATGAACTTACAAATATCAATAAATACCTAGCAAGAGTTTCGGCAAGCGCGTATTATCAAACGCAAAATCGAAATTTCACCAATATCCTGAATGTTCCGGCTGCACCCCCGTTTTTTCCGGGCGAATTTCAGTTTAGTGAAACTGTCACGGATACAAAATCAGCCGGATTCGATGTGCAGACAAACTGGATTTTGGGAACAAAAAATTTCCTGACAGCCGGCGCGAGTTTTTTCCAAGATAGAAATAACGACAATCGTTACACCGAGATTCGGACTGGAAATTATACGGTTTTTCCGCCGGTTTTAGTGAGAAGCGAAGACTTTTCGCCGAGCGTTCCCGATTCAAAATTCGGAAGTTTTGCCGTTTTTGCCCAAGATGATTATCGGATAACAAACAAATTAAATTTAATCGGCGGAATTCGTGCGGAAAGATTTAATTCGAGTTCAGATCAGACACAAGGTTTCAGGCTTCCGCCCGTTGTTTTGGGTGCATTAAGTCCGGCGCAAATTGAAGCGTTCGGTTTAACCGGAATCGAGAGCGGTCTTGATGTAAGTCAAACAACCGTTACGGGAGATTTTGGCGCGGTTTATAAGTTGACCGAAAACGTCAGTTTGACGGGCAGAATCGGTCGGTCGTATCGCGTTCCGAATTTGTTTGAAAGATTCTTTTCCGGTGCCGGATCGGTTGGCGGTTTTGTTATTCCGAACCCGAATCTTGAACCTGAAAGCGGTGTAAATATTGATGTCGGCGCAAAAATCAGAACTTCAAAATTCGCCGGATCGGTGACGTATTTTAACAATACTTATAAAAACTTTTTATCTTCACAACAGCTTTTTAACAACGAATTACTCGGCAATCCGCCATTTTTACAGGCGAGCGGCGGTTTGTATCAAACTCAAAACATCGCCCGTGCCAGAATTCAAGGTTTTGAAGCCGATCTGGAAATTCCGCTGAAAATCGGCAACGGATTTTTGACTCCGAGCGGGAATTTTACATATTTGCGCGGAGATGATTTAGATAAAAACGAGCCGTTAAATACGATTTCTCCGGTCAAAACCGTTCTGAATTTGCGCTGGCAAGACGCGCCGAACCGTTATTACGGTGAATTTCAAACACGTATCGTTAATAAACAAGAACGTCTATCGCCATCATTTTTTACTTCAAATCGTGGCGCGGAAGCCGGATTTGCCGTCAGCGAAATTCGCGGCGGTTACAATTTCCGGCGCGAAAACTATCGTTTGAGTCTAAATGTCGGAGTAACCAATTTGTTTGACCGCTATTATTTTGAACAATTTGTCTATTCACCGGCTCGCGGACGTTCTTTTGTTCTCGGCACGACTTGGGAGATTTTCTAAATTCATTTAAGCAAAATAATTGATTCAGTTTGTAAAGCTAAGTCAGTTGGACTATTTTAGAAGTATGATTTTGGGAAAATTAAAAGAAGCGACACGCGCACAGCACGAAGGAGTTGAAAATACGGTTGATGTAATGAGTCAATTGTTTTCAAAAGATGACTATAAGACTTTGATTACCAAGTTTTACCGTTTTTATTCAGCAATCGAACCCGAACTTGCCAAACTCGATTGGTCGCAGGTCGGTTATAATTTTGAAGAAAGATTGAAAACTGCAAAACTTGAAAAAGACCTTGAAAATCTCGACGCAAAAGGCGAAAACACAATTTCGCCTTTTGCGGAAATCCCTGAAGTTGACTCGTTCGCTAAAGCTTTCGGCAGCCTTTACGTTATGGAAGGCGCGACGCTCGGCGGACAAATTATCAAACGGCATCTGCGGGAACATCTCGATTTGACTCCTGAAAATGGCGGTTTGTTCTTTAACGGTTACGGGGAAAAAACAGGAGAAATGTGGAAAAAATTCGGCGCGGTAATTACCGAATATGCCGAGAAACATAATGAAGATGAAATAATAATCAAATCTGCAAAAGAAACATTCGACAGTATTAACGAGTGTTTCAGACAGTCGTCTGATTAAGTTTTACAATTTAAGGAAATAAAAAAACTCCACCATTCCGGCGGAGTTTTTTTTCATTATTTTGCACTATAATTTTAACAATTATCGGATTAACGATAAATATGTTCACCGCGATTGTTGCGCCATTCATTTTCAAAGTAATCGGCATCTTCATCATTTCTCGGAGTAACTCCGAAAACCGTTCCGCCGTTTTTGATTCCTTCTTCATACAATGCTGCACGTTCTTCAGGAATTCCCGAACCGACTAACGCTCCGACTAATCCGCCTGTTAAACCACCTGCGCCTGCGCCGGCAAGTGCTGCTGCAAGAGGTCCGGCGACGATTAATCCGAGTCCCGGAATCAAAACACTATAATGAACCCTGAAAACTGGACAGGCAGCTAAGGTGGAAAATAGTGATAAAATTGTTGTCAAAAAATTATCATTATGACGACCACTAAAGAACGTAAAAATTATTCAGCCGAATTTAAAGCCAAAGTTGCTTTGGAAGCAGTCCGGGGCAGATTGACGATAAATCAGATCGCTCAGGAGTTTTCGGTTCATCCGAATCAGATTTCCAAGTGGAAAAAGCGGTTTCTTGAAGGTTTGCCGCAGATTTTTGATAATTCTAAAAAGCCGCAAGTGGAGCAAAATGAGGAATTAATCAACGGGTTGTATCAGCAGATCGGGCAGATGAAAGTCGAGCTTGATTGGCTCAAAAAAAAATCTTCCTTACTCGGTTAGAGTTCGGCGGGAGTTGGTCGAGCCGGAAAACGAGCGGATTAGCATTAAGCGGCAATGCGAACTTTTAGGCTTGAATCGTTCGACGCTTTATTACCGGGAGCGACCGGAAAGCGAAGAAGATGCGCTTTTGATGCGGCTTCTGGACGAGCAATATACGCTCGCGCCGTTTTACGGATACCGGCGAATGACCGTGTATTTACAGCAGTTAGGGTTTCGGGTCAATCACAAACGCGTCCGGCGGTTGATGAGAAAACTCGGCTTGGAGGCAATTTACCCAAAGCCTAATTTGTCAAAACCGGGAAAGGATCATTTAACTTTTCCGTATTTGTTGAAAGGCGTGGCGATTGATTATGCCGATCAGGTCTGGGCGTGTGATATTACCTATATCAGATTAAGTAGCGGATTTGTTTATTTACTGGTGATTATGGATTGGCATTCACGATTTGTCATTGAATTCGAGGTCTCGAATTCATTGGAATCAGCGGTTTTTGTCGAAACTTTGAAAAGAGCGTTGAAAAAAAGTAAGCCGGAAATCTTCAATTCGGATCAAGGCAGTCAATTTACGGCGATAGAATGGCTGAAAATCCTGCAAGAAAATAAGATCGCCATCAGTATGGATGGCAGAGGCAGATGTTTCGACAACATTTTCGTCGAAAGATTATGGCGCACGGTTAAGCAGGAAGAAGTTTATTTAAAGGAATACGGTGATGTCTGGGAGGCGGAGGAAAGTTTGAGAACATATTTCAAGTTTTACAATTACAAAAGACCGCATCAGTCGCTGAAATATCAAACGCCGTTTCAAATGGATGAAAAAGGATTGAAATTAAAAGAAAAAAGAGGAGAAAAAACAAGCAATTTTTGACCGAAAAAATCCACCTTAAAAAAGTGCATTTGCTGTCTAGACAAGAAGGGTTCACTTTACTGTTAAATTCTTATTAATTTTTATCTCATAAAAACTTGTGTTACATAAATTCTGCCGTCGCTCGCTTTGGCAATGCCGATTCCGGTTGATGTCCACGAACTTTTCAAAAGATTTGCGCGATGTCCGGCAGAATTCAGCCAACCTTCAACCGCGTGTTCGGTCGGATCGTCGTAACCTTTGCAATAATAAAGATTTTCGCCGAGTCCGCTCCAATTTGTAATATTAAAATCGCTTGCCCGGTCAGCTAAACTTTTACCTTTTAAGTCTTTGTGACTGAAAAAATTCTCAGTTGCCATTTTGCCCGAATAAGCACCCGCTAAACTTCCTAATTTTGAATCCCAAACCAAACTATTCAAATTTCTTTTGCGACGTTCTTCATTTATCAATTCAAAAATCTTTTTTTCACCCGTTGCTTTTGAAAAGAACGATGAACCGTTGGAAAAAACATTTTGGCTTCCATCGTCTTTGGCTAGTAAATTCCCGCTTGTAAAGACTATGGATGTAAAAAATAATACAACAATAGCCATATAACCCCTTGATCCGGTTTTTTTCATTATTATTTTTCTGTTTTTAAAATTAAGGAAAGCTTATCGTCAGTCATTTAGACTGATTAAAGTTTTACAATGTTTCAAAGGTTTTTTCAAGGGCTATTTACATTTTTATATATTCTATGAATTTTTCTTTTGAATAAACCTAATTTTGCAGGTTGCCTTCGCTATTATTCGCAGTAGTTTTTGCCTCTTCACTTTTTGTCCAGTCACACAAAATTTTCACGTCATCTGTTGACAGCACAGCGTTCCAATGAAGCCATAAATACTGATAATGCGGCATTTCTCCGCTTTCTACCTGTTCGCAGATTTCGTCGAGTTTTTTATCTTTGCGGGTTGCGCTGTAAGTTGCCCATTTTGAAAAATTCAGTTCATTGCGTGCGACATTTACGTGGTCAACCATTCCCCACGAAATCGGCGCAATGTTTGAATACCAGACCCAATTCGTTTGATTTGTGTGGCAATCGTTACACGAACGCTCTAAGATATTTTGGACATTTTCAGGAACTCGAGTTGTCGCTTCAAGAGTTTCGGCTTGAACAATCGGCACATTTATTCGCGCCGGACGATAAAATTGAATGGCTATAAAACCGATTGCCAGGACTATTGCGACTATTTTTAGCACTTTTTTCATAAATTACCTCTTATACGGAATGTGAACTTTAGTTCGCCCGTTACTTGCGAACTAAAGTTCGCGTTCCTTCCATTACTTATAAGAAATGCGCCAGATTTTCTTTCCGCCGTCGTCGCAAATCAGAAGCGAACCGTCGGAATTTACGAGTAGTCCGACAGGTCTGCCCCAAACTTCGTTGCTGTTTTCGTTCGGCAACCAGCCCGAAACAAAATCTTCGTAAGAATTATTAACGAGTTTGCCGTCTTTGAATTTAACGCGAATAATTTTATATCCCGTTAATTTTTGACGATTCCACGAACCGTGCAAAGCGACGAACGCATCACCCTGATAATCCTTCGGAAACATTTTGCCGTCGTAAAAAGTGATGCCGAGTGCCGCCGAATGGGAAGTCAATAAAACGTCTGGAATCGTAACTTTTTCGAGATGTTCGGGTTTTACGTCGTTCTTGCGGCGCGGATCAACATTTTTTCCGATATAAATGTATGGAAAGCCGTAGAAACCGCCTTCCTTGACCGAAGTTACATAATCGGGAACGAGATCATCGCCCAAACCGTCGCGTTCATTAACGGCAGTCCAGAGTTTGCCTGTTTTCGGATTCCAATCAAGACCGATGGGATTTCTCAAACCGGAAGCATAAATTTTATGATTCTTGCCGTCGGGATCGTAAACGGAAATTGCGGCGCGGCGTGGATCGCTTTCGACGCTGGCATTTGTTTCCGAACCGATTGAAACGAAAAGTTTTTTGCCGTCGGGCGAAAAAATAAGGTTGCGCGTCCAATGCTGATTGTAACCGCCGCGCGTTAATTCGATTATTTTTTCAGGCGCACTTTCTGCTTTAGTTTGTCCGTTTTTATATTTGAAACGCACGATAGAATCGGTGTTTGCTATATAAAACCAATCCTTCCAAAATGCCATTCCAAAAGGTTGCATCAGATTTTCAGCAAATGTAAAACGTTCTTCCGCTATGCCGTCTTTGTTTTTGTCACGCAGAATTATGATTTTATTAGCCGATGAATCGGCGACAAAAACATCGCCGTTCGGCGCGAGTGCCATCCAACGCGGATATTTGAACTCGCCTTCGGCAAAAACATTGACCTGAAAACCTTTCGGAACATTTAAAACCGCGTCTTTCGGCTGTTCGATATTTTTTGAAGGTCGGCGTGCGCTGTCAGTCGCAAATGGCACGGGCAAATCTTCCGGTTTTAACTGATTTTGTTTTGCTTTATCAAATTCGACAATTTTTGGTAAATTATTATCAGTTCTTGGAGTTTTGTCCGTTTGGCAAACTACGGTTAAAGTTGAGATAGAAAGAAGCGTTAAAATTGCAAAAATTTTATTCATTTTGTTTAATTTGATCTGTTAGAAACCCTTGTAAGATGTCTGAAATATTTTCTTTTAATAATCAAGATAAACATTCAAATACGTCAAAGACAAGCGAAGTCGGGCGAATCGGCGAAGAACTCGCTGCCGAATTTCTGCAAAAAAACGGTTATCGGCTCGTTCTGGCAAATTTCAAAGTTCCGATTGGCAGAAACAGTCGGGGCGTTGCCGTCACGGGCGAAATTGATTTGATCGCGTTAGATGAAAACACTCTATGTTTCATCGAAGTTAAAACCCGAAGTTCCGATCAATTCGCTTCGCCGCTTACCGCTATTGATCTCAAAAAACAAAGACAAATCATCCGAACCGCGAAAGTTTACCGCAAGATTTTCGGGCTGCAAACGGTCAAATTTCGCTACGACGCAATTAGCGTTGTTCTGGAAAAAAATACCGACCCCAAAATCGAATTGGTAAAAAATTTCTGGAACGAAAGGAAATTTCGCAAAAAATTTTGGATGGAAGAATTCTAAAAACAGGAATGCGAACTTATGATCTTTGAAAAATAAAAACCGTATTCGCCGGGAGCGCACGCATCCCTGCGTGCTGAGTGCGATAGCACGAAAACAGCCTTCGCTATTAATGAATAGTTTTGAGCAAACAACGGCTTTCACGCCGTTTTGCAAACGACGTGGCACGCAGGGATGCCGTGAACTCCCGGCTAAAGCTGACTTTTTATTATCGGATTCTTTTTTCAAAGACCATTGGTTCGCAAGTAATAGGAAAAACAATTTTCTCGTTCCATTCGCCTTTTAGATACGTGGTGAAAATATTTTGTTCGGTGACTCAAAATTATAAAATTTTATATATTTTTCAAGTTTAAAGATTTTAATTTACAAAAACATTTAAAAGATAATATGCTAAAAGAGGTTTTTATTTCTAAGACACTTTTTTTACCGGATTTAACTTCCTATCTATGACAACTTCCGCACAGGACAAGAAAGTTTCCCCTTTGATTGACCGCGAAATATTTTTCGGAAACCCGGAATATTCAGCGGCACAAATTTCACCCGACGGCAAATACATCGCTTTTATTAAACCGTATAAGGATGTCCGAAATATTTGGATAAAACTTACGGATGAATCTTTCGACCAGGCAAAACCGCTGACGGATGAATCAAAACGTCCGATTCCGGGTTACTTTTGGAGTCACGACAGCAAATATATTTTGTTTGTCAAAGATAAAGACGGCGATGAAGATTTTAATGTTTATGCCGTAAATCCGACGGCAAATGCCGTTGCAGGAAAGGAAGTTCCAAACGCGATAAATCTGACAAATGCCGAAAAGGTAACGACGCAAATTTATGCCGCTCCGAAAACAGAACCCGATTTTATTTTCATAGGAATCAATGATCGTGATGAGGCTTGGCACGATCTTTACAAAGTTCAGATTTCAACCGGCAAAAAAACTCTGATTCACGAAAACAAAGATCGTTTGACGAGTTTCATTTTCGATAATCAAGCTAAATTGCGTCTGGCAACCCGTTCGGCGAACAATGGAGACACGGAAATTTTAAGGGTTGACAGCGATAAATTTACCAAAATTTATACGTGCGGAATTTTTGAAACCTCCCATCCGATTCGTTTTCATAAAAACGACAAACTCGTTTATTTGGAAACGAACAAAGGTGATCGGAATTTAACCCAACTCGTTTTATTCAATCCTGAAACGCAAGAAGAAAAATTCGTCGAACAAGACCCTGAAAATCGCGCAGACTTTGGTAATGCGGTTTTCAGCGAAGTTACTGATGAATTGATTTTAACAACTTACGAAGACGACAAAATTCAGCAATATTGGAAGGATAGGAGTTTTGAAACTGATTATACCTGGATAAAAGCTGAATTGCCGAATAAAGAAATCTCACTCGGTTCGACGACGAAGGACGAAAATCTGTGGATAATTTCGGCTTACAGTGATACCGAACCCGGCGAAACTTATCTTTTCGACCGTAAAAACAGAAAACTTACTCTGCAATATAAAATCCGCGAAAAACTTCCGCGTGAAGCACTCTCCGAAATGAAACCGATTCGTTACAAGTCTTCGGACGGTTTGGAAATTCCGGGTTATCTGACACTTCCGAACGGTGTCGAAGCGAAGAATCTGCCGCTCGTCGTCGTTCCGCACGGCGGTCCGTGGCATCGGGATTCGTGGAATTACAACGCAATTCCGCAATTTCTTGCCAATCGCGGTTATGCTGTTTTGCAGATGAATTTCAGAGGTTCGACCGGTTTCGGTAAAAAATTTATTGACGGCGGTAACAAACAATGGGGCGATCTGATGCAGGACGATATAACTTGGGGCGTGAAACATCTCATCAATGAAGGAATTGCTGATGAAAAACGAGTCGGAATTTTGGGCGGAAGTTACGGCGGTTATGCAACTCTCGCCGGAGTGACGTTCACGCCTGATCTTTATGCAGCGGCAGTTGCGATTGTTGCACCTTCAAATCTGAACACGCTTCTAAGTTCGATTCCGCCGTATTGGGAAGGTTTTCGTAAAGTTTTCTTGGAAAGAATGGGCGATCCATCAACGCCGGAAGGTAAAGCGGAGCTTGATCGTCAATCGCCTCTCAATCACGTCGAAAGAATCAAAACACCTCTAATGATCGTCCAAGGCGCGAATGATCCGCGTGTCAAAAAACCGGAAAGCGATCAGATCGTCGTCGCTTTGCGCGAACGTAATTATCCGGTCGTTTATATTCTCGCCGAAGACGAAGGACACGGTTTTCAGCGACCGGTGAATAATATGGCAATGTTTGCCGAAGCGGAAAAGTTTCTGGCAAAACATCTCGGCGGACGCTTTCAGGAAGATATGAAACCCGAAGTCGAAACTCGCTTGAACGAATTGATGGTTGATGTC
Source organism: Pyrinomonadales bacterium (assembly GCA_038251885.1). Taxonomy (GTDB): domain Bacteria; phylum Acidobacteriota; class Blastocatellia; order Pyrinomonadales; family Pyrinomonadaceae; genus JAHCHG01. The sequence continues at coordinate 2,294 of JBBSAX010000081.1, read as the reverse complement.
AAAACCGTAAAACTGAATTATTAATTCCGTAAGCAGCAAAGTATTAGTTTTTAACCACAGTTAGGAATATATTAAAAATCTTCGTTGAATAAGTTTTCCTTGATTTTTGAAAATTTGTTGGAACTTATGTTTAGCTTCTTTTCGATTTTCAATCCTGATTTTTATTTCAAACTTTTTCCTTAAATCAAAAAATGGAAAAAGACCTGTTTTACGAATCTTAATAAAAAGCAGATAAAAAATATCGTAAAATCAGGAGTTTGATTTATGGAAAAAATTATTGGAAGATTTAATATTCAATTGCAGCAGTTAACAAAGTTTTCTGTCCAACAAACATCTATGAAAAAAACCGAAATATGGGCTGATAGTTTGTCGTTAAATCCCGTAAAAATTGCTTGGGCTTTAGGAGCAATGGCATTTTTACTGGTTTTTGCCAGTATTGCAGTTTTATTGGCAGATCATTTAACCGGACATACATCTATTATCATTCACAAATCAGTTAAAGTTTTTTACCTCGACCTTGAACAAAATATTCCATCTTTCTTTTCGATGTTAATACTTCTTATTGCATCCGCACTTCTGACAGTTATTACTCTATTGAAAAAAAAGCAGAAGGCTTCTTATGTCATTGAATGGTCAATTCTTTCAATAGGATTTTTTTATATGGCATTTGATGAAATAATGGCAATTCACGACAGATTAGTTGAGCCGTTGCAAGCACTTTTAGGACATCAAAATCTTGGTATCTTTTATTTTGCTTGGGTTATTCCCGGCATAATAATAGTAGCTCTTCTAGGAATTTACTTTCTCAAATTTGTGATAAATCTTCCTCCGAAAACGAGATTGGCATTTATAATAGCCGGTGCAATGTTTGTCGGCGGATCAATTGGCGTAGAACTTATTGAAGGAGCGGTTGCCGAAAAATATGGACTTGAAAATTTTAGCTATTATGCGCTTGTCACAATCGAAGAAGCTCTTGAAATGTTTGGTGTTATCTTTTTCATCCGGGCTTTGCTTGAATATATCGCCGACAATTATAAAGAATTAAACCTGCAATTTGGCGCAAGCGAAATTAAACCCGAAAACTTAAAGATAAAACAAAGTTAATACGTTCTAACTTCTCATTTTGAACTTCGAGGTTGTTTTCCGTCGGTTAAAATCACAAAATCACCTAATCCTGTATATTTTTCCTTATCAAAATTCGTAATATCATCAACATACCGCATTGTCACGACCAAAACTTTTGCCTTCGATTGATATTTCAAAAGGTGTTCGACCGTTCCCAAACGACTTTCCGTGTGAAATGCGCCGTTTAAATGAATAACCAAAGGTTTTTTTGTCTTTTTCAAATATTCCGCGACCGAAAAAGACATTGTTGCATCCCAGAGCGATTGCGAAGCGAGAATATTCGAACTTCCGTGTCCGCCCATCAGAGCATTAAATTTATCGGCATAAATCTTTGACGCTTCGCCGAACGGCAACGGCGCGAGCCATTTTTTTGCTTCCGGCGAAAGTTTTTCAACCGAATCGCGTCCCGAACGCGAAACCATATTGACATAGCGGCGTGGCGCATTTGCCGCAATTACATGTAGTTTTTTCTCTTTCGCCAGTTCGACAAGCGGACGATAATCGGTTTGATAATTTCCCCACGGTCGGCTGTCATCAAGAAATTTCTTTTCTGTAATTAAATCATTCAAATATTCATCTAAAACAATCTGCACATCGCGCTCGAACATTTCCAACGAGAGCGTAATTTTTCTCTCCGTTCCGTATTTCTCTAATGTTCGCTTGAAAATTTCAAACTGCAAAGCGTGAGCAACCGTGTCATCGTGATTTTCGCCGAGAAAAACAACGTCATTTTTGCCGACGGATTCTAAAATCTTACTCAAATCTGCTGAATTTCCCTTTGCATCGTAGATTCGATAAGTTGCGTCGGACAAAGTTTGTCCGAAAGTTACGCTTGTTAAAATTGTCATACAAATAAATGTGATTATCAGTTTTGTCATAAAAGTTTCTTTCAATTTTTTATTCTAATCAAATATACAAAGTTTTTGGATAAATTTCATTCAGCGATTTTATTTAGCACAAAATTCGTTGAGGTTTGTGTGTAAATTTAAGACATAGGTAATTAAACAATGTGTCTTATAACCAAACAACTTGGATTCAAGTAGTAAGTGCAACTTTGCGTAATTGCTCCAGTTCTTTGAAATAGACTTCATTTGGGGTTTGATAACCAAGCGTCTTGCGTGGACGATTATTCAATTTATCTTCCGCCAATTTGATGTCTTTGTTTGTTA
>JBBSAX010000080.1:0-20144 GCA_038251885.1 Pyrinomonadales bacterium | reverse complement strand
ACACAATTGTGTTCAAGCAAATTTAATAAACCAACAAAGGAAACAAAAAGTATGAAAAATTTAATTAATTTATCTATGTTGAGCATTTTCGCAATGCTTTTGGCAACTTCAATTTCAGCCGCGCCTGTGTTTCGCAGCGCAAGCGGCGCAAATGCGGCGGCGATCCAAGCAACCGTTGATCTATTTCGAACGGATTTGGGCGCGTTGAATCCCAATACGACGCAAACCTTCCCGACAGGACGGCGTGAAATAAATTGGGACGGCGTGCCGGACAGTTTTTCCGCGCCGAACTTTTTTCCGGCTAATTTCTTTAATTCAAACAGTCCGCGCGGCGTAATTTTCGGTTCTCCGGCATCGAATGCGGGAAATGACACGAGTAATTTTATCGTCAGTTCGACCACTGCTTCGGGAACGCCGGTTCGCTTCGGAAATATTGATCCGAGCTATTCGACCATTTTTCAAACCTTCAGCGCACAGCGGCTTTTTACGGTCAGAAGTTCGACTGATAATTCAAATGTCGTATCAATCCAGTTTTTTATTCCCGGCACGGGCATTCCCGCCGGTGTCAGCGGATTCGGCGCGGTTTTTTGTGATGTTGATAACAATACAAACGCAATAATGCGCCTTTACGGAATTGACGGAAGACTTTTGACATCGCCTGTTTCCGCTACTGCTGCCAATAACGGGCTTTCATTTCTCGGAGTTTATTTCAATGCCGGCGAAAAAATTGCTCGTGTCGAGATTTTATTCGGTAATAAACCGCTTATTGCGGGGAATATTGACGGAACAAACGGAGTTGATGTAATAGCTTTGGACGATTTTATCTATGGCGAACCGCACGCGACGCAATATCATCCGTCCGACTTCGACGGCGACGGCGTGACTGACCGCTCGCAATTCCGTCCCAGCACCGGCGAATGGTTTATTTTTAACAGCGGTACAAGCACTTTGAGCGGCGGACCATTCGGTGTAAGCGGCGATCTGCCGGTCGAAGGCGATTTCGATGGCGACCAACGCAGTGATCTTGCCGTCTGGCGACCAAGCACCGGACAATGGATCATTTTAAGAAGTTCAAACAATCAGCCGTTGTTCCTAAATCTCGGTATAACAGGCGATAAACCTGTTCCCGGCGATTACGATAAAGACGGAAAAACCGATCCTTCGGTCTGGCGAGCCTCGAATACGGGTTGGTATTATCTGGAAAGTTCCAATAATTTCAATTCTTTCAATGTCATCGGTTTCGGAATTCCCGGCGATATTCCAATTCCGGGAGCATCTACACCTTAATTTTGGAAATTGGTTAATTCAAAGAAAAAAGACAGGTTCGCCTGTCTTTTTTCTTTGGCTTTTTTTCCAATTTTAATAAAATCTAACAGTGTATGAAAGTTTAAACCCGCGTCCGGCTTCGGGAGCTAAATCTTTGATAAAATTGCTCGCGTTGCGATAAAGTTTATCGGTCAGATTTTGTCCGCCGAAAGTGAATACGTGCGCGGTTTTATCAACAAGGAAAGTGTACGAACCATTAATATTGAAGACTCCGTAACCTGCCGTTGTTGTTTCGAGCGAGAAAATATCATTTGTATCTTTTTTCGCCGCAAACACCGCTTCGGGACGCAAACTCAAACCTTTGTAGCGAAAATCAAGTCCGATGCGCGCGCGCGCCGGAGAAATTCGCGGCAGCGGAATGTCGCCGTCTTTTAATTTCGCATTGACGAGATCGCCAACAAAAAATGCCCCGAAATATTTGTTAATATCAACTTCGAGCGTCGCGTCCGCGCCGAAAAATCGGCTGTCGCCCTGTGTATAAAGTGAGATCGGCAGAAAATCTTCGACATCTACGAAACCGTTTCCGTCATCGTCTTGCGGCGAAAGATAGATGAAATTATTGATGTCGTAATAATAAATGCTTCCGTTAAAACGAACTCTTTTTGCATTTTGCCGCAAACTGAATTCAATGGCGTTCGAGCGTTCTCTGGTCAAAGCCTGATCGCCGACCTCAAAAGTTACCGTTCCGATGTGCGGACCGAAATTATAAAGTTCTTCCAAAGCGGGCGGGCGATACGAACTCGTAAAATCGGTAACAAAAATGCCGCCTTTCCAAACATCGAATTTCGCGCCGACCGAGCCTGAAAAACCCGTATAATTTAGATCAAGCAAATTCGGATTTGTCGGATTATACCGATTTGTTTCGACTCTTCCGCCGAATTGCAGCGACACTCTTTCAAAGGAAATTTCCTGCAAACCGAAAACCGCAAAATTGTTCTGGCGAACTCTGCCTTCAACAAGTTGTTCCGCGCCTTCTGTCAAATAACTGCGGCGATAACCGTCAAAACCTAATCTGCCCGAAAGATTTTTGTAATTCGCCTGTTTTAAAAGTGCGCGGTATGAAAAAACATCATTATCGAAAGTCGTCGCAATGTCATCAATTCCGTCTTCGGTTTCAATTTCCTGATGCTGATAATCCGTAAAATCAACATAAAAATCGCCCTGCGTGATTGCGCCTTTCATATTACGAAAACCGCCTGTCAAGCGATAATTATTGCGGCGCATTTTTATGTCAATTTGTTCATCAGGAACTAGCGGCAATTGATTTGCGAACGCATTTTTGATCGCGTCGAGATTGAACTGGCAATCAGGCGGATTTTCGCCTTCGCCGCTACAATCAATTCCTCCGTTGGCAATGCTCAGAATTTCGCCTGATTCAAAAAGCGGTGCATACGGAATTCCATAACGCCTTCGGTCGAGAGTAACTGTTCCGCGCAAGAAACCTTTATCGGCAAAATACCCGAAACTTCCCGAACCGCCGTATGCGCGTGAACCCGAATTCGGAACTCTGCCGAGCGGAGTATCGTAATCGCCTTCGCGTGCGGCGTTTAAGTTCAGATTGAATAAATAATTCTTAACACCGTATTCCAAACCGCCCGCGATTCCACCTTGCCGATTAATTGTTCCGCCGATTCCCGAAAAATATCCGCGAATTCCTTCGTGCGCCGTGTTTTCGTCGTTCGTAACGGCATTGACGACTCCGCCGAGCGCGTTGCTTCCGTAAAGCAAAGTCGCCGGACCTTTGATAACTTCCAATCTTTCAAGATTCAAAGCCGCGACAGGTTCGCCGTGATCGCCCGAAGACGAGCCGACCGAACCGTTGCGAACACCGTCTTGCAAAACTAAAACGCGGTCGCCTTCAAAACCGCGAATCGAAGGTCTGCCCGTTCCGCCGCCGCCAAAACTTCTTTTGCTGACTCCGGCTTCATTTTCCAAAATCTCGCCGATTGAAGTGCTTGCTTTTTCCGCGATCCGTGTTGCGCCGACCGAATTTACCGACGAAAAAGATTCAAAAACCGATTGCTCCGAACCCGTCGCTGTAACATTAACTTCGGCACGAATCGCCATCAAACTCAGAGTAAAATCAAGAGTTCCGCTGTTGCCCGTAACGGTCGCGCTCTGCGCTTTGTCCGAAAAGCCTTCGATGTGCGTAACAATGGTGTAAATTCCGTTCGGCAAATCCATAAATTCATATTTGCCGTTTTCATCCGTTTCCGTCGAGCGTTTCAACTTCGGAATTTCCACCGAAACTCCGGCGAGCTGCTGTCCGTTCACATCGCTCGTAATCGTTCCGCTCAATCTTCCGGTTTGTGCAAATGCGGCAAACGTAAAAATAAAAATAATTCCTGCCGCAAAAATAAATTTCCCTGAATAATTCATAAAAGTCCTGTTATATTTCGATAATTTTGTAAAAATTAAACTTTACAAAGTTATGCAGCAACATCTGAACAAGTTTTTAATGAATGGCAAGTTGAAGGCAATGAATGGTTTATAGTTTGAGAAGACGCTCCCGCAGAATGCGCGATTGGAGACGGCTGGCGGAAATTTCCTGACCGTTCGTGAGATTTACAAGAAAAGTTCCGCCCGGCATTGGATTGATCTTTTCGATCATTTCGATATTCGCCAACGCACCGCGCGAAAGTCTGATAAATTTATCGGGTTGGAGTCTGGTTTCGATGTCCTTCAGGCGAAAATTTATCGCGTATCTTTCGTTGTTTCGCGTTGTAATATGCAGAAGTTCGCCATCCGCAATAATTGAAGCTATTTCATCAATGGAAATCAAAAAAATATCGTCGCGTTTTTTGACGGGAATTCTTTGCAGAAATTCGCTACGCGTCGTTTCTTCATAAACTTCGACCGCTTTTTTAACTTTTTGAGTTTCGAATTCAAGTGAATCTCTCTGTTCGAGTCTTTCGTGAACGCGGTTCAAAGTTTCCCGAAGTCGCGCCTGTTCGACAGGCTTGAGCAAGTAATCAACCGCGTTGACTTCAAAAGCCTGAATCGCAAATTCGTCGTAAGCCGTAACGAACGCGACGAGCGGCATTTGATCTTTTCGCAAAAGTTTGACGACTTCCAAACCCGTAACTTCCGGCATTTGCAGATCGAGCAAGGCAAGATCAGGTTTGAATTGTTTAATTAGATCAATCGCTTCCACGCCGTTTTCCGCTTCGCCGACAATTTCGACATCTTCAAAATTCTGCAAAATCGCCTTCAAAAACAATCGCGCCGGACGTTCATCATCAGCAATTACGATTCTTATTTTGTTCATAATTTTCTTCGACTTGAGCGCAGGCTGCCAGCCTGCATCGTCGCGCAAGCGACGGAACGACGTGCGATTACAATCAGGTTTATTTATGCAATCGCTTTTTTCGCGCATACGCGCTCATTGCAGGCTGGCAGCCTGCGTTCCCGGCGACCTCACAGGAAATCTTATTTCAGCAATCGTTCCTTTTCTGACATCGGTTTTAATTTCCAAAGTCGCTTTTTTGCCGTAATAAGAACTCAAACGCTCTCTGATGTTTTCCAGACCGATACCGTTCGAGATCGCTAAATTCCGCGCTTTTTCGCCCGCGCCGGTATCGGAAACTTGCAGAACCAAGAGTTCTTGCGATTCTTCAAATTCTAATTTTGCAAAAATTTTCACCGTTCCGCCGTTTTTGTTTGCGGAGATTGCGTGTTTGATCGAATTTTCGACCAAAGGCTGCAAAATTAATGATGGAATTTTCTGTTTTCGCAATTCCTGCGGCACATTTATTTCCACCTTCAAACGATCCTCAAATCTCGCGCGTTCGATGTCTAAATAATTTTCTATCAAAATAATTTCTTCGTTCAGAGTGCAAAATTCATCGGCAGTTTTCAAAACGCGGCGCAAAAGCTGCGTCAGACGCATTAAAGTTTCAAAAGCTCTGTCCGGCGCGGTTTGAATTAAATAACCGATCGTCGTCAGCGCGTTGAATAAAAAATGCGGATTGATCTGCGAACGCAACGCAGTTAATTGAGCTTCACTCGCCAGTTTCGCAAATTCTTTTTCGCGGATTTCCTGTTCGCAACGCTCGTGCGTTACGCGCAAAGCATCAATTTTCCGCGCTGTTAGGAGAGAAACGGCTTCCAGCATCGAGATTTCATCGGATAAAAGTCTTCTTCCGCCCGCAAAATTTTTCAGCGAAATTTTATAAAACGGCGATTCATTCGTCGGCACGAAAATTTCCGCCGCTTGTGTTGAATAATTAATGTTCGGCAAATTCGCCTCGGTTTGAGTTTCATAAACTTCGTTCCACGCCGATTTTCGTGCTGTCAGCGCATCGGCTAAATTTTGGCGAACATTATCTAAAACAACATCAATCGTTTCATTTTTTTCGAGATTTCGGGCGATTTCGTTCTGTAAAGTTTCATAACTGACGCGGTTTAAGAGAACTTTATCAACGAGCCAAACCGAAAATTTGTGCAAAAGCGGGTAAAAAAGTGCGGTGGCAATCCATAAAAGAAGCAGAATTCCCGTCGAAAACGCGTCATTTTCCTGATGCGTCGTGTGCAAAGATTGAAGTGGTTGCGCGACGAAAATGTAAAGCGAAAAAGCCGTTAAAGCCAGCAAAAGTAAAGACAAAGCGCGTTTCAAAAAAAGGTCTGCGAAGGCGAAACGATAATCCTGAAAAAGAATCGCCAGAACAAGCGGCAAAGAAGATTGATGCGCGAGAAGTTCGATATACCACGCGCTTTCTTCGGTTTTCGTGCTGAGATGCAAAGCCGAAGCCGCGAAAATCATCAGCGCAAAAATCCAAACTGTTTTGTTTTCGAGTTTTTGCCGGAAATTAAAAATCAGCAAGCCGATAATTAAAGCAATCGAGCCGAAAGTTAAAATTTGCAGGGCAAGATTTGAAGGCGCAATACTGTAAAAAATTGCCGATTGAAAATGAAGCAAAGCTGCAAATGTGCTTAAACCGTAAGCCGCAATCGTCAAAATGCGCGAATCTTTTTTTTCATTTTCTGCCGAGTTAACAACGACCGAAGGTAAAAAACCGAGTGCCGAAAAATAAAAAGCCACGATCATCGGCGAAAAAGGTTTTCCGGTAAAATCCTGCCAAACAGAGGAAAAAAGTTCGCCGGTATTCCACGAAACTCCAAGAATTGCAGTTAAGAGAAGAAGCAAATCAATTTTCGTATCTTTCCGTCTGTGCCGCAAAACCATTACGAAAAGCAACGCATAAAGCGCAACTCCGACTGCGAAGCCGAGAAGATTGATAAGAGATGCCGTGTTTAGCGAATACATTTTCTAAGATACTAACGATTAGGGTTTGTAAAAATCAATATTATCTTAGCAAACGGCAGTTTTTAGAATATAAACAGGAGTTTTTCGAGAACGAAAGAATTTTAAGCCGGGAGCGCAGGTTGCCAACCTGCATAAGCGCAATAGCGCGAAAGAGCCTTTGATTGCAATAAACTCGAATTGATTTCAAACGCCGTTTCGCCGCTGGTGCGACGATGCAGGTTGGCAACCTGCGCTCCCGGCATTTTTCTACTCGACCTTTGCAGATAACTCGATCTTATTTAACTTTTTATCATTGACGATTTTTACAGGAATAGTCCACGAAAGCGTTTTAATTAAGCAAACGCCCGTGTTGTCTTCGCGGCAATAATAAATCGTCAGATTTGCCGTAATTTTCGCTTCGCCCGTTTTTACGGTTTGAAAGGGAACGACAAGCGGAAGTTCTTTGAATTTCTGACGCGAGTTTTCGATTTTTACACTCTCGCCGTTATCAAATGAAACGTCATATCTCTGCGGCGCGTTCGGGTTTAAGTGAAATCCTTCAGGCAATTTGACGTTGAAAATCAGAGAACTTTTTGCGTTCGCCGCAATTTCCTGCGTTTCCACTTTAAAGGTTTTTGTATTCGGCGACGAACCGCTCACAGTTTCTTTCATTTCAACCGGCGGCGTTAAACCTTCGATTTTCAGCGTTGAAGTTTCCTTTGTTTTCAAATCAACAACGCGAATCGCTTGATTATTCGTGTCGGCGACGAAAAGTTTTCCGTCCGCGACTGAAATTCCGCCGGGTTCGTAAAATGTCGCGCTTTTTCCGTCCGTCTGACCTGATTTTCCCGTGCCAAGAAATGTTTTAACCGTGCGTTTTTCGGGATCGAGAATTTTAATTTTGTGATTGTAAGTATCTGCGATCAAAACTTTTCCGTCATAAATTTCGATTCCCAACGGATGTTGTAATTTCACATCATCACCTTCGCCGTCAATGTCGCCGAAATCAAACAAATCTCCGCCGACAAGCGTTTCGACCGTCGCTTTTTGAAAATTAATTTCGCGGATAATATTGGCTTCGCTGTCAGCGACAAAAAGTTCTTTTCCGTTTGTAACTATTCCTGAAGGCTGAGAAAACGCCGCTTCTTTGATGTCGCCGTCCACACGCGCTTCGGCTTGTGTTCCGGCGTAAGGTTCGATTGTATTTTTTTCCAGATTCATCAACCAAATCTGGTGCGAACCAGCCATCGCCACATAAAGATTTTTGCCGACAAGCGACAAATCCCAAGGCGAACGAAGCGAAGTTTTCAAGCCATCGCCGCCCGTACCGTTAAAATCGTTCAAACTTCCCGTTCCGGCAATTGTTTCAACCTTTTTATTTTTAAAATTTACGCGCCGAATAGAATGATTTTCCGTATCTGAAACATAAAGAAAATCGCCGCTTAGAGCCATTCCTTGCGGTTTGTTAAAACTCGCATTTGTAAAATCGCCGTCCTTGAATTTCGCTTCTCCGTTGCCGACAGTTTCAATTAATTTTCCGGCAAAATCCGTGACAACAATTCGATTATGATTGGAATCTGCGATAAAAAGCCGTTTTGATTTCGAATCTGCCAAAACTTTTCCCGGAAAGGCAAGCGGCAAATCGCCGACTTTTGCGCGTTCCAAAGCAAATTCGAGCGATTCTTCGTTGAGATTTCCCTTTTTGCGAAATTCTTCAACCGTTTTGCCGATAAGTTCGTCAATTTGACTAAACTGTCCTTCGCCAAACCAAGTTCCGATCACATAACCATCGGGATCAATAAGGACTAAACCAGGCCATGCTTTTATCGTGTAGGCTTCCCAAATTTTGAAATCGGCATCATTGACGACCGGATGTTTGATGCCGTAGCGCAAGATTATTTTGCGGATATTTTCCGTATCTTTTTCGTTTTCGAATTTGGCTGAGTGAACGCCGATGACCACCAAGTTTTTGTCATATCTCGACTCTAATTTTTCCAGATCGGGAATAATATGAATACAGTTGATACAACCGTAAGTCCAGAAATCAAGCAAAACCATTTTGCCTTTCAGACCGGCGAGCGTGATCGGTTTATCAGTATTGAGCCAGCCTTTGCCGCCCGTCAATTCCGGTGCGCGAACTTTCGGCTGTTGTTTTGTATCAGTCATTTGAAAAGAAAAAAGCGGAGTCGTGCCGCTTAGAATAAAGATCAAACCTAAAATTATTTTCAACTGTAAACTCTTCATATTTTAACAATACCGATTTACCATTCGATTGTTCCCTCTTTTGTTTCATCAATTTGAGCAAGTTCGCTGCCGTCATCGAAAAAGAAAAGTTTCATCTGGTCAAAAAGATACTCGTGCGTGTCAGGATTTGAAACATCCAGACCAAAATGATTGATAAGTTGTTTTTGTTTTTCAAGCCATTCCGCCCAACAATTTTTGCAGCATTCAGCACCAACTTTTTGTCCTAATTCGGTCGGAACCGGCGCATAACCGATCGGTTCATTACTCCGCCCGCAACGGGCGCATTTAAATTTATCATTTCCAAATAAAGCCATTGTTATTTCTCCTCTTGATATTCGTGTATTTTGTAAGTTCAGTTTCAAAATGGTAAGCAGTAAGTAGTAAGCAGAAGTTTGTTTTAACTGCTAACTGCTAACTGCTTACCGCTCACTATCTTTTGCTTCCTCGATTGCCGCTAAAACTTCATCGTCGCCCGGACGAAAGACGCTCAAAGCCTGAGTTTTATGATGCCGAATTATCCCGTTTTTATCAATTACAACGACGGCACGCGCCGCGCGACCCGGAATCCACGAGGCAACTTCGTATTCTTTAACGACTTTGCCTTTCTCATCTGCCAGCAAAGTCAGAGGCAATTCATATTTTTCAGCGTAACTCTTATGCGATTCCACCGAATCCGTCGAAATCCCGACTACTTCCGCGCCCGTTGCCGCATAATCAGCCCAATTATCACGCACCGAACAAAGTTGCTGAGTGCAAACGGGCGTGTTATCGCCCGGATAAAAAAGTAAAACAACGATTTTTCCGCGCTGTTCCGACAAAGTCCAATCATTTCCCGCTCCGTCTTTCAACGTAAAATCCGGCGCATTTTCTCCAACTTTCATTTTGTTACTTTAGCTCAATTTGTCTTTTCTGGCGATTTGGTAGAAAAAGTATTTTTATTTTATTTGTTCTATAATAAACAAACATCGAATGTTTTAGGAAATTTACGGTTCTTTTGCTTTTTAATTATTAAAATTTGACTTGACAAAAGCCTTCGAGAAAAAGTAAAAAAAGACGAACGATTGTTTTTTATAAATGCCGAAACTAAGTGAAAATGCAATACATTTAAGGAAAACCACGATTGAAGATGCTGCCCGTGAGCTTTTTATCAAACAGGGTTTTCACGCGACTTCGATGCGCGATATTGCCAAAACCGCCGAAGTTTCGCTCGGCAATTTATACAATTATTATGCGACCAAAGAAGCGATCTTTGAATCTATTATAAACAGCTATTTAACCCTAATTGACGACAAACTGCGCGGGATTTTCGCAGAAATTGACGAACCTCTCGAACCCGCAAATTTGCGAAAACTGGGAGAAATGCTCGGCGATATGGTCAATCAGCATTCCGATTTTTGGCTTTTGATGTATATAGACGTTTTGGAATTTCAAAACCGCCATTTCCGCAAGATGTTTGATGGGCTAACCGATAGATTTCAGAGAGTTTTTGGCGAAAAATTTGAAGAAGCTCTCATTCGCGGAGATCTTCGAACAGGCGTAGAACCGGCTTCGGTTTTCACTGCTGCGTATATGCAGTTTTTTAATTATTTTCTGGTCGAAAAACTCTTCGGTGGCAATCAGCATTTGAATTTAACAGACGAACAGGCGTTAAATTCGATTACAAAAATCTTCGCTTACGGAATTTTGAGCGAATCAAAGTTAGCGGAATTTAAGAAAACGGTAATTTAATGGTGAATTGTGAATGATGAATTTTTAATTAAGAAAATAATTAACCATTTATAATCCATAATTCACCATTAAAAAAGGTAATTTCACATTTTTAAGAATTGCCTCTTTTAGTTTACAAAGATAAAAAACGGACGTTCATTTTTATTGAAAAGGAGTTTTGTTTATGAATCGTATGAAAATCATTTTTGCAGTTTTAATATTTAGCTTTGCGGCTTTTACAAATGCAGTTTACGCACAAGGAACAACCGGACAAATTTCCGGCACAGTTACAGACCCGAACGGCGCGGTCGTGCAGGGCGCAAATGTTACGGCGCGAAGTTTAGACACTAATTTTTCGCGTTCGATTACGACGGGCAACGATGGCGTTTACGCTTTTCAACTTTTGCCGCCCGGACGCTATCGTGTTTCTGCAACAGCTTCGGGATTTCGGGAAACCGGAGTTGAGGCAATCGTAAATATTACACAAACGACAAATGTTAATATTGAGCTTCCAATTACCGGAATGAGCATTGATCCGGTGATCGTTTCGGCGGAAACTCCGGTTTTGCAGAATGAAACTTCGCAAACGGGGCGCGTCGTCGAAGGAGAAACGATTCGTCAACTTCCCTTGCCGACGCGAAATTTCCAACAGCTTTTGACGCTTCAAGCCGGAGCGCAGTCTTCGGTTTCAAATAATACGGAACTCGGTCGCGGCGATTCGACCATTACGGTCAATGGACAACGAACGACTTCAAACAGCGTGAAGATCAACGGCGTTGATGCCAATTCCATCGGCACGAATTCGACACCGAATATTGCAGTTCCGGCGAGCGATTCGATTCAAGAATTTATCGTGCAAACTTCACTTTATGACGCTTCGAACGGCAGAAATGCGGGCGGAAACGTCGAAGCCGTAACGCGCAGCGGCTCAAATGATTTTCGCGGAAATATCTATTATTTCTTGCGCGACAAAAATCTGAACGCCAACGAACCGTTTATCAAAGCACGCGGAATCGAGCGTCCGGTTTTAACACGCAACCAATATGGAATTACGCTCGGCGGTCCGATCGTTAAAGACCGCGCGTTTTTCTTCGGTTCATATCAAGGAACACGCGAACGCAACGGACTTTCTTTATCAAATAGTTTGACATTTCCCTCAATTCCGCTTGGTTTAACCAACTCAAACCGAACTGCCGCGCAACTTGCGGCGACATTCGGCGTGGCGGCGGTCAATCCGGTTTCGCTGACGATTTTGAATGCGCGTCTGCCTGACGGAAGTTTTGCGATTCCTTCGTCCGGCGCAACAACTGCCTCTGCAAATTGTCCGCTCGCCTTTCTCGGAGGCAACGTCAATCGCTGTCCGATTTCGACACCGCTTACAGGACTTTCGCGTTTTACCGAAAATCAATTTAACGCCAACGCCGATGTAAATATTGCTGACAATCACACATTTTCCAGCAAGATTTTTTTCGCAGATAATCCGACGACGCAGGCTAATTACAACTTTGCCGGACTCGGCAACGGTTCATCGCAACTTCCCGGTTTCGGGGGCGATCTTTCGATCAAACAGACGCTTCTTTCATTTACGGACATATACATCGTCAATTCAAACATCAGCAATCAGGCGCGTTTCGGCTTTAACCGTCTGCTTGTCACGAGTGTTCCGCAAGAACCTTTTACGGCGGCGCAACTCGGAATTACAAGCCCTCTGCAAAATCTTTTTCCCGGCGCACCGACTTTGACGATTGCGGGTTTAGACGCAAATTTCGCGTTCGGTTCATCCGTTTTAGCCGATCAATCTTCGCGGATAAACGGCTATAATTTGCAGGACACAGTTTCAATCGTCAGTGGAAAACACCGCATCCGAGTCGGCGGCGAATTTCGTTATTCGACCGTCAAATTCTTTTTCAATTCGTTTTCACGCGGACAAGTTATCTTCTCTAGTTTCAATAATTTCCTGACCGGAACAGGAACTTCGATCATTGGCTCAGGCGTTTTCGACCGTTCATTCAAGGTTAAAGATTTCAGCACGTTCGTCCAGGACGATTATAAATTGAGCGACCGTTTAACTTTGAATGTCGGTTTGCGCTACGATTTTTACGGTCTTCCGGTTGAAGCACAAGGCAGACTGGTCAACTTTTTGCCCGATCAATTGAGAATCGGCACGACGGCAAATCCCGCGCCGCCGCCTAACGGTTTGGTGCAAGCGGCAGGTGGACAACTCGCCGGAGTTCCGACGGTTGAAAAAACTCTCGTGCCGACCGATAAAAACAATTTTTCGCCGCGCATTGGTTTTGCATATCGCGTAGATGAAGCCGGAAAAATCGTCGTTCGCGGCGGTTACGGAATCTATTACGACCGCATTTCGACGCGCTTTGCGAACACGCAACTTTTCAATTTTCCATATCTCGGTTTAGGAATCGGTTTGCCCGGACTTCTGCGAACATTCGCCGATCCGTTCGTGCCTATTCCGCAACCTTCGGCTTTCCCGACCGCCGCGACGATTCCTTCGCCGCTTGGTCCGATCGCGCCATTTGTAGGCTTTCCGGTCAGCGGAGTTTTCGTTGATCCGAATCTCGAAACGCCTTATGTTCAGCAATATAATCTCGGCGCACAATGGGAATTTGCGAAAAATACGGTTCTGGAAGTCGGCTATGTCGGCAATAAAGGAACACATCTTTTGCAGATAATTACGCTTAACCAACCGGTTTACAACCGCTCGACAAACAGCTTTGCGCCGCCGCTCGCCGCCGGAAGCATCATTTCAACAAACAAAAATGTAACGGGCGGTGTTCAGCAGGTTCAAACGACTTCAAACTCGAATTACAACTCGCTTCAAGTCAGCTTAACCAAACGCTTTTCGCAAGGTTTGCAGCTTTTAGGCGCATATACTTACGGACGTTCGTTCGATTATTATTCGGGTTCGGGACTTAACGAATTAACAAATGTTCCGGGCGATCAATTCGATTGGCGCACAAATTACGGGCGTTCGGATTTTAACCGCGAACAAAGATTCGTTGTCAGCGGCGTTTACGATCTGCCGAAATACGAATCCGATTCTAAATTTGCCAAATATCTTTTGAACAACTGGCAGATTGCCGGAATCGCAGTTTTCCAGACAGGTTTGCCCTTTTCGGTAATTGATAATCCGGGCAATGCAGTCATCAGCCGCGCCAATTACAATGCGGCTTTTGGCGGAAATATCTACACGAGTGGCGATGTTGCCGACCGTTTGAACGGATATTTCACGCAAGGCGCATTTGTTACATCGCGTCCACTTTTAAATGGAACAAGCGTCGGTGTTGTCAACAACCCGACATTCGATCCGAACGCGCCTTTCGGCAACACGCCGCGCAACTTTTTAACCGGACCGGGACAGAAAAACATTGATTTTTCGATAATCAAATTTATCCCGTTCACCGAAAGAATTCGCGGCGAAGTTCGTATGGAGTTGTTCAATGTTTTCAACTGGGTAAATTACGCAAATCCCGTAAATAACATCGCGCTCGGAAATTTCGGACAGATCACGAGTGCATCAACCGGACCGCGCGTAATTCAATTCGGATTTAAGTTGAATTTCTAAGTTGATCGGAGCGCAAGCGCGCGATACAGAAAAAAGCATTTGATAAGCCGCTTGCGCTTTGGTTTATAAGAAACTATGAACTTATTTTACAAAACTCACGGAGAAGGCGAGCCGATAATTTTGATTCCCGGATTTGCTTCCGGTGCGTGGACTTGGTTTCGGCAGATCGAAGATTTGTCGAAAGAATTTCAGGTAATCACATTCGACCCGCGCGGAATCGGAAATTCTAAAGCTTCGGATGAAGATTTACAAAATCTTTTAATGAAGAACTTTGTAGAGGATGTTTTACGCATTTTGGATGAGTTGAAAACTGAAAAAGTAAATGTTTTAGGCGCGAGTTTCGGTGGTTTTGTCGCACAGGAATTTGCACTGTGTTTTCCTGAAAGAATCAATAAACTAATTTTAGCCTGCACGACCGCAGGCGGAAAAAAACACGTCAAACCTGACATCGAAATTTTGCGTTCATTTACGCCCGATCCGAATTTATCGGTCGGAGAAAGCATACGAAAATTTATTCGTCCGGCTTTTACAAATGAATTTAACGAACAACACGCTGACGAAGTAGAAAATGTTTGCCGAATGCGCGAACAATCGGTTGTCTCGGATGCAGTTTATATGGCGCAATTAAACGTCGCTTTTACCTTCGATTCGAGCGAAAAATTAAATGAAATTCAAAATGAAACTTTAGTAATTACCGGCGATAATGATTCGGTTGTTCCGATGGAAAATTCAGTAAATTTGGCTGAAAAGATTCCAAATGCAAGACTTGAAATAATCGAAAATGGCAGTCATCTGTTTTTTATCGAAAACGCGGACGAATTTAATCAAGCGGTAAAGGAATTTTTGTCAGAACCGCCTGCGTGAGCGGGCGGTTTAACATGAAATTTTGGGATTTTAATTAATAAACTTAAACCATCCGCTACCGCTGATGGTTCTGACCTAACATGCGAAACGCAAAAATTATCGGAACAGGAATTTCAGTTCCTGATAAAATAGTAACTAATCAGGATTTGAGCGAAATGCTCGGCGAGAATATCAACGAATTTGTCGAAAACAATCTCGGAATCAAAGAACGTCGAGTTTTGGCTGAAGACGAAAGCACGGCGGACATTGCAACAAGAGCGGCAGAAAGTGCTTTGAAAGACGCGGGAATTTCGGCGGAAGATTTAGATTTAATAATCGTGGCGACCGACACACCGGAATATCTTTCGCCGGGAACTTCGGTCGTCGTTCAGCATCGCATCGGCGCGAAAAATGCGGGAACATTTGACATAAATGCCGCGTGTGCCGGATTCGTTACGGCATTTGATACGGCTTGCAAATATATTATCGCCGACAAAAATTATAAAAATATTCTGGTCGTCGGAGTTTACGCGATGACGAAGTTTCTTGATTGGACGGAAAAGAAAACCGCGACGATTTTCGCCGACGGTGCGGGCGCGTTTGTTTTGCAATCAACAGAAAATGAAAATGTCGGCGTTCTCGCTTCAAAGCTCGAAGCAATGGGTGAATACAATGATTTTCTCGGCATCTTCGCGGGTGGCTCGAAAATGCCGATCACGGCGGAAGTTTTGGAAAACGGCTATTACAACAAAGTCCGTTTCGCCAAACGCACACCGCCGGAAATCAATTTTGAAGGCTGGCAGAGAATCGTCAAAGAATTATTGAACCGCATCGAACTGACGCTCGAAGATGTTGATTTATTTTTGTTCACGCAAGTCAATCTTTCGACGATCAGAGAAGTGATGAGCGCATTAAATCAGCCGTTTGAAAAAACGCACACGATTATGGACAAATGGGGCTACACGGGTTCGGCGTGCATCCCGATGGTTTTGCACGACGCGCTTTGTAACGGAAAATTAAAACGCGGCGACATCGTAGTTTTCTGCGCGTCCGGCGGCGGAATAAATATGGCAGCGATGGTTTTTCGTTATTAAGTCGGGAGCGCAGGCATCCTGCCTGCGTGTCAAAGTCGCGCTAAAAATTGTTTTAATGATAATGATATTATAAGCAAAAACTCGCAGGCAAGATGCCCGCGCTCCCAGCTATTGCTATTGAATATGGAAAAGCGTCCCAAAGGTTGGTATTCGAGAGGTTATCTGCCGCATTTTGACGGCGGACAAATCCCGCAGTTTATTACTGCCAGAATCTTTGACGCGTTGCCACAGAAAGTTCTGCAAAGATTTAAACACGAACTCGAACGTAAAGGAGTCGAATATATTGAATTTGAAACGCGGAAACAGATCGAAAAGTTTTTGGATCAAGGTTATGGCGAGAGCTTTTTGAAAAATGAAGAAGTCGCGCAAATGGTGGCTGACGCGTTGAAATTTCACGCCGATAAAAAATATAAATTGATCGCGTGGGTAATAATGCCAAATCACATACATTTTTTGGCAGTCCCTTTAGAAAATTTTTCGCTCGCTGAGATTACACACTCGATAAAATCGTTCACGGCAAATCGTGCAAATAAAATTTTGCACAGAACAGGCGAGTTTTGGCAAAAAGAATCTTTTGACAGGTATATCAGAAATTACGAGCATTTTATAAAAACTGTTGATTATATCGAAAACAATCCGGTCAAAGCCGGACTTTGTGAAGATTATCGAAATTGGAAATTTAGCAGCGCATTTAGAAGATAAAATGGGGGCGCAGGCATCCTGCCTGCGAGTTTCTTTGAAATAGAGAAGTTTCTTTTTTTTACACGCAGGCAGGATGCCTGCGCTCCCGACTTTTATGAAGTTTCAAAATATTTACCAATTATTCCGAGAACAAACCGCCAAATATCGCAGCGAAGCGATTTTTCATTCGCGGGAAAATGACTCTTGGAAATCGCAGAATTGGGAAGATTTTGAAGAAGCAGTTCACATTTTCGCTTGCGCTTTACTTGCAAAAGGTTTGACGAAAGGCGCGTCAGTCGCAGTTCTTGCGGGAAATGTTCCCGAATGGACGATTGCAGATATTGCGACGATTGCGGCGGGCGGCGTTGGTGTCGGGATTTATCCGACGAGTTCGCCGGAACAATGCGAATATATTATCAATCATTCGGACGCGGAATTTGTTTTTGTTGATTCAAACATTCAACTGGGAAAAATTTTGCAGATTGATTTCCCGAAGGTGAAACAAATTATTGCGCTTGAGCGTTCAGCGGCGGGCTTGCCCGTCAAACTCGATGAACGGGCAAGCCCGCCGCTAAACGTAAATGTGATTTCTTATGATGATTTTCTCGAATTGGGAAGACAAAATTGCGACGAGTTTTTGCCTAAAATCGAAGAAATCGGCTCAAGTGCAAAACCGGAAGACATTGCGATAATGGTTTACACTTCCGGTACGACAGGCAAGCCGAAAGGCGCGATGTTGTCGCATCAGTATATTTTGAATTCGGTTGAATCATTAAAACGATCTGTGCCGATTTCTCACGACGACATTACGCTTTCGTATCTTCCGGCTTGCCACGTTGCGGAAAGGATTTCGGGAATTTACAACCGTCTTTACAATGGCACAAGCGCGTATTTTGTTGATGATTTGTCGAAACTCTACGCTTATATGTTTGAAGTTCGACCGACGGTTTTTGCGTCGTTGCCGAGATTTTTCGAGAAGATTTATGCAAAGGTCGTTTCGGAATTTGGGAAAGATGCGAGCAAGCAGAATTTCAAAGATGCTTTCGGCGGAAATGTCAGACTTTTAACTTCGGGCGGTGCGCCTTTGCCTAATGAGATCGCGCAGTTTTTCGCCGACAGAAATTTGCCGATCTTGCAGGCTTACGGTTTGACGGAAAATATCTGCGTCGCATTTAATACAGTAGAAAACTTGAAATTCGGAACGGTCGGAAAACCGATGCCAATGTGCGAAGTCCGCATTGCGACGGACGGCGAAATTCTCGTTAAAAGTCCGATGATGTTTTCCGGCTATTACAAAGACGCGGAGAAAACTGCCGAAATGTTTAACGAAGACGGTTGGCTGAAAACTGGCGATTTAGGAGAATTGGACGCGGACGGATTTTTGAAAATTACGGGGCGCAAAAAAGAAATCATTGTGCTTTCAAGCGGCAAAAATGTCGCGCCCGCTTTGACGGAAAATCTCGTCAAGGAAAATCATCTCGTTTCGCAATGTTTCCTATATGGCGACGGCAAAAGTTACTGTGTTGCGCTGGTTACTTTGAATCAAGCGGAAGCCGAAGCATTTGCGCGAATGAATAAAATTGAGTTTGAAAATTTTGTTGATTTAACGCGAAATACTCAGATTTTTGATTCGATCAACGAAACGGTTTCAAAAGCGAACGCAAAACTTTCATCGCCCGAACAGATCAAAAAGTTTATGATTTTAGAACGAGATTTTTCGGCTGAAATGGACGAAGTTACGCCTACGATGAAATTGAAACGAAATATCGTGAGCGAAAGATTTCAGAAAGAAATTGAAAATTTATATTGAAAACTTTGCGTTCTTTGCGACCTTTGCGGTTAGAGAATTGATTTAACCGCAAAGGTCGCAAAGAACGCAAAGGAAATTTGAGAAACTATGAAAAAAATTATTATTGCAAAATTGTTTATTTTAATTTTCGCTTTTTCTTTGTTCGCGCAAACTGCGCCGCAGGAAAAAACTGTCACGGTTTTCGGTGCGAAGATTCGTTATCTCGAAGCGGGTGATGCGGCAAAACCGACTGTGATTTTATTACACGGACTCGGCGCACAGGCTGAAAGTTGGCAGTTTAATATTCCGGCATTGGCGGCAAATTATCACGTCATCGCGCCCGATCAAATCGGTTTCGGCAAATCCGACAAACCGTTTTTAAAATACCGCGTCGGAACTTATACGGATTTTCTCGACAAATTTATGGCGGAATTGAAGATCGAAAAAGCTCACTTAGTCGGCAATTCAATGGGCGGTTGGGTTGCAGGTTTGATGGCGATCAAATATCCGAATCGCGTTGAAAAAATTGTGCTTGCCGATGCCGCCGGACTTGCGCCGAAAATTGTTGATTTCGATCAGATTTATCAATTGAATAATTCGACACGCGACGAGATTCGCGACAATTTGAAACTGATCTTTGCCACGCCCGCGTTTCAAAATAATGAAGCATTAGTTGACCAATTTATGACGCAGAGAGTTGTAACTAATGACGGTTACACGATCAACGCTCTGATCGAATCAATCAAACGCAAAGAGGATTTTCTCGATTCGCGTCTGGGCGAAATCAAAAAGCCGACGCTGATTATTTGGGGAAAACAGGACGGTTTGATTCCGGTCACTGATGCCGAAAAATTTAACAAAGGAATTGCGAATTCAGAACTCGTAGTTTTCGACAATTGCGGTCACGTTCCGCAAGTTGAAAAAGCGTTAGATTTTAATAAGAAGGTTTTGGAATTTTTGGGAAAATAATTACTGCCCACGAAACACACGAATTAAACGAAAATAGGTCAGAAAAAAAATTTCGTATTTTTCGTGTGTTTCGTGGGCAAATATAAAAACTATGGATTTAAAAATCGGAGATAAATTCTCCACCACCAAACAAATAACCGATGCGGTCGTTCGTGCATTTGCCGAACTTTCCGGCGATTACAACCCGATTCATCTGGACGAAGAATTTGCGGCAAAAACGCAATTTAAAAAACGCATCGCGCACGGAATGATTTCCGGCGCATTGATTTCCGCTGTTCTCGGCTACGAATTCAAAGAGCGCAAAGTCGTCTATCTTTCGCAGACGATGAAATTTATCGCGCCCGTTTTTATTGATGACACAGTAACGGCAACAGCGACCATCACCAACATCCGCGAAGATAAACCGATTGTCACGATTGAAACCGTCTGCACAAATCAAAATGGCGAAACGGTCGTTACCGGCGAAGGTAAGATTATGCTTCTTAATTAGTCGGGAGCGCGGGCATCCTGCCTGCGTATAAATGACGCACCCGAGAGAATCTCAAAGAAAAACAAATGCCGCTTAATGTTGAAACACGCAGGCAGGATGCCCGCGCTCCCGGCAATTAATATGGAAAATCAAACCGAAAAAAATCCAAGAAAATCGTATTGATACTTGAAGTT
>JBBSAX010000079.1:0-20197 GCA_038251885.1 Pyrinomonadales bacterium | reverse complement strand
TTCGTCGCGTTTGACAATTTCCATTCCGTAAAATCCAGCGTTTTCAAATGCCTCAACAAAGGCATCTTCACGAAACGCGCCCGAAATACAGCCCGACCAAAGTTCCGCGTCATTTTGCAGATGTTCGGGAACGTCTTCATCGGAAACAATGTCCGAAATCGCCACTCGTCCACCGCGTTTTAAGACGCGAAACATTTCCGCAAACATTTGCGACTTTAATTCGGGTTTGACTAGATTCAAAACGCAATTCGACAAAATAACATCAATTGAATTGTCTTCGATCAAAGGTTTTTCGGCTTTCGATTTTGTGACAAAAGATTCATACGCAAAAAAATCGTCCGCCGTTTTTATCGGATTTTGTTGCAGATATTCATCAACCAAACTCAAATCGAGTTTTAAATCCTGAATTTTCCCGTAACGAAATTCCGTGTTGCCGTAACCGATCTTTTCCGCCAATTCATCGCGGTATTTATTCGCCAACGCCAGCATTTCCGTATTCGTATCAACGCCGATAACTTTGCCTTCCGCCCCGACAATTTGCGATGCGATATAACAAATCTTCCCGCCGCCCGAACCTAAATCCAACACCGTTTCGCCCGTTTTCACAAACGCCGAAGGATCGCCGCACCCGTAATCGCGTTCGATGATTTCGGAGGGCAAAATCTTCAAAAACTGCGGATCGTATTCAACCGGGCAGCAAAGTGCTTCTTCTTTCGAGTTTGATGCCGCGCCGTATCTTTCCCTGACCGCGCTTTCTACGTCAAAATCGTATGGCATAATTGTTTGTAATTTCTCCTCGAAAAAGGTTTTACTAAGAATGTTAAGAATAAGCTAATTTATTCCAAAAATGAAAAAAGCAATTATCATAATGGCAAAAGTTCCCGAAGCAGGAAAGGTGAAAACGCGTCTTCAACCCTTTTTGAACGCGGAAGAATGCGCCGAATTTGCCGATTGTCTATTGCGCGACACGATAGAGAAGGCTGCAAGCTTGCAAAATCAGTTGATAATAGCATATTCGCCATCTGAGCGACTTGGCTTTTTTGATGAGTTTTCTCAACATAAAATTATCTTTGTCCCGCAAAAAGGCGCAGATTTAGGCGAAAAAATGTTCAATGCTTTCAATTTCGCGTTTGAACAAAAAATAGATTCAGCCGTAATGATCGGCACGGACAGCCCGACTTTCCCCCAAAAGTTTATTGAAAAAGCATTTAAGTTTTTAGAAAATTCCGATGCGGTTTTAGGCGAATCGGAAGACGGCGGATATTATTTGATTGCATTAAAAAGGAGGAGAAAAGAAATCTTTGAAAACGTCGAATGGAGTTCGCCCGAAACTTTTAATCAAACTGCTGAAAACATCAGAAAATGCGGTCTGAAATTATCGTTTTTGTCGAAATGGTATGACGTTGATCTGCCCGGAGATTTGGAAAGATTAAAAAAAGATTTACGCAAAAACCCAAAACTCGCGCCGAAAACTGCTAAATGGTTTCAAGAAAATGAATAAAATCAATTACGACAATAAAAAATTCGCTTCAATTGAAAATTCCAAAACCGGCGAAGTTTCTAACGAAACTGTTTTTCAATATCATCAAAAAGGCAATTTTGCTTGGGCAGAATATGTGGGCGGCGAAATTGTTTTTGGAAATTTGATCGCAAAAGTTTTGGAAAATTCCACGCTCGAAATGTGTTACCAACATTTAAATAAAGCAGGGGAACTGATGACGGGGAAATGTTTTTCTACGCCGGAAATCTTGGCTGACGGTAGAATTCGGATTTATGAAAAATGGCAATGGACGAGCGGAGATCTTTCGGCGGGCGAATCAATTATCGAAGAATTGAAATGAGGTTTAAAAAACTTCAAGCGAAAGATTTACAAATCAAAAGACAGGTGCAACAAATACGTCTGTCTTTATCGAAAAATAAACTTTGTGCAGAAAATTACGAAACGCCTTTCGATGCGTCCCAACTGGATTGCAATTTCCGCAAAATGACGATTTGCCCGCCGTGATGCGAGTTATGCGTGTTGATTAAACCGACGATTTCCGCCCAAGCCGTTTGGTTTTCCGCCGAAACCATTTGCGCGAATTTGCTTTCATCGGCAGATTCAATCGCGTTTCGCCATTCGCTCATAATCGTGTTAAATCTTTCAACTTCCCGCATCCACGCTTCTTCCGTCGTCTCGTCTGAATCCGCAAAAGTTTCGCTGTTTTCCAGATCTGATTTTTCAATCGTTTCGTCTTTAAATCGTTTCAAATACCTCTCGTTATAAAAATTCAAATGCGCCAAAATTCCCCAAATCGAATTGTCAACATTTTCCGACTTCCAAGCCGCATCCGCCGCCGACAAATGATTTAAAGTATTTTTCAACGCGACAAACCAACCGTTTTCGTCGTAGCAAGTTGTAAATTGATCGAGTAAGAATTCTTTTATATTCATAAACCAAATATAAATCAGAATTTTAGAAATAACAATACAACCACGGAGTATAACTTCGTGGTTTTTGTAGTGATTCACTAATAAACTTGAACTCTCAGTTTAAGTTTATGGCAGATTTAAGAAATTTGTTTGGAAAAAAATTAAGAAAAATACGCCGTTATAAAGATTTAACACAAGAAAATCTAGCGGAAACTCTCGGCGTATCGGTTGAGTTTGTCAGCAATATGGAACGCGGTGTTAATGCGCCTTCTTTTGAAACTTTAGAAAAGATTTCTCAGGCATTTGATTTACCTGTGAGCGAACTTTTTAATTTCGAGGAGGTGAAATAATGGCTCAAACTCCGAGATTTAGAGGTGAAAACTTCAAAGGAAAATGGTCGCTCGGTTTTTGGGCGGAACAACACATTATATCTGCTATAAATGGTTCAGGTGAATTTCGTGCAGTTCCTTATGGAAAGTCAGGAGTTTCAACTGCAAAAGATTTAAAGGAAAAACAAGCATATTGGGATTTGCATAAAGAACGTGAGTCATTTGGAAAAAGACCTGATCTTTTAGTCTTTGAAAGAGAAGTTTATGAAAATCTGACTGAAAATCCTAAAACTCAAACGCTTCTTGATAATTTACCTAACAATTTAGAATCTGATATTCAGAAAATCATTGAAAAATCATTGTTTGGCATTGAGTCTGAAGCAAGTATTTGGCAAGGCGAGAAGATGAATCATTATGGGCGCAATTGGTTTGAGAAAACCGGAAAATTGAAGCCTTTGAGTGAAATAAAAACTTGGACAGCACCAACGGTAATTGTAAAAGATGAAGATTTACAGCCGCTTATTGATTGGCAATCATATTATGAAAAACCGATTTATATTGTTCATTTATTTTACGATATGGCGTTTATGTTGGATTTTTCAAAATTGAGAGAATATATTGAAACGGGAATAGTTAAAGGCGAAGAATTTAATTATGGGCAAGCCTCGAAAATTATCTACAAAACATTTTACGGATTAGCTACTGAATTTGGGAAATTTACCGAACTCGCTGAAATTATCCCTTTCGTTTCTCAAACAAGCGGCGGTAAGTTTGAAGCCGATCTTTATTTTGAAGGTGGCAAAATTGATATAAATCAAGCTACAATCGAAGAATGGAATTTGCTAAAGAGTCAGTAACTAATTCTAAAAAAGTTTTACACCAATCTTTGCCGAGTTCCGGTGCGGCTAGAGAAACTCTCAGAAAAAAAGGACAATTTTGGACACCTGAATGGGTTGCAGAAGCAATGACTTATTACGTCTTGCTTGATAAAAGTGAGATTCTTTTTGATCCCGCCGTTGGTGAAGGCGTTTTCTATAAAACCGCAAAACAATTAAATAACGAACTAGGTTACACTCCAAAATTAGTCGGTAATGAGATTGATTCTAAAGTATTAACGCAAGCTGTTGAAAATGGTTTATCTTCAAAAGACTTGGAAAATGTAAAAATAGCAGATTTTGTTTTTAACCCGCCGAAACAAAAAATGTCTGCGATAGTTGCTAATCCGCCGTATCTTCGTCACCATCGAATTACTCAAGATAAAAAATTATTGTTAAAACAATTCAGTCAAGATTTGATCGGTCATTCAATTGATGGTCGGGCAGGTTTTCACGTCTATTTTTTCCTTCGTGCTTTGCAATCATTAGAGAAAAACGGAAGACTAGCATTTATTATGCCCGCAGATGTTTGTGAAGGAATTTTTGCGAAAAAATTGTGGCAGTGGATAACACAAAATTTTTCTCTCGAATGCGTAGTAACATTTGCCGCCGAAGCAACTCCGTTCCCGAATGTTGACACAAACGCTCTGATTTTTTTTATTAGAAATGTAAAACCGCAGAGTCATTTTCAATGGGTTAAATGTAAAGAACCTTGGACAGGCGATCTTAAAAAATTTGTAGCTTCTCGTTTTACGGAAAAATTAGATTCTCTCGAAATAACTACCAGAACAATAAAAGAAGGAATTAGAACAGGATTGTCGCGCTCCCCCGAAAATCGCCCGGAAGGAGTTGAACTCGGTCAATTTGCCAAAGTAATGCGTGGCATTGCCACAGGTGCAAATGATTTCTTTTTCCTGACCAAAGAACAAGCTAATGAAAGGAAAATTCCAAATGAATTTCTTCAGATTGCGGTTGGAAGAACCAGAGATGTTGATTCTGAAAACATAACTTCCGAACTTATCAGAGAACTTGATAAAAAAGGAAGACCGACTCTGTTATTTTCACCTGATGGCAGAAACATAGAGGATTTTCCTTCGGACGTTAAAAAATATTTACTGAAAGGCGAATCACTCGGTTTACCGGCAAAATCTTTAATATCACAAAGAAAGCCTTGGTATAGAATGGAAAGTCGAATTCCGCCAACCTTTTTATTCGCATATCTTGGAAGACAAAATATCCGCTTTATTAAAAATTCTATAAATTTAGTTCCTTTAACAGGCTTTCTTTGCGTTTATTCTTTAAGCAACAAACCGGAATTTAATGGAAAGTTGTGGGATGCTTTGAATCATCCGGATACCATTTCAAATTTAAAATTTGTCGGAAAATCTTACGGAAGCGGCGCAATTAAAGTTGAGCCGCGTTCCTTAGAGCAATTGATTATTCCGAATCATATAATTGGAAAGCTCGGTTTACCGAAACTCTCTTTGTTCTAAAATCAAATCAATTTTTTCGCTTTCTCAACCGCATTCTCGACCGTAAAACCGTATTCTTTGAAAACGACTTCGGCGGGGGCGGATGCGCCGAATTTGTCAACTGTTAGTGTGTCGCCATCAAGTCCGACGTATTTGTGCCAGCCGAGGGAAACTCCGGCTTCGATTGCCAGACGCGCTGTTACGTCTTTTGGCAAAACTTCTTCTTTGTATTCAGGCGATTGTTCTTCGAAAAGTTCGGTGCAGGGCATTGAAACAACTCTGGTCGAAATGCCTTCGGCTTCGAGTTTTTCTCTTGCTTCGAGCGCGAGTCCGACTTCCGTGCCTGTGGCGATTATGATAAGTTGCGGTTTTTCGCCGGATTCTTTTGCCAGAATGTATGCGCCTTTTCGTGTGCCTTCGGCGGTTGCGTATTTTTCGTGGTCAATGACGACGACTTTTTGACGCGAAAGCGCGAGTGCGGTCGGCGCGTGTTTGCGCTCAATGGCGATGCGCCACGCCTCGCTGGTTTCGTGCGCGTCGCACGGGCGAATGACGAAAAGCTGCGGAATTGCGCGGAGTGCGGCGAGATGTTCGACGGATTGATGCGTCGGACCGTCTTCACCGAGTCCGATTGAATCGTGCGTGAAAACGAAAATCGTCTGAATGTTTGAAAGTGCGGCGAGACGAATTGCGGGGCGCATATAATCAGAGAAAGTCATAAATGTTCCGCCGAATGGAATCAGACTGCCGTAGAGAGCCATTCCGTTCATCGTCGCGCCCATCGCGTGTTCGCGGATACCGAAATGCAAAATTCGCCCTTGATAATTTCCCGCTTCGAGCGACGAACTTTCTTTGATGTCGGTTTTGTTTGAAGGCGATAAATCCGCCGAACCGCCGATCAGATTCGGGATTTTATCGGCAAGTGCGTTGATGACCGTTCCACTGTATTCGCGTGTCGCTTTCGATTCGACGTTTTCAAATTTTGGCAGCGCGTCTTCCCAATTTTCGGGCAGTTTGTTTTCGGCAATCAACTTAAATGCTTTGCCTTCTTCGGGAAATTTTTCGACGTAATCTTTGACCAATTCATTCCAATCTTTTTCGAGTTCTTCGCCGTTTTTGATCGCTTCGTGGAAATGTCCATAAACTTCTTCGGGAACGTAAAATTGTTTGTCTTCGTCCCAACCCAAGTTTCGTTTCGTTTCCCGGACGGCTTCTTCGCCGGGCGCGTCGGAATGCGCTTTCGATGTGCCTTGTTTCGGCATTCCGAAGCCGATAATTGTTTTGACGCGAATCAGTGAAGGTTTGTCATTGACTTCCTGCGCGGCGCGAATCGCTTTTTCGATGGCTTCCAAATCGTTGCCGTCTTCGACCATCGAAACGTGCCAACCGGCAGCTTCAAAGCGTTTTGTCACGTCTTCGGTAAAAGCAAGTTCCGTGCTGCCCTCAATCGTGATGCCGTTGTCGTCATAGAGATAAATGATATTTCCGAGTCCGAGATGTCCGGCGAGCGAAGCCGCTTCGTATGAAACGCCTTCCATCAAATCGCCGTCCGAGCAGATCGCGTAAACGTAATTATTAACCACCGAAAAATCGTCGCGGTTAAATGTCGCGGCAAGATGCGCCGAAGCGATTGCCATTCCGATTCCGTTCGCAAAACCTTGCCCCAAAGGTCCGGTCGTAACTTCTACGCCTTCCGTAATATGATTTTCGGGATGTCCCGGCGTAGTCGAACCGTATTGCCGAAAACGCTTGATTTCGTCCATCGAAACCGATTCGTAACCCGTTAGATGCAGGAGCGAATAAATCAGCATCGAACCGTGTCCGGCGGACAAAACAAAACGGTCGCGGTTAAACCATTTCGGATTTTTCGGATTGTGCCACAAAAATTTTGTCCACAAAACGTAAGCCATCGGTGCAGCTCCAAGCGGCAAACCCGGATGTCCCGATTCCGCCTTCTGAACCGCATCGAGCGAAAGCGTCCTAATCGTGTTAATGGAAAGTTCTTCGATTGATTGTTGTGTCATTGGCGCAGTTGTCATAGTTTTATTATTTACCTATTTTGGTTGAAAATTTTTGCTGTTTCTTTGAATTTTACATCTGTCGAAATAACTAGGCAATTTTCGCATTCAGAAACTTTTGATTTTCGCACGATCCAATACATTGTTTCTTCCTGTTCAAAATCTTGAAGAACTAAATGAATACGATTTTTGTCAATTTTACGATCTTCTGTCAAAAACTCAATTATTTTTGTTAAGCGTTCTTTAAGTTGGTTTTCAGAAGTTTTATTATCAATTTTCATCAATATAAAACCGACGGAATCACTGTTTTTGAAAAGATCATTTGCATAAACCCCAAGTTGCTTTTTCTCATCTTCCCAAGACATTTTGAAGTGAATATCAGGATCAGAAATTGGAATATTATCATCTTCTGTTTCTGTCTGAGCAAAAGTAATAAAGCAGAAAGATAAAATTAAAATTTGAATTAAGAAAAAATGTTTCATAAGTTTTCTTTTTCTCAATAATAATCCTCATCGAAGAATTCGTCATCTTCGTCTTCTTCAAAATCTTCGTCGAACGTGCGGAGAAATTCTTGTCTGAATTTGCGGTCTTTTTTCAACAAACCATTTACAAATCTTCGCAAAGCGTCGTTGTGCATATTATCCAAAAGTCCGCCAAGTTTTTCCGCCGAATCGGTAAAATCATTCTTCCGAAGTTTGTAGAAAACGGCAACCGCGTGTTTGCAAGTGTCGCCATAATCATACGGGCAAGTGCATTCGTATTCGACGATTCCTCTGCCGTTTAATTTAACGAAAACGTCGTATTTTTGAGTTCCGACAACCAACGCGCTAAATTCGTTTTCGCCGACCTTTTCGAGCCGAACGACTTCGCCGCTTTGGAAATATCCGAAACCGCGCTCGACGATTTTCGGTTCGACCGTTTGCTCAAAATTATCTAAAGTCATTTGTTTAAACTTTAATGATAAAAAGGAAATAATTGCACGGAAAGTTTTAAAATACAGTAAATCAAAACTTCCCTTAATTTGTTCGTATAACGGTATGGTAAACGGTAAATCGGAATAACTCAAAACGTAAATGCCGGGTTTTAAGTTTGTTGAAAATATTTGAAATTACAATTTTCCGGGCGAAAGAATTTTTGTCGAAACTTTCCAATCTAAAACGTGTGTATTAGTGTGAACAGGAGCGCGAAGAAGCCACGGCAAAGAGTTTCTGGAACTTACTTTATCGCCCGCGCCCATTACATTAAGCGATTCATCCTGAGTCGGTCCGAGATAACAAGCCGGAAAGTTTCCGCCAGCCGGAGATGCCATTCCGTGCAGACACGGTATGTGCATCGAAGTTATACCGATGTGCGGCAAGCCGATGGCGTGTCCGAATTCGTGGCAGATGGCATTCGATTGACCGACCTGAACATTCGGTCCGGCAATCCCGATCTCGTTGCTCATTATCGTTCGCGGAAATAAATCTCCGGTGTCGAGAGAACCGAATCCCACACCGGCAAAACTTCCGAGCGTTGCATTATCGGTTGCCTGCGCTCCGGCAAGAAAAGTTCCCCACAGAATTATATGAGCGTCGGAAACGCCGTTTGCCCAGACGATCTCAAAATGACAATCTACATTTAACTGATGCGTCGGATTTTGTTCGGGAAAGTGAAGTCCTTTGTAATCAGGCGGCGGGATAAGACAGAGTTTTGTATTGTCCCAAAAATTTTCCGCCTGATATTTGACCATTGCTTTAAAGTATTCAAAAGAAGGTGTCGTCCAATCCTGAACTTCGACCGCTCGAATATTTGTTTTGGAGTTTGCGTCGGGAACTAAGATAAATTTTTTCTTGACGGTTTTTGTCGGATCAGCCGGATCGGGCGTTTCCGAAGTCAGCGCGGTTTGGATAGGATTCGCCAGCATAAGAACGCGCAGATAAATGGTCAAACGCGCATTTTTAGAAACATTTGCGCCATCCAAACTTAAAGCCGTATTGTAATATGTCGGACCGACGGTTGAATGAATTGTGGTTTTTTCCGATACCCAAGGTTTGGCAATCATAAATCTAAAGCCTCCAAAAAGCTAAAACATTAGATTTTTGACGCACGGGAAATTTACTTTTGCAAAAATTTCGGGGTTAAATACTAATTATTTTTTTATTTACTTCGGGAAATTAAAAGTTTATAAAAATCTTCGTGCCTTTTACGCGCTTTTTGATAAATCTTGTGGTTTTCTTCATTAAATCTGAATCCTTCGCCTTTCGGCGTGGCAAGTTCCGCGATTTCCTTGATTTTTCCGGCAGTTTCGAGTGCGAGCAAGATTGCGCCGCGTGAAGACGCTTCGTGCGTATCCGGCAGATTCATATTTTGTCCGAAAACATCGCAGATTATTTGCGTCCAAACTGGCGATTCGCGTAACGCGCCGCCGGATGCGATGATTTCCTTGATTTCTCCGACTTCATTTAATTGATCGTAAATTTCCGCGAAACGATACGCGACCGCTTCGAGCGCGGCTTGCACGATGTCAATTTTGTCGTGCGCCGACTTCAACCCCAAAACTGCGCCGCTCGCATTTTCGTGATAACCCGTGCTTCGTTCGCCCGCGAGAAACGGCAGAAATGTGATGCCGTGTCCGTCGGGCATTCGTTTGGCGATTTTCGCTTCGGTTTTATCGTCGTTTTTCTTTAAGCGGAAATTTTTCTTGAGCCAATAATAAAGTCCGCCGCCATCGCTGAGTGCGCCGCCGATAATTACGCGCTTGCGGTCAATTCGATAACACCAAAGTCCGCTTGGGATTTTTTCGGGAATTTCGCCTTCAAATGCGACGCGCATCGCGCCGGAAGTTCCGATCATCAGCGCGGCTTTTTCCTTTTTCAAACAATTCGCGCCGATATTATTTGCCGCGCCGTCGCCGATTGCCGGAAACCATTTCGCATTTTTTAGTTTTCCCCAACGCTTCGAATATTCTTCATTTAACTGAAAAGTTTCTTCATCTTTTTCGACAATTTCCGGCAGATTTTCGTGCTTGATTTTCAAATATTCGAGCAGTTCTTCATCCCAGACATTTTTTCGAATATCGAAAATTCCCGTTCCTGAAGCCATCGAAATACTTGTTTTTCCTTCGCCGAAAATTTTCAGCGCGACGTAATCGGAGAACGAAAGCCATTTTGCGGTTTTCTCAAAAATTTCTTTTTTTTCATTGCGAAGCCATAAAAGTTTTGCCGTCCAATAGCTCGAATGAAAACGCGCTCCGGTTCGGTTGTGAATTTCTTTTTCGCTTAGATCATCGCGCAATTTCTGCACAAAATCCGCCGGACGGGTTTCCGCCCAAGTAAAAACGGGCGTTGTCGGTTCGCCGTTTTCGTCAATCCCGATCAAACTGTGCCAGAAACACGAAGCGGCGACGTATTCGGTTTCGCCGATTTCTGCATTGCATTTATTAAAAACATCATCAATCGCCTGAACGACTTGTGCGAATGCTTCGTTTGCATTAATCTCCGCGCCGCCATCTTCTGTTATCTCAACAGTGCGCTCGTTTTTAACCATTGTTTCCGGCAAAACTTCCGCCGTGCAGTCGTATAGAGCCGAGCGAACGCTCGAAGTTCCGATGTCTAAAGCTAAAAATAGATTTGTTTTCAATAGTTTTGATTAAATGTAAAACTTTGAACAAGTTTAGCCGAAAAAATTCGTAAATAAAAGAAGACTTTCGTAAATAAATCTTCGTGCGGTATCATAAAATGCAAAACGTCGCTATGTTTTTTGTCTTTTTAATTGGAGCGTAAATAGAATGAAAAGATGTCAAAATTGCGGTTCTGAAAATGCTGACGAAATGAATTTTTGTGATGAATGCGGCGCGGCGTTGAAAAACGTGCCGCAAATGGTTGTTCCGCTTGAAACTATTCAATCTCAGATTCCGGCTGAACAAATTACCGAATCATTTAGTTCCGAACCGGAAATTGAAACGGTTGTCGAAAACCGTTATCAGCCGAGCGTTCCGACAATTTCCACGCAAAAACCTCAAAGTTTCGGAAAGATCATCGCAGTTTTCGGCGGATTGTTGGCGATTTTCATTATGATTTTAGCTGGCGGCGCGGCGGCATTTTATTTTTACTGGAAATCGCAAAATCAAATTGTCTAAGTAAAACCGACACCCGCGCCGACGCGCACGATTAAAAAAGAAACGCCGACTCCAAAACCTTCCGCCACGCCCGAACCTTCACCGAGCGAAACTCCCGAAGAAACGCCTGAGGAAACACCTGAAGAAACGCCGCAAATTATAGTTCCGCCGTCATCTGAAAAACCGACGCAAAAAGGTTCTTTCACGATTAATGCAGAAACAGCGGATTGGCAGCTTTCGGAGATTCAGACCGTGCCTTCGGAAACCTTTCGCACGAGCGTTCGCGGCAAAATTTATTTAGATGATGTAAAGGAAAATGTTTCGCCCGAAGGAACTAAAAAAAATAAGGAAAGGCGAATTTATAAAGAATTCAAAACCGGCGCACTTCTTATGCGAACGCGTTTTGCAAATGGAAAAGTATCGAATATTCAACCTGTTACGGCTTCGGAAGTTTGGGATAATGCGCCTGACGAAAGCGGCAGAATTGAATTTTTAATAAATGACAATGCGCCCGAATACAACAGCGGCGCATTTATTATTGCGGTTGAAATGGTCAGTGTTCCAAAGTAATAAAAACGGAACGCGAACTTTAGTTCGCCGGTAAAATTATAAAAATTTGTTTGAATTTGATTGTCTTAGCGAATTGAAATTTATGACTGGCGAACTAAAGTTCGCGTTCCTTTTTGATTTATTCGCCTTCGCGCATTTTTTTCAGCCACCAGCGCAAGCCGACGAAAAGAAAGCGGTAATCTTTAAGAAACTCGGGCGGTTTGCCTTCAAAGTAATGCCCGATAAACTGCAAAATCCAGCCGATCACAAACAGCGAAACCGGAAGCAGCCAAAAACCTCTGACGAAGATTGCTACGACAAAAAAAGGCAAAGACATCGCGATCATCGGAATGCCGATCTTATGCGTTAATTTATTGATCGGATGCGTATGCGATTTCGAATATTCCTCGATCCATTCATCCCAAGATTTTCCGCCCATCATAGATTTTTCTCCTTGCAAGTTTTTGTGTCGTTTATCATACATCGTTTTGCCGATTTTGATAAGCCATCCAGAGCGTTTTCGGATCATCCGCATAAAATTGAATAAATCCGCAATCGCCGCAAATGTGCGCCCGAATATCTGAATAATTTCTCTGCTTGAAAATCAAAGCGTCCGGTTTTTCGTCAACCGAAACTCTCATATCGTTATTGCTGTTGCTGTCGCCGCGATCAAGTGCTTTTGCGTCTTTAATTATTTTCTGCGAGTTGCAATCAGGACAGCTTTTCATAAAATTTCACCTTTAAATCTCCGTCTAAATTTTCTGTTTTCGTTAGATTAAATTTATCTAAGAAATCCGAATTTATAAAAGTATCAGCATCTTTAATATCTTCAGGAATTTGCGTAACAATCCATTTATCAATAACATCCGCAAAGTTTTTATAAGTTTCCGCGCCGCCGATGATAAACAAATCGCAGTTCAAATATTTTGCTAAAGCCGAAAGTTCTTCCTTGTTTCTCAACAGCAAAATATTCGGTTGGTTTTCAATCGAATTTGAGCGCGAAAGCACGATATTAAGTCGCTTCGGCAAAGGTTTTCCGATTGATTTCCAAGTATTAAAACCCATTACAACAGCGTGGTTCAAAGTTGTTTGTTTGAAAAACTTCAAATCTGCCGAATGATGCCACGGAAGTTTTCCGTCTTTACCGATAGCAAGATTTTGCGCGATTGCGACGATGCCGATTATTGCCATAAATTTTAAGGTAAAAGGTAAAAGATAAAAGGTAAAGCGACGGAACGCGAACTTTAGTTTGCCAGTCATAAGTTTTATTTTGTCGGAATAATGGAATTTCAAAAGATTTTTACAATTTTACCGGCGAACTAAAGTTCGCGTTCCTTCTGATAGAAGTTTTCAATCCAAATCGTTATACTGGAAAATTGGAGTTTTAAGATGAAAATAGCAGTAGCAATGAGCGGCGGCGTAGATTCTTCAGCCGCCGCCGCTCTATTAAAAGATCAAGGACACGAACTCATCGGTTTTACGATGCAGCTTTGGAATCAACGCCGTCATATAAATGTTGACGAAAACGGCGATCCGCTACCGTCGCGGTGTTGTTCGCTCGATGACGTTTACGATGCGCGTCGCGTCGCGGAAAGTCTCGGTTTTCCGTTTTATGTTTTGAATTTGGAGAAAGATTTCGAGCGCGATGTCGTTAATCCTTTTATCGAAAGTTACTTAAACGGTGAAACGCCGATTCCGTGCGTCGCGTGTAATTCGCGCCTTAAATTCGCGTCTTTGGATAGAATGGCGCAAAGTTTGGACTGCGACAAAGTTGCGACCGGACATTATGCGCGTGTCGAACACGACGAAAGCGCAGATCGTTATCGCTTGTTTCGCGGCAAAAATCATTGGAAAGATCAAACTTATTTCTTGTGGGAATTGACGCAAGATCAACTTTCCCGCGCATATTTTCCGCTTGGCGAAATGATGAAATCCGAAGTCCGAGAACTCGCACGCGATGCCGATCTTTATGTCGCTGAGAAGCAAGAATCGCAAGAAATCTGCTTCGTGCCGGACGGAAAATATTCTGAATTTATTGACCGTTATTTAGAACACGAAGGACGCGCCGATGAAACTCCGAAATCCGGCGATATTGTCAACACAAAAGGCGAAAAATTAAACGAACACACGGGAATTCACCGCTACACAATCGGTCAACGACGCGGTTTGGGAATCGCGCACGAAAAACCGCTCTATGTTCTTCAAATCGAACGCGCCAAAAACCAGATCATCGTTGGCGAAAAAGAAGAACTGGATTCAACCGAATTTACCGCAAAAGGCGTAAATTGGGTTGCATTTGATAAACCGAACGAACCTGTTCGTGCGTCAGTAAAAGTGCGATACCGCCACGAACCCGCGCCCGCGACAATTCACGCTTTGCCCGAAAATCGCGCTCGCATCGTCTTCGACGAACCGCAAGCCGCCATCACGCCCGGACAAGCGACCGTTTTCTACAACGACGAAGAATGCGTCGGTGGTGGTTGGATTGAAAAAGAATAATTGTAGGTAAAAAATTATAAAAGAGGAATAAATATAATGGCACAAGAAAAAAAGAGATTAAGTAAAAAAGCAAAAGAAGCTCTAAAAGTTTTAGAAAATTCAAAACTTTTGGAAAACTCCAAAACACTAACCGACTCAAAAGCCGAACAAACTTTTAAGCCGACCGATTCTTCGGTCAAAACAGCGACGGCGCACAAAAGCAGACCGAATAAAAAGCGCGGTTAAAGCAAATGAACTATTAATTATTGTGTAAATTGAGCGTAGTATTAGCTACGCTCATGCTTAAACCGCTTTAATTCTGTCCGACTTTTTATCCGGCATTTGCGCTTTTGGCTTTACCTTTGATCGTCATCTCATTCAGAATCCAACCGGCATCGCCGAATTTTTCGGTGACGAAAAGAACATAGCGAATATCAACGGCGATTGTGCGACCGTAATCGGGATTGAAGAAAATATCATTTCCCAAGCCTTCATAATTTCCGTCGAAAACGATGCCGACTTGTTCGCCGTCGCCGTTTAATATAGGGCTTCCGCTGTTTCCGCCGATGATGTCGGTTGTTGCAAGAAAATTAACCGGAACGGAATCTCCGACTCCGTATCTGCCGAAATCTTTGCTTTTTTGCAACTCTTTCAGCTTATTTGGAACATCAAAAGGAAAAATGCCCGTGTCTTTGTCAATTGTTCCTTTCAAAGTTGTAAAAGGCGTGTAAGTTACGGCTTCGCGCGGATTGTAGCCTTTCACTTCGCCATAACTAAATCGCAAACTCGCATTTGCGTCCGGGTAAGGTTCAACTCCTTTCATTTCCGCCATTCCTTGTTGGTAAAGCAAGCGTAAATTATCAATTTCCGAATTAAATCTTGCCGACAAAACATTGATTTCCGCCCGCGATTCCGACAAGCTGATGACTAAATCAACAACTTTTTTATATTTGTCTTTCAATTGGTCAATAGACATATCGTAGAGTTTTACAATATTTTCGGGCGAACTGAAATCGGGATTTTCGGCAATTGATTTAGCGAGTTCGGCTTCCGCGTCGCGGCGTTCTTTGCCTTTTAATCCGCGAAAAATCGTTTCAAGCGCATCGAATTTTTGTCCGTTTGGAAGTTCGTCGGCTTTTCTCAAGAAAAATTTGATAATTTCGTATTCTACCGAAGGTTCGCGCTCTTTGAACGCTTCTTCGATTTCGGTGCGTTTTTCCTGTCCGGCTTTATCATCACCTAATTTTTTACCGAAATTCACGGCTTGAATCACATCATAAATTTGTTTGAAAACAGGTGTCGAACCCGGATTCGGAAATGTTCGCAAAACGCGGTCGCGGGCTGATGATGAGTAATATCCATCGGAAATGCGCGACAGATTTGCCAAAACTTTTCCGTATTTTGCTTCGCGTTTCGGATCGGCTTTTACCCATTCGGCAAATTTCGCTTCTTGCGCTTTTCTTTGATTAACGAAATCCGCGCGATTGATCGCCGCGACATTGCCTTCATAAACTTTGACCGAATTATTAAGGCTGAAAATTTGGTCTTGCAGTTTGATACGTTTTTCTTCGTCTGTTTCACCAACTTTTACTAAAGCATTACTCCAAGTTTTCAGATAGTCGCCGATGAAAAGAAAATTCACGTTTTGCGAATAATCAATTGATTGACTTTCGCGGTAACGAGTCGTGCCGCCCGGATAACCGAGAACAAAAACGAAATCATTTGTTTTCAAACCGTCAAGCGAAATCGTCAAATGTTTTTTCGGTTTGAACGGAACATTATTCGGCGAATATTCGGCAAAACTTCCGTCCGGCGCGGTGTATGCCCTGAGAAACGTAAAATCGCCCGTGTGCCGCGTCCATTCAAAATTGTCGGGATCGCCGCCGAAGAATCCGATGTTTTGCGGCGGCGCGTAAACGACGCGAACGTCTTTTATTTCCTGTGTTTCGTAAAGATAATAAAAATAACCGCTGTTTAAGGATTGAACTCGAATTGTCGAATTTGAATTTTTGGCTTTTTCTTGACCTTCCAAATCCTTCGTGTTTTTTTCAATCGCTTTATTTAGTTCTTCGCCGCTCAAATTCGCCGTGCCGGTTAAGATTTTGTCCGTAACATTTTCAACACGTTTCGTCAGAAGAAGCGTATAGCCTTTTGCCGGAAGTTCGTTGGCTACGGAATCGGCTTTATAACCATTTTTCGCATAATCTTTTTCGGGCGTTGAATTGGCGACAAGCGCGTCGAAACCGACGTGATGATTTGTTAAGATCAAACCATTCGCTGAAACGAATTCGCCTGTTCCGAAACCGCCGCTGGCGATATTGACGCGCATAATCGTATCGGCAAGCGAAATGCCGTTCGGATTGTAAATGTCAATCGGTTTGATCTTCAAACCTTTCTTTTTCAAATTGAGTTGACTGATCTGATCGGGTGTGAACATTCCTTCTTCTGGACTTGTGAAGGCAAAAGTCACAGAATTCAGCGTGAACGCAATCATTAATAGAATTGTCGAAAAAATGTTTGATTTTGAACGCATAGCTTTGATAATTTCCTTTTTTGATATTTTTTATAGGTTTTGACAATTGATTTTACTGGAAAAATAAAAAAAAGTCTTTTCTGCCTTGGATTTCAAAGAAAAAACTGAGCCGATTAAGATTATTTTGAAAAATTTTCTACACGAGTTTTATTGAAACAAAATAGAAATTATTAACTTTAATCGGGCTGATTCGTCTTGCCCACTACCATTCGCTATACTGATTTTTAAGATGAATCCGATACAATTTACAGTTAAAAAAACGGTAAAAACCTCGGCGCAAGAGATTTGTGAAAAAGTTCTTGATGTAACGACCTGGAGCAGTTTTGATGGACACGGGGTTTTGCCGGGAATTGAAAAAGCCGAATATGAAGAGCGAACTGATGAAATGATCGGCTCGCGGATTCGTGTAACAAACTCGGATGGAACGCAGCATCTCGAAGAAATTCTCGAATGGGAAGCGGGAAAGAAACTCATTATGAAAATGTCTGAATTTCCTCCGAGTTTAAGTTATATCGCCACGCATTTTATCGAGCAATGGAATTTCAAAAAATCGGGAGAAAACGAAACGCTCGTCACGCGCAAGTTTCAACTTTACCCGACAAGTTTTTTGACGCGAATGTTGTTAGGTCAAATTGCGGCACTTTTTGAAAAAGCTGTCGAGAGGCATCTCGATGAAATGGCAAATGATATGAGTAAAAATTAAATCTATTCTTCGTCAAAAATTAGTAAAATTAAAATCTCTGCGTCGGGAACAAATCTAATAATATCGGTGTCTAATAATTATTACCTCAGCACATGGAAAAGAAAATGTTAAGAAAAATGTCAATCGGCTCGGCTTTAATTGCTTTAATTATTTGCGTAAAACTTTATGGCGAGTTTAACGGCTTTGAAAATGGATATAATTTAGCTTTTGAAAATATTGAAAAACTTATGCCAAAAGATTATCCAAAATTTTCTGGCGGAGTAGGAACAATTTACAGCTTTTTTGATGAAATATATTTGCTTGTTATAGTTTTGTTGTCTTTCTACATAGGCGGTAAATTTATTGAGTCTAAAAGAATAAGCCAAGTAATTTGCGTTTCTGCATTAGCATTGATTACATTTCAGTTTTGGCGAATTTATAATTACTTTGACTATTTGAAAGACAGCTTAGAAATTAATATATACACTTCTGAACCATTTTACAGTTTGATACAAAATTCAATTTCATATAACTGGATTTGCTTCTTCATAATTTTGACTCTACTCATCATTCAAATAATTCAATATGTGAAATATATTTCAAAAAGAAAAGAAGATTAATTTCTTTGAGTTGGGAACAAACCCATCAACATTGGTGTCTAAACAGCTATCAAACTTCAGGAGAAAAAATATGAACATAAAAAACTTGAAACGCATTTGGTTGGCTGTCGGTGTTATTTCGCTTGTTTTGCTGGCTTTCGATTGGTTCGGCTACGGTTCGCAGAATCTTCAAAACGCAATTCTCGCACTTAATATTGCGGCATTTATTTTGTCTTTGCCGTGCAGTCTTTTCGTTGTTCCGGTCGTGCTTGCGGCGAATCATTTTATGGCAATGAGTCCGACTTCAGCCGATGGAATCTATCTTAATACGATCTTTCTGTTTGTAGTCGGATTGATGCAATAGTTTTGGATCGCGCGTTTTTGGTCGCCGCCCGAACCGCAATTTCAATCGCTCAAATTTACTGATGGAAACTTGGATTGAAATTCTTTTTTTGCAAAAAATTAGGAAACCAGATTACGGCTATTCGCTTTTCGCTATCAAATTATCCGCTGATTGTTCGGTAAAAACGGTTTATCAGCCAATAACTAACAGCCAATAGCGAATAGCTTTGTTCATTTTGCCCTCGCCATCTCGATTTGCTTAATCAAATTAAACTCATTTGATATTTGTTGTGTTAAAATTATCAGCAAAATTTTCTATTCCCGATTTTAATAATTTTATGAACGAAGCAAACACAGTCAAACAGCAAATGAATGAAGTAAAATCTTTAGAAGAAATTCGCAGTCAATTTCCGGCTTTGAATCGCATTTATAATGATAAAAAAGCCGCATATTTCGACGGTCCGGGCGGAACGCAGATTCCGCTTTCGGTCGTCGAAGCGATGAACGATTATCTTTTTAATCACAACGCCAATTCGCATTGGGCTTTTCCGACGAGCGTCGAAACTGACGAACTTTTAGCAAATTCGCGTCAAACTTTAGCCGATTTTTTGAACGCTTCGGCGGACGAAATCGTTTTCGGGCAGAATATGACTTCGTTGACCTTTCATCTGGCGCGGGCGTTGGGCAGAAACTTCAAAGCGGGCGATGAGATAATTGTCACCGAACTCGATCATCACGCGAATATTGATACGTGGAAGTCTCTGGAAATCGAGCGCGGCGTGAAAATCCGCGTTTTACCGATGAATGTCGAAAGCGGCGAATTGGAACTTGAAAAACTCGAAAATCTGCTCAATGAAAGAACAAAACTCGTCGCCATCGGCGCAGCTTCGAACGCTTTGGGAACAATCACCGATGTCAACCGCGCCGCAAAATTGGCTCGCGAAGCGGGCGCGTTGAGTTTCGTTGATGCCGTGCATTACGCACCGCATAATTTGGTTGATGTGAAAGAAATCGGCTGTGATTTTCTGGC
The DNA here is from genome assembly GCA_038251885.1 of Pyrinomonadales bacterium. Taxonomy (GTDB): domain Bacteria; phylum Acidobacteriota; class Blastocatellia; order Pyrinomonadales; family Pyrinomonadaceae; genus JAHCHG01. The sequence continues at coordinate 782 of JBBSAX010000079.1, read as the reverse complement.
GTGTTCGGCTTACAAATTTTATGGTCCGCATATTGGAATTTTGTTTGGACGCAAGGAAATTTTGGAAAAAATTGATTTTCCGAAACTAAATCCCGCGCCGGATTACGCGCCCGAACGCGCTGAAACGGGAACGCAAAGCCACGAATCAATCGTCGGTGCGGCGGCAGCGGTTGATTTTCTTGCTTCGCTTGCCGAAGGAAATTCAAAGCGCGAACAACTCGAAAATGCTTTTAATGAACTTCATTCACGCGACAGGGAATTGGTTAAAATTTTGTGGGAAGGTTTATCAAAAATCGAAGGCATAAAAATCTTCGGTCCCGCGCCAGATGCTCAAAGAACCGCGCTTGTTTCATTTACAGTTAAAGATTTGCCATCAGAAAATGTTAGCCGCGAGCTCGCCAAAAGCGGGATTTTCGCGTCGCACGGGAATTTTTACGCGGAAACCGTCGTCAATAAACTCGGACTCGCCGATCAGGGTTTGCTTCGCATCGGTTGTTCCTGTTACACGTCGCTCGAAGAAATAGAACGCCTGATTTTTGCAGTTCGCGAAATTTCTGAAAGTTAAAATTCGATGTCAGAAAATTCCGAATTCAAAAAATTTTTAATTGCCGAAGGCGAACATCTTCTCGGAAAATTCGTCGGAAACGCCGAAGGCAAAACGCTGCTCGTGATTGGCAGCGTTCACGGCAACGAAGCGGGCGGCGCGTCGGCGATTGAAAGAGTTTTGCCGGAAATTGAAAAATTGCGCGAAAAGATTCGCGGGCGCGTTTATTTTCTGGCAG
>JBBSAX010000078.1:0-20222 GCA_038251885.1 Pyrinomonadales bacterium | reverse complement strand
TGTTTGCCGCATTATAGTTTGAATTACCAAACCCCGGCGCAGGCAACGGGAATTATTGACAAACGTTTAACAATAACAGAACTGCTCAGTTATGGTGGTTCTTAAATTTCAAATATCATAAGGGGAATACCGGAAAATTAGAAATGAAAAATAAAAAAGCAGTTCGGCTTGATAAAACCAAACTGCTTCGATATTTAAATGGTCGGGGCGAGATGATTTGAACATCCGACCTCACCGTCCCGAACGGTGCGCTCTACCAGGCTGAGCCACGCCCCGACAAACTAAGTTACAGAGTTTAAGTTAATGATTGATTTAAGTCAAATCTTTAACGGCTCAAAAAATACGGATACGTCATTTCTTCGATGCGGCGTGGATAATCAAACATTCTTTACCTGATAATTGCCAAGCAGTTTCAAAACTTTTTTGCCCGAAAATCTTGGGATATTCTTTTTCAAACGGATCAAAAATTTCTATATTTCCGCTCATTACCCTTGAAATAACAACCGCGTGTGAAGCCGGAAGATAACCTAAAATATGACGCTCCACACCAACAATCGGGAAGATATTTCGCCTTGTAAAATCGCGTAAATCATCTAAATTCAACTCGGTATCAAATTCACTGATCGCACCGACATTAGCTAATTTTATCTGAGCCTGTGCCAAAATAATTCCCAAACGCGGATTGCCGAAAATCTCTGTTATTTCATACTCAGTCCAATTTTCACCGAAACTGCTCAAAACCATTCGAACACAAGCCGCGACACAGGAACTTTCACTTTCTTGTCAAAACCATTTGAGATTCATTCGATTCTGAAGGCTTCCGCTAATTTTTCCGCTCTTTCGATTAAATCTTCGGCTTCGGGTTTTCCCGCAAATTCACCTGTTGCGGCATTAATATAAGCATCACCGACCGTTCCGAGCGTTCCGCGACTTGGAAAAGAAACCTCAATCGGCAAATGCCAACAAAATGTAATACTGTCAAATTGCGCCTTTGTCGCGTGAACAGCCATTCCGACATCTTTATGAAGCCAGCGATTTACAATTGAAATTGCTTCTTCCGCCGTTGAAACAGATAATTTTGGTTTAACTAAAATGTCCATTTGTTCATTATTTTATCACAAACTTTTGCCATTTGCTTTTAGTTTTAAGGATGCGTCATTTCTTTTGCAATAACTAACTCATCAAATTTTTCGCCTTCAAGAATTCCGAGTTCGATTGCCGATTCGCGCAAATTTATACCTTTTTTGTGTGCGTTTTTGGCGATCTTTGAAGCGTTGTCATAACCGATATGTTGATTCAAAGCCGTTACGAGCATCAGTGAATCATTGACATATTCATCAATTTGAGCGCGATTCAGTTCGATTCCATTCACACAAAATTCAACGAATCCGCTTGAAGCATCTTTGATAAGGCGAACCGAATGCAGAAAATTATGAATCATCACGGGTTTAAAAACATTGAGTTCAAAATTTCCTTGCGAACCGGCGAAGCCAATTGCCGCATCATTTCCCATCACTTGCGCGGCGACCATCGTCATCGCTTCCGATTGCGTCGGATTAACTTTGCCCGGCATAATCGAACTTCCGGGTTCGTTTTCCGGCAAAACCAATTCGCCGATTCCGCAGCGTGGTCCCGAACCGAGCCAGCGAATGTCGTTTGCGACTTTCATCAAACTTGCCGCGAGAGTTTTTAACGCTCCCGAAGCAAAAACGATCTCGTCGTGTGCCGAAAGTGCAGCAAATTTATTCGGATGCGATTTGAACGGCAAATCTGTTAATTCCGCAATTTTTGCGGCGGCTTTTTCGGCAAATTCAGGATGCGAATTCAAACCCGTTCCGACCGCGGTTCCGCCGATTGCCAGATCGTAAAGTCCACTTAAAACCATTTTCAAACGCTCGACATCACGCTCGATCAGATTCGCCCAACCGCCGAATTCCTGTCCGACCGTGAGCGGTGTTGCGTCTTGCAGATGCGTTCTGCCGATTTTTACAACGTCGGCAAATTCCTTTGCTTTTGCATTTATCGCGTCTGCCAAATTTTGAACTTCGGGAATCAGCACATTCATTTGTTCGGCGGCGGCAATATACATCGCGGTCGGAAAAGTGTCGTTTGAGCTTTGTGATTTATTGACATCATCGTTTGGATGAATCGGTTTTTTCGATCCCATTTCGCCGCTTGCCATTTCGATGGCGCGGTTTGAAATGACTTCGTTGGCATTCATATTCGTTTGCGTTCCCGAACCCGTCTGCCAAACTCTCAGCGGAAAATGCGCGTCCAATTTGCCTTCGATAACTTCGTCTGCCGCTTTGACGATCAAATCTTTTTTGTCTTCAGAAAGTTTGCCGAGATCAAAATTCGTGATCGCGCAAGCCTTTTTCAAAATCCCCAACGCACGAATCATCTCGCGCGGCATCACATCGAATCCGATATTAAAATGATGCAAACTGCGTTCGGTCTGCGCTCCCCAATATTTATCCGATTCGACCGCGATCTCGCCCATCGAATCCGTTTCAATTCGTGTTTTTATATCTTGTTTTGTTGCTTCTGACATTTTTGAATATTCCCGGCTGATAAATTTTGTTCAATAACAACATTATTTTAACCGAAATTGCTCAATAAAAAAATTTGATAATCTTATTTAGGCAAAACTCGTTAAAAATATATTTCGTAAAAACTTGTTTTATTGACTATTTTGCAAAATAAGGGCAAAATTAAAAATACTTCCGACGAATAGGAATAAATTTATTTATGAGTTTTGATAAAGACGGCGCAGTTCAGAAGGCAAAGGAAGATTTGGCAGATCGTTTGAGTCTTTTGGTTGATGAAATCGAGACCGAATCGGTCAGCGAACAGGATTTTCCAGATATGTCGCTTGGCGCACCTGTCGAAGATCAGATGGCGGCGCAGATGATTGCCAGCGGTTGGCGTATAAATTTGAGCGCGGACGGCAAAAAATATGAATATCGTGCCGATAAATATCAATTGCGCCTCGTCGGATTTGAAGGGAAAAATCACGTTATCGTCTCGTAAAATTATTAAACAGAAGTTTGCAAAAAAACTTCTACGAATTTTTTTTGGAGTTTAAAGAATGAATCGTAAAAATATTTGGGTGCATCTCGGCATTGCTCTTGTAATTATTAGTATTGCGGCAATGGTTGGACAAATCAAAAATTGGCAATCGAAGGTTTCGACTTATAAGGCGGAATCTACAACCCGGGTTAATACAATACCGAAAACAGTTGCGGTCAAACGATCTGCACAAGACAGCGAACCGGAAGTTTTTGTTAAATTTAAACCCGGCGTGAGTTCTGCCGAAATCAAAAAAATTGCGGCGAAAAACAATGACCGCGTTGAAGATAAAATCGAAATAGTCAAAGGTTTAACGACAATTGACGATCTTGATAATCTCGATGCCGAAAAAGTTGCGGAACAATACAGCAAAATGACTGATCTGGTTGTTTATGCCGAACCTGTTTTCAATATTCCACTCGATGATCCGGCAGAAACGGTTTCACCGAAAGAATTGCTTTATCGTTCGAATGACGAGAAACCGACTGCGCCGAACGACCCGATGTTTGAAGATCAATGGGCTTTAAATAATGTCGGACAAAACGGGGGAAAGGAAAATGCCCACGTTGATGCTCTGAAAGCGTGGCTGAAAACACAGGGAAGTCAGGATGTCGTCGTTGCGGTGTTGGACAGCGGTGTTGATTACACGCATCCCGATTTAGTTTCGAATATGTGGACTCGTCCCGACAATATTCCGCAATACAAAGACGATGAACTCGGCACATTCAATGATTTAAATGGTTTCAATGCCACGGACAATCTTAGCGATCCGATGGACGACAACGGACACGGAACGCATTGCGCGGGAATCATCGGCGCAGAAGGAAACAACGGCGAAGGTATTTCGGGCGTGAACTGGAAAGTCGAAATTATGCCGCTCAAATTCATCGGACGTGGCGGATTCGGTTCGACCAAAGACGCGATTGAAGCAATAAATTATGCGATTGACCGCAAACGCGCCGGTGTCAATGTTCGTGTCATCAATGCAAGTTGGGGTTCGACAATGTATTCCAAACCGCTTGAAGACGCGATTCGCGCCGCCGGTGAAGAAGGTATTTTGTTTGTCGCCGCCGCCGGAAATAACAGCACGAATAACGACAGCCGACCGCATTATCCGTCAAATTACAAACTTTCAAATGTCATCAGCGTTGCCGCGCTCGACCGCAACGATCAATTGGCTTCATTCTCGAATTTCGGTGTAAAAACCGTTCACATTGCCGCACCGGGCAAAGATATTTTAAGCACTTGGCTGAACAATGCTTATCGTGAAGCGTCGGGAACTTCGATGGCAACGCCCTATGTTGCCGGAGTTGCGGCTTTGATTTTGGCAAACGAATCGGATTTAACCGTTGCCCAACTTCGTGAAAAAGTTCTCGGATCGGTTGATAAAATTGATTCTTTGGACGGAAAAGTGGAAAACGGCGGACGCATCAATGCGGCGAAGGCTTTGGGAAACTAAAGTTTCGACAATCTGCGTTACGGATTTAACCATTTGGAACATAACTTACTAAAACGGTTTGATTTGTAATTTTTTAATCAAACCTAAAATTAATAAAAAGCCTTGTTTTTACAGGGCTTTTTTATTTTTCCTGATTCTTAAAAAATTAATGGCACACTCATTGCAAAGTTTTGTAAGAAAGGCGATGCCTTTTGTAAATAAAAAAATTATTTATGAAGTGTTGCCCGATATTTAAGAGTTTTAAGGAGAAATAATATGAATAGTTTCAAAAAATTAATAGCTTTGTTCGCTTTTTCGCTGATGATTTTAGCTTTACCTTCAATTGCTTCAGCGCAAAGGCGCGATAATAATCGTAATAACAATGATGATGATTATGGCAATAATCGTAACAACAATGACGATGATTATACTAATAATCGAAATAATCGAAATAACCGTTACGACCGCAATTTAGAATCTACCATAAAAAACTTAAAGAATTTAAGTAAACAGTTTGAGCGTCAAGTTGACCGAGAACTCGACCGCAGTCGTGCTGACGGAACTCGTCGAGAAGATAAAATCAATGATTTAGCCGGAAGATTTACGGATGCGGCAAAAGACCTTGATAAAGCATACGATAACCGCCGAGATTACAATCGTAGTGCCGATGAAGCTCGCCGTGTTCTTGCTTTGGGTTCACAACTTGACAGAGCAGTTTCACGCGGACGTATTGGCAGAAATCTGCAAAACAGTTGGAACAACATCGAACGTAATCTTCGTGTTTTAGCCAGAGCTTACAATTATAGCAATAATAATCGTGATTATGACGATGACGATGATAACGGAAACCGCCGGGGCAACAATCGTAACAATCGCGGAAACTTTCCATTCTAACAATTTTGTAAAAAATTAAGCGTGGCTTTGATTTCCAGCCCTTCCAACAGCCAACCCAAAAGTCGCGCTTACCGAAAAAAGCCTGAGATTTTGTTCTCAGGCTTTTTTGCTTTTCATATCTTATCAGGTATATTTTTCAATCTATGAAAGGAACACTTTTTTTGATTGCAACACCGATTGGGAATTTGCAAGACATCTCATTTCGCGCCGTCGAAACGCTCAAATCGGTTGATATTGTAGCCTGTGAAGACACGCGCCACACCGGTAAACTTCTCAAACATCTCGGTATCAAAAAAAAATTAATCAGCTATCACGAACATAATGAACAACAGCGTGCTGACGAACTGACGACATTCTTAGAAAATGGAAAATCAATCGCCGTCGTCAGCGATGCCGGAACTCCCGGAATTGCCGATCCGAGTTTTCGTATCGTCCAAAAAGCCCACGAAATCGGGGCAAAAATTGTTCCGATTCCGGGCGCAGTGGCTTTTGTCAATGCTTTGATTGTTTCGGGTTTGCCGACTGATTCTGTATTTTTCGGCGGATTTCTGCCGTCAAAAAAAGGCGAACGCCGCAAGCGTCTGGAAGAAATTAAAATAATTCCGGCAACACTTGTTTTTTATGAAACGCCGCATCGAATTGCTAAATCTTTGGTTGATTGTGCTGAGGTTTTAGGCAACAGAAAAGCCGCCGTCGTGCGCGAATTAACCAAAATGCACGAAGAAATCTGTATTGGAAATTTAGAAAATTTGGCGGAAAAATTTTCTAAAAATAAAGTGAAAGGCGAAATTGTTTTAGTGATCGAACGCGAAGATAATTCAAATTTGAAAACTCCAATATCAAAGAACAAAACAATCTCCGAACGAGTTGCCGAAATTGAAAATCAAGGAATCAATCACAAGCAAGCCTTGAAAAATGCCGCGAAAGAATTCGGTTTGAGTAAACCGGAAGCATATAGAATTTTGTTGGCTGAAAAAAAATGACATTTCCGCAAAACTTTTTAGCCTCCAAACAATTTTAACCGTAATAGCCACAGAATATGCTGTTGCTTTTACGCTGTTTTTATTCCGCAAAAGCTAATAATCTCTGCCTTGTTAAAGCCCTAATATTTTATTCAAATTAGAGTGAAAAATCGTTTGATTTAGTGCAAATATTATTTGGTTTGACCGTTCATAATTTGTAGTTTTACACGAATCTTTTCAAAAATGGAGTCTTTATTAAAATGTTAAAAAAATCACGTTTATATTTTTCTGCAATTCTTTCTGCAATAATTTTGGTGTCGCTGCTTGTTACAACAAATGTCAAAGCCTGCGAAGAACCGCCGCAAACACTTCTTTCGCTTTTTATGAACAGCGATTTAATCGTTTTGGCGAAATACGACAGCGACGGAAAATCTCAAAAATCTTATGAAGACGAATATGGCTATACTTTGGAAATGGATCGTAATTTATTGATTACAAAAGTTTTCAAAGGTCAAAAAGGCTTGGAAACAGTTTCGTTCGCTTTTTCCGAATATCATTCAAACCCGAATCAACCGCTTCCAGAAATTGATGCTGAAGAAGATTATCATCAACAAGATGAAGATTATTTTGATGTAACAAAAATCAAAATCGGTAATCAATATCTGTTTTTCCTGAAAAAGAACAGTGAAACGGGAAAATACGATGTAACGGATTATGTTTCGGGCGCAAAAGATGTTTCAGGAAAAATGGATATTTACGAAAAGAACTTTGACGAATTAAAAATAATTGCCGAAACAAAAGAAAATCAATATGAGAAATTGACCGAATGGATCGTTAAAAGCATCGAAGAGTCGGAAACCCGCGAGGACGGAATCAGCGATTTAGCCGAAAGTTTTTATGGAATTTCTTATCAAGACGAAGACCCGAATTTCAAAGACAAAGGTCCGTTCGTCATTAATGAAGGTTACGGCATTTACACGGTCGGTGTGGCGAAAAAATTAACGCAATCGCAGAAAGCAAGAGTTTCTTCCGTGCTTTATCCGATGCTTCAGGAAGCGTGGTTTGCGCCCAAGCCTGAATATGCAAATTATGGAATTTCTGCAATTCTCGGCTCTTTCAACAAATCACGTCTGGCAGTTCACGCTTACAATATGTTGCAGAGCGTCGGCAAAGAAGACCTTGAAAGAAAAACGGTAATTATGGAGTTTTTAACCGGCGTTGTTGAAGATTCGAGTTTCTCAAATATTTATTATGATTATCTTGATTTGGAAAACAAGATAAAAGAAGAAAGTGCGAAAACAACTCCCGAAGCGAAAAAGCAAGTAAAAACTATGAATGCTTCTAAAAATACTTTGCTTAAAGATTTCGATAAGCGTTTCAAATTTATGTATGAGAGAAACTTCATACCGGTTGAAGAGAAAAAAGGTTAAACAAAATCAACTTTAGTCCAAAAAAGATTGTTTCCATAAAATGCGGAAACAATCTTTTTTTGTATTCTTTTTGATAACTCTCCAAAATTCCTAAAATATGTTAAGTTTCAAACAAACTATAAGTTGCAAAAATCACATCAAAGGTAATTAGCTTGCGAAAAAAACTATAAGGAAATAGAATTTTGAAGCACATTAGTAAAGCAAGGAAAGGGGTAAAAATTCAAACGGTATTGAACAGATCAAGCAGGATGGCAGATGAAGTTTTTACAGAACTCTCTATATTTTTCTCTCACAAATTCTCTGTGGTTTTGTGTTTGTGTTTCATAATTCCACTATTTTCGCTTGTCAGTTTGTCCCAAAATGTATTTGAAGACCGTCCAATTTCCGGCGTTAGTATTACTCTTGAAGGCGCAGACCGCAGTATTTCTGATGCGAATCAGTTTAAATCAATTGCCGAAGACGCGCTCGGTCAAACGTATTCAGCCGTCAAAGTGCGCGATGCACTCGCCGCACTTTACAACACTGACAAAATTGTTTCGGCGGTCGTTGAAGCTATTCAAACCGGACAAAACGCAGTAGAATTGCGATTTATTATTAAACGAAAAACCCGGGTTGAAAAAGTTTCAATTGAAATCGGCAATACGGTCGGCGATGAAATTACCGAACAACAGCTTCTATTAAAGTTAAATTTGCTCAATACAGGAATGGCTGTTTCTGAACAAACACTTCGCAATAATGCCGATTTGATTTTGGATTATCTGCGTGATCTAGGCTTTTTCAATGCTGAAGTTACCTATAAAACCACGCCGCTCAGAAGCGAAACTGAAGTTGCCGTGACATTTCAGGTTAATCCGAACACGCAGGCGACCGTAGAAAAATTCAACATTGAAATCGAAGGTTTCGACAAAACAAAGCTTCCGAAAAAATTAAAATTAGAACCCGGAGAATTATTTTCACGCGAAGATTTGCGGCTTGATGTTGAAAAAATTCGTGAATCGTTGCGTGGAGAAAGTTTTCTCGCACCGGAATTAAATGAACCGCGAATTGTTTATGATCGTGAAAAAAATGCAATTAGCATCGAATTAATCGGAAAAGTCGGCGGAAAAGTGAATGTTACGGTCGAAGCGGAAGATGAAAAAGTGGGCGACGGCACGAAAAGAAAACTACTGCCGATCATTCGTGAAGGGACGCTCGATTACGCCGCAATCGTCGAAGGTTCGCGCCGCTTACGAAATTATTTTCAGGAAAAAAGCTACTTTTTTGCTGATGTCAAAGCATATTGTGCGGTCAAACCGGATTTTCTCGAAAATGAAGCGAGCGAAATAGCCAATGAAACAGAAGTTTTATGTTCGGCTTTGAGCGGGGCGGAATTAAATGACCGCGCGGTTGACGTTGTTTATCGAGCCGATCTTAACCGCAAGTTAAAACTGATTGACATAAGATTGCGCGGCACGGATAAATTAACAATTCCCGAAATTCAATCGGTTTTGGAATCGCAGAAAGCTAACATTTTGGGTTTCATTCCGTATTTCGGTTACGGTCGTGGTTATACGAGTGCGGAAATTTTGGAAGAAGACCGCTTGACGATCACGGCTCTGATGCGCGATCTGGGTTATCGAAATACCGAAGTCCGCATCAATCAAGGGGTTGCCCTCAACGGTGAAGATTTGATTATCACTTTTATCGTTAACGAAGGTATTCCGACAAAGGTTAAAAGCGTTTCAGTTGAAGGGAATTCGGTGTTTTCCGACGCGACGCTCGAAGCAAAATTGCCCGATCTCGTCAGCCGAAATTATTCGCGTATTCGTGCGCGAAACGGCGTTAAAATGCTTTCCGAATTTTATTCGCAAGAGGGTTTTTACGACGCGAAAATTAATTTTGCCATCGAAGAATTGCCTGATAACCCTGACGCAACGGAAGATGAAGTAAAAATTATTTATAATATTGAAAACGAAGGCAAGAAGGTTTTCGTCAATCGCATTTTAATCAACGGCAATGAAAATACGCAGCGTTCGGCAATTCTGAAAGCGATAAACTTAAAACGCGACGAAGTTCTGCGGGCAAACGACATTTTCACCAGCGAACAGAATCTTTACGCGACCGGCGCATTCAGAATTGTCGAAATCAAGCCCGAACCTGCCGGAGAAACGGCGGACGGCAACGGACGATTGAGCGATATAATTATCAACATCGAGGAACAACCGTCGAAATTAATAACTTACGGCGGCGGTTTTTCGACCGACATCGGAGCAAACGGATTTTTCGATATTCGCCATTTCAATTTGTTCGGAAAACTCCAGCAAGGCGGTTTAAGAGTTCGCGCCAGCCGTTTGCAGCAACTTGTCCAGATTGATTTTCTTAATCCGCGATTTTTGCGCGATGGTGGGGATAATCGTTTTTCACCGCTGACTTTTACCGCACAGTATCAGCGAGATTCGACAGTTACGAGGTTTTTCCGTTCAACGATTGATCAGGGAACGCAAGGAATTATTCAAAGAGTTGATGAAAACGGAAATCCGATTGACGTTTTCGGCAACCAAGCAGGCGATCCGACGATCAATCGTTTTACTCTTCAAGCCGAAACGAGCCGGACGATCAGCGTTAAAAAACGAAGTCTTTTGTTCGCCCGTGTTAAATTTGAAGATGCACGAATTTTTAATTTTGAAAGTTTACTCGTCAAAGATTTATTGCGTCCCGATTCGAGAGTCCGCACTTCGGGCTTCGGTCTGAATTTCGTTTATGACACACGCGAAAACTGCAATATCAAATACACGCTGCTGGAAGTTATTGCCAAAGGCGAACCGGGCGAACCTTGCCGTTACAGTGCAAGTGACCCGACGCACGGCAATTACATCACGGCTGAATATAATGTTTCGATCCCGCAACTCGGAGCAAACGTCGGTTTCCATAAATTCCAAGGGTCATTTAATACTTATTATTCGTTTCCACGTTTAAAAAATCTGACTTTGGCGGGACGCGCGATTCTCGGTCTGGCAAGTGTTTTTTCGAGAAATCGAAATTTTTCATCAACTCAATTTCCTGACTTGGAAGGAATTTTGCCGATCAGCGAAAGATTTTTTGCGGGTGGTTCGACAACGCTGCGAGGCTTTGAATTCGAAGGCGCAGGTCCTCGCGTGGTAATCGTGCCGCAAGGATTTTTCCGTGATAGTCAAGGTAATCAGGTTTTTTTGAGTCCATTTACCGTTCCATTCGGCGGAAATGCGCTGGCAATCGTCAATCTCGAAGCTAGAATTCCCGTTACGGAAGGATTTAGGGTGGTTCCTTTTTATGATGGCGGCAATGTGTTCCGGCGTGTAAGCGATATTTTTAATCCGCCTGATGTTCCAGATTCAGATATTTTTAGAAAAAACTTGCGTGCGCTCTGGACTCATACAGTCGGTCTTGGTTTTAGAATCAAAGCACCAATCGGGGGTGAATTTGCGATTGATTACGGTTATTTGCTTAATCCGCCGACGTTTTTAATTCCCCAACAGATGGGACCTCCCGCGAATCTGGTTCCGCATCAAGGACAACTTCATTTCAGATTTTCGCAAGCCTTTTAGCCGGGAGCGCAGGCTGCCAGCCTGCATAAGCGCGTGAGCGCGAAAAAAAACTTTGATTGCTAATTAACTTGATTTGATTTCAAACGCTGTTCCGCCGCTTGCGCGACGATGCAGGCTGGCAGCCTGCGCTCCCGGCAAGTATAATTTATTTAATGTTAGTTTTAGGAATAGAAAGCTCTTGTGATGAAACTGCTGCTGCCGTTGTGCGCGACGGCACGGAAATTTTATCGTCCGTAATTTCCTCGCAGATCGAACTGCACAGACCATTCGGCGGAGTCGTGCCGGATCTTGCCGCGCAAAATCATTTGGAAAAAATTGATCCAATCGTTGACGAAGCATTAAAAAAAGCGAATGTTTCGCTTGAAGAACTCGAAGCAATCGCCGTTACGCAAGGTCCGGGATTAATCGGTTCGCTTCTCGTCGGCGTTTGTTATGCAAAGGCACTCGCCTGGGGTTTGGATATTCCATTCGTCGGCGTAAATCATATTGAAGGACACGTTTATTCGGTCGCTTTTGACAATCCGCCGATTGAATATCCTGCGCTTGCACTGATTGTTTCGGGCGGACATACAAATTTATTTTTTGTTCCCGAACCCGGAAAATATAAGATCGTTTCGCGCACACGCGACGATGCGGCGGGCGAAGCATTCGATAAAGTCGGCAAAATGCTCGGACTCGAATATCCCGGCGGACCTGTCATTGATAGACTTTCAAAAGAAGGCGATCCGAACAAAATAAAATTCCCGATTGCAAAAATTTCCGACGGACGACCGGATTTCAGCTTCAGCGGACTTAAAACCGCGGTGATGCGTTACTTAAAGGAAAATGAAGTTGAAACTGTTAAAGACGGTGAAAATATTTCGCAGGAAATAAAAGACATTTGCGCCAGTTTTCAGCATACAGTCGTCAAATCTCTGCTGAAAAATGTCGAGAAACTTGCGCTTGAATTAAATCCGAAAACTTTGATCGTCGCGGGCGGCGTAGCGTGTAATACGGCTTTGCGTTCCGCTTCGGAAAACCTTGCAAAAAAACTGGAACTACCGGTTTATTTTCCGTCCAAACATCTTTCGACGGATAATGCCGCTATGATTGCCGCCGCCGGAAATTTCCACTTAGAAAACGGGGTTCGTGCCGATTTGCGAATGACCGCCGATGTTACATTGCGGCTGCAAAACTTTGAAAACGAAGATGTGACGTTAAGAAAAAAGAAAGTTCGTTACCGTTTGTGAAGTAGAAAATAGTGTTTTTGGAAAGTGATTTTAATTCGCCAGAAAAAATAGACTTTTTATAATTTCAGCTATTTTATTTACCGACAGCGATAATAAATTAAAAAAGATATTGCGTAATCAGTCCACTGAAAGTTATGATTGGATTACCCCAATTTAAAATTTCAATCAAAACAAATTAAACTGATCGGATTTTTAGAAACAAAGTTTAAATAACTATCAATTCGGGCAAAAACGGAAGGTTAAAAATAATTCAAGGGAAGTAAAACATAATGAGAAAATTAAAGATATTAAGTTTGGCGGTGTTTTTGATCGGCAGTCTGGCAATCGGTGTTTTCGGGCAAACGACAGTTGTGCTTCAACCATTTTTATCAGGTTTGAGTTCTCCGCTTCTTTTAACAAACGCCAAGGACGGCTCAAATCGTCGTTTTGTGGTTGAGCAGCGTGGAATAATTAAAGTAGTTCAATCGGGTTCGACAACTCCTACCAATTTTATCAATCTTTCTTCAAAAGTCAGTCAATCGGGTAGCGAACGCGGACTCTTGGGATTGACTTTTCATCCGCAGTTTACGACAAACAGTTATTTTTTCGTCAATTACACACGCCAGAGCGACGGCGCAACTGTTGTTGCACGTTATACAGCGACAAATAACAACACAGTCGGCGATATAAATTCCGAAAGAATTATTATTACTATCGCGCAGGATTTTTCCAATCACAATGGCGGAATGATCGAATTCGGTCCGGACGGATATTTGTATATTGGAATGGGCGACGGCGGTTCGGGCAATGATCCGAACAACCGCGCACAAAATATCAATCAACTTTTAGGTAAAATGCTTCGCATCGCGCCTGATGTTTCAGGATCGCCGACCGCACCGCCTTATACAAATCCGCCGGATAATCCCTATGTTGGTATCATCGGCGCAGACGAAATTTACGCGCTCGGTTTGAGAAATCCTTTTCGTTGGTCATTTGACCGAGGCGGTACGCGACAACTTTGGGCTGGCGATGTTGGACAAAATGCGATTGAAGAAATTGACATAATTACCAAAGGCGGAAATTACGGTTGGCGTGTTTTCGAAGGAAATACCTGCACGAATCTCGATGCCGGTTTATGCACTCCGACTAATTTTATTGCACCAGTTGATACATACACACACGCGGGCGGAAAATGCTCAATCACGGGCGGTTATATTTATCGCGGAACACAAGGCACATTTCCGCAAGGAACTTACACTTATGGCGATTATTGCTCGGGTGAATTCTTTATCTGGAACGGCACTCAATCAGTTCGTTTATTTCCTACCGGACGTAATATTTCATCATTCGGTGAAGACGAAGCCGGTGAACTTTATCTTGTCGGTTTAGGCGGTACTGTCGAAAAAATTGTCAACAACAATCCTATTTTCAATAATGCAAATGCCGATTTCGACGGTGACGGCAAAACCGATGTTTCGCTTTTCAGACCTTCAAACGGAACTTGGTATTCGTTAAACAGTTCAAACGGACAGGCAAAAATCCAACCTTTCGGGACAAACGGCGACATTCCTACACCGGAAGATTTTGACGGCGACGGCAAAACCGACATCGGTGTTTTCCGACCTTCAAACGGCGTTTGGTATTACTTCCGCAGTCTTGATAATACAGTCGGAATTGCTCAATTCGGTGCAACAAACGATGTTCCTTCAGCCGGAGATTTCGATGGCGATTCAAAAGCAGATATTGCCGTATTCCGACCTTCGACGGGCGTTTGGTATATTTTGAATAGCACAAACAGTCAGGCGCAAATCACGCAATTCGGGTTGAATAACGACATTCCGACGAACGGAGATTTTGACGGCGACGGCAAAGATGACATCGCGGTCTTCCGTCCGTCAAATGGAGTTTGGTATCGTTTGAACAGCGGCAACAGTTCGTTTTCAGCGGTTCAATTCGGTGCAAACGGCGATGTTCCGGCGACCGGAGATTTTGATGGCGATAATAAAAACGATCAAGCTGTTTACCGACCTTCAATGGGCGTTTGGTATATTCTAAATAGCGGCAATAGTTCTACAAGAATTACGCAATTCGGTATAGACGGCGATATTCCTGTTGTGGGAGATTATGATCGCAGCGGCAATTCGGATTTAGCCGTCTTCCGACCTTCAAGCGGAACTTGGTATCTTTTGCAGGCAGATAACAGCACGTATATTGCACCTTTCGGCGTAACCGGTGATCTTCCCGCGCCGCGTTATGATGCAAGATAATTAGTAAGTTTTTGCTTACTGATGGTCTTTGATAATTAAATCCGACAAAAAATAAAAGCCTGTTCGCCGGGAGCGCAAGTTGACTTTTTATTGTTGAATTTAATTTGAATAGACCATCAGTAAGCAAAAACTTTGAAATAAAAAAGATTCAGCCGGAAGGCGGGACTCAAAACGATTATCAAAACAATTAATTCCTTCAAAAAGCACGGGCAACGGTTAAAATATAAACCTTGTTCGCGCCTTTTTTCTTTAACTCCTTTGCACACGAAGAAACGGTTGAGCCGGAAGTGAAAACATCATCAATAAGCAGAATATTCTTGCCTTTAATGAGATTTTTGCGCTTGACTTCAAAAGCATTTTTGACTGTCAATTCCCGCGCTTTTCTGTCCATTCCGGCGCGGTGAATCGGGGTATGAACTTTTCGAATGAGACTTTGTTTGTCGAGTTTTAAGTTGCTGTTTTTGGCAATGATTTCAGCTAGCACCTCAGCCTGATTAAATCCGCGATCTAACCTTCGTTTTGCCGAAAGCGGAACTGACATAATAATTTCTGCGTCCTGAAAATCACAATTTTGAAAACGAGAAATAAAAATATTCTTTAATTTTTTAGCGATGAATGGTTCACTTTTGAGATGAAGGACGGATGCCGAAAGCGCGTGTTCGTAAAGTCCGACGGCGATTGCGCGATCATAGAAATGTTCGTCACAAGCGTGGCAAAAAGTTTGAAAATCAATCGGTTTTTCATTGAGAAAAGCTCCGCATTTATGGCACAAAGTTTCTTTGCCCGAAAAAATCCGTGTTTTTTGCCAACACGCATCGCAGACAATTCCATCGGCTGAATTCTCGACACTTTTTTTGCAAACAGAGCAAGATTGAGGATATGTGAGAGTTAATAAAGAATCAACAATCTTTTGCAGCATTTTGAAAAAGGTAAAAATTAAAGGTAAAACTTTTTTAGAAACCGAAAATTCAGGTTTTATTAAAAATTTTCAAAGTTCGGGAATTCTTAAATCAAAGTAAAAGGCAAATCTTGAGTTTTACCTTTAACCTTTTATCTTCAATTAGTCTTCGTCAAGCAAACCTTTTTCTTGCAATTCCTGACATTTCAAGCAATAACGCGCCCACGGCACGGCATCGAGCCGTCGCGGATTTATTTCATCTTCGCAATTTTGACACAAACCGTATTCATCATCGTCAAGGCGCACTAACGCCTCATTGATTAAAACCAATTGCTTGCTGTCGTTTTCGGACACAGCCATCATTACGTTTTTTGAATAGTTTTTAACTGCCAAATCTACCGGATCGGGCGTTTCTGAATCATCGATTGAAAGGCTGTTGCCTCTCAATTTTTCAATCAAAACTTCGCGTTCGGCGATCAGTTTTTCTTTGATTTCTTCTAAATTTAATTCGTTCATTTTTGATATGGAAACCCTTTAATTATAGTGTATGCGCGATAAATCTGTTCGATTAGCAAGACTCGCGCCATCTCGTGCGTAAAAGTTAAATCGGATAAAGATAAACTAAAATCAGACCTTTCGGCAACTTCGGAAGATATACCATCAGCACCGCCGATGATAAATACGATTTCTTTTAATCCGCGATTTTGCCATTTTATAACTTCACTGGCTAACTTTCGGGAAGAAATCGAACTTCCTTTTACGTCCAGCAAACAGACGAAACTGCTCTGATGCACTTTTCCAAGAATACGTTTGCCTTCTATTTCTTTTGTCTCATACGCTGCGCTGTCTTTAACTTCGGTAATCTCAAACTTTACAAAATGCGAAAGACGCTGCAAGTATTCTTCCTGCAACGCCCGCCATTTTTTATCCTTCGTTTTTCCAATCCACACAAAGCGAAAGTGCATAAGAAAAGAGATTTTATACGCCGAATTAAAATTATGCAACAGCGAATGAGGTTAGAAGCGTAAATCTGATTTTAAGCAAAACTTATTTTGCCGGGAGCGCAGGTTGCCAACCTGCATCGTCGCGTAAGCGGCGGAATGACGTTTGATTAACATAAACTTTATTCAATGCACAGGCTTGTTCGTGCTCACGCGCTTATTGCAGGTTGGCAACCTGCGCTCCCGGCTAAGTTAAAAGTGATTGAAAAATAATTGATTGCCTTATATTTTCGGACTTTTCATTTAAACTATCAGATAATTCTTCAATATTTTCATTAGGAAACTCGGTGCAAAAAGCCTCGCGCATCTCTTTGTCCGACATTCCCTATAAAAACATTCGAAAATAAACAAATCCAAATTACCAAAATCAGCAATGCCGAGCGCGTTTGGAATATTCAAACCCAAAACCCGCGTGTTTGCCAGATCGAATGTCCAATCCAAAATTTTATCAATCGGATTTGCATCGGGAAAACGCTCTTTTATTAAACTCAAAATTTGTTCTTTGCTTTCGACATTCATCAAAAGCGCAAGAAAAAAACGGTGTTCGGGTTCGCTGATAAAACCGCGTCTTTTAATGATTTCATTAACTTTGTCCTGATGTGCGAAAACTTTCGGAAAAATTCCGGCGCGTTCGCCGTGTTTTTCCCTGACGATTTCCATAAATGATTCAAACCTGTTCTTTGGCGCATCGAGATTGAACATTTGATTCAACTGATTTTGCTGTAAATAATGTTTGACGGATGAAAGAATCGAAAATGTCGTTTGAAAGTCGCTTTTTTTAAGAAGTTCACCGATGAATTTATCTGTTTCGGGATGATTCGAGCGAAAAGGTACCGTCAAACATTGAATTTTTTGATATTATTCGCCTCTTCAAAAAAAGGATCAAGTTCCAAAAAAAGTTTGTGTTAAGCAAATTACCGCAGATGAAGCGGACTTTTATGCGTTCGGACAACAATGTCGCCGAAGGCTGATCGAGATGAAACAGCCCGTGAATATATTGCCTTCCGGCAGAAATTTTTTGCACGTCGCCGACTTCGAGAAGTTCACAAAGATTCAACTTTATCTCGCCGATTTCGGTAAAAGTATTGATCTTATCCTGAACGTCAAATTCATACCAACTGTGAATACTCGAACCTTGAAGAACTTGAAACGCACCGCAAAAACCGTGCTGATGAATTGCCGTCGTGCCTTCGAGCCAAAAATAAACGTCTATGTGAAAACGGGGCGAATTATAAATCGTAATCGGGGGATCACCGAAATTTCCGCGCAAATCCTTCTGTTCGGGTAGTTGTGTTTGATTCAAAGTCCATTCGATAACTTCCCAACCCGAAACTTTATCGGGTAAATTTGCCTCATTTAAGGCATTTGCGGCAATTTGCGGAAAAACGTCTTCCGCATAATTATCATCACGCCAGATTTTTTCGATTTCCGCGCCAAGTGTTTGAAATTGTTGCATAAATCAGATCAATTAACCCTTAAAAGTCGGCGGCGGCGGCGGCGCGTTATATGTTTCAGATTGAGGAACTCTGTCAAGATATTTAAGAACTGCGTATCCGCCGATGATTCCGGCAATTACTCCGACAATTCTGAATAAGATGTCGTAATCATCAAAAATCGTTTCAGACCATCCGAGAGCCGCAACGCCGATTCCCAATCCGATTCCGAGTAAAAGACCGACGATTAGTTGGCTTCCGATAAATACGGCAAGAGCGATAAAGCCCCACAAAACTCCGTTTTTACCGGCATCATTGGCTTTTTTGTAGCCATAGTAAGCGAACAATATTGCAAGAAGCATTTTTTTAACCTCACTTTTTAATTATTAAATTTAAAATCAAAACGAGAAAAAAATCACACACTCAAATTAATGTATTTATAATGAATCATCAAATGTCGGTTTGATATTGCTGACTTTTTTATAAATTCCCTCGGCGGATACATTATGTCCGAAACCGCAATCCGAATCGTTCTGCGTAACTTCTATTTCGCCGGGTTTCGTAAATTTTATCGTGATTTTACAAGGCACATCGCTATATTCGTTTTCTTCCGTGAAAATCGCCATATCGCCTTCGATGTCCGCCGTTCCGGTCGTTTGTCCGATGTTGACCATCGGTTCGCCGTTTTGCATCAAATACGGATAAACCAAATCAAACGAAATTTTTAATTTCCCTTTGCCGAGCGCGAGAATTTTTATTTCGTTGGAATTGCCTTTAAATTTTCCTTTAAATTTATACTGAAACGTCCCGTTGACTTCTTTCCCGCTAACCGAATCTCTGTTTTGTGCTTTTGAATCAAAACAAAAAACGCCCGAAATTATTAGTAAAAAAATCAGGTTCAAAATTTTTTTAGACATATATTTTAATGTTTCCTTTTAGTTACAAACTTTATCTGCTATATTTTGCCTAATTCTTTTCAAAAAACCAACTAAATCGAGGAAAAATTTTTATGGCAACTGCTGAAAATACTTCAAGCAAATACGACAAAAGTTTTTTTGGACATCCCGGCGGATTGTCCACACTGTTTTTCACGGAAATGTGGGAACGGTTCAGTTATTACGGGATGCGGGCATTGCTCGTTCTTTATATGGTCGCGGCGGTGGACAAAGGCGGTTTAGGTTTTGAAACTGCCGACGCAACGGCGATCTATGGACTTTATACGGCTTCGGTTTATTTTCTTCCGTTAATCGGCGGCTGGATAGCTGACCGTTTTATCGGCGCAAAACGTGCGACTTTGATCGGCGGTATAATCATTTCACTCGGTCACTTTACGCTCGCCGTTCCATCTCTTACAGCTTTTTATGCTGGCTTGGTTTTAGTTGCTCTCGGAACGGGTTTCTTAAAATCCAACATCAGCGCGATGGTCGGCGATCTGTATGACGCAGACGACGAACGGCGCGACGGCGGATTTTCGATCTTCTATATGGGAATCAATCTCGGCGCATTTCTCGCACCGTTTGTTTGCGGAACTTTAGCCGTCTATAACTGGCATTGGGGATTTGCTGCCGCCGGTGTCGGAATGGTCGCGGGTTTGATTCAATATGTCATCGGTAAAAAGAAACTCGACGGCGTGGGCGAACCGCCCGTCAAAAGCGAACTCGACACATCTGCCGTTACGCCGGTTTATCTAGTTCAAGTCGGCATAGTAATCGCCATATCAGTCGCCATTTTGCTTTATGTTTATTCAACTTACGGAATAGATACAACGCTCAAAATTGCACTTATTCCCGTTCTTGTAGTCGGCGGTTTGATCGTTGTGGTTTTTACCGGAATGCAGGACAAACTTTCGATGGACGATTGGAAACGCATCGGAATCATCATTATTTTATTCCTTTTCGCCGCGCTTTTCTGGGCTGGTTTCGAGCAAGCAGGTTCGAGTTTCAATCTTTTCGCTGAACAATTAACCGACAGAACTTTCGGGGGATGGGAAATGCCGACCGCTTGGTTTCAGTCAATCAACGCGATTATGATCGTCGTTATGGCTCCGGTTTTCGGTATA
>JBBSAX010000077.1:0-20367 GCA_038251885.1 Pyrinomonadales bacterium | reverse complement strand
GTCCGCGTGTAAGCAAGGACGAATTTGAATATCATCAATGCGTCCTTGCTTACACGCGGACTTCTGCCTTTTTTAGAGCGGTCTTGCCGGAATATTTTTTGATTCCCGAGTTCCAATGGCGAAAATTTTGATCAACGCCAAACCTGCGATAAATCCGCCAATATGCGCCGCATACGCCACGCCACCCGTGTCCGAGGGCGTTAAATATCCGACGATTATTTGATAACCGATCCAGATTCCGAGCGCGATATAAGCCGGAACAGTCGTATAAATATTAAATAACAGCGCGCGAACTTTTCTTGTCGGGAAAAGCAGCATATACGCCCCCAAAATCCCTGAGATCGCACCGGACGCTCCGAGCATCGGAATAATCGAACTCGGTCCCATAATTATCTGCGCGAGCGCGGCGGCAATTCCACAAATAATATAAAAAGCAGCATAGCGAATATGTCCGATGAGATTTTCAATGTTGTCGCCGAAAATCCACAAAAACAGCATATTTCCGAAAATGTGCATTATATCGCCGTGCATAAACATAGAACTCAGGAAATTGAAATAGACGGGCAAAGGCGTAGCGTAATGATTGATCTGTCCGAGAACCTGTCCGCTCGAATTTGTAACATTGAGCGCGCCCTGCAGATCAACGCCGCTGACGACTTCTTTCGGGACGAGCGAAAAAGCGTAGGAAAACGCCTCGTTGCCGCCCAAACCTTGCAGAAAAACGAATACCAAAATATTGATGCCGATAATTATGTAATTAACATAAGGCGTGATTATTCGGTCGGAATTGTCGTCGCTGATTGGAAACATATTTTTGGGGAAATTCCTTGATTTAGCTCAAAATTTTATCAACTTCCAAACTAAAATTCGGTAAAACATCCGATTTTATAGTTTCGCCCGATTTGAAAATTCCGGTTGTTTGATAAATATCTTCAAACGGATTTTGATGAACTTCGACAATATTTTTTTTCAAATTTATGATCCAAACTTCCGAAATTCCGGCTTCGGCATAAAGCGGAAGTTTAACGTCGCGGTCATATTTCAAGGTCGCGTCGGAAACTTCGATAACCAAAATAACTTCTTCGGGACGCGGATGACGTTTGCCGTCATATTTTGTTAAATCCGATAAAACTATGTCAGGTTCGGGTTCGTTATAATCGGTAATACGCAGGGGATTTTGAATGCTGACCAGAACTTCGTCAGAAACATTTTTAACAAAGAATCGGTTTAAGATATTTACAACTGCGGCGTGTCTGTCTCCAATCGTCATTTTTTGTATCAATTCTCCGTCAATGATTTCGGCTTTTTCGTAATCTTTGAGCATCCCGAGTTCGATCATTTTGTAGTATTCATCAACGCTGAAACGAAGCCGTCTAGGTTGCGGTTGTGTTTGAACATTCATCATAAAACTTAACCTCGCTGATACAGACATTTTAAGCTAATAGTTGAGATATTAAAAGAAATTTAGAGAGGTAGAATTTGTAGCAAAATTCCACATCCCTAAATTATCTAACCGATTCCGGCATCTTTCGGTACTTTCAGAAGTTCGTGACCTTCGGAAACCGCAACATAAGTTGCCGCTGTGATGTCGCCGACGACGTTGAGCGTCGTGCGGCACATATCTAAAATGCGATCAACGCCGAGAATAATTGCGATCAATGCCGGATCAATCCCGATCATTGCCAGAATTCCGATGATAAACGGAATTGAACCCGAAGGAACGCCCGCTGTTCCGATGCCGCCGAGAATTGCGAGATAAACAACCATTAATTGTTGGGCAAATGTCAGTTCAACTCCGGCAAGCTGGGCGATAAATAAAACCGTGACTCCTTCGTAAAGTGCCGTTCCGTTTTGGTTTGCCGTTGCACCAACGGTCAGGACAAAACTGTTTATGTCTTTCGGAACGCCGAGATTTTCTTCGGAAACACGAAGCGCGGTCGGCAAAGTTGCGTTTGAAGAACTCGTGGAAAACGCCGTAATAATAACCGTGCGAACGCGTTTGAAAAATTCGAGCGGATTCATCTTCGACAAAAAGTAAACCGAAAGCGAATACACACCGAAGAAATGAAGGCTCAAACCGAGCAAAACCGTAAAGACGAACCACGCCAGAGATTGCAACAGATCAATGCCGAAAAGCGCGATATTATTAAATAAAAGACACGCCACGGCAATTGGCGCAAATTTCATAATGATGTCAATGATCTTTGTCGTGATCTCGAAAACCGCCCCCATAAACTTAACGAAAGGTTCGGAAACGGGCGCAGGCAGAAGAGTTATTGCAATTCCGACCATCAGCGCGAAAAACATTATGTGGAGCATATTCGGATTTTCGCCCGCGATGGAACTAAAGACGTTTTTCGGAACAATTATTCCGACTGCTTCCATCAGAGGCGTTTGCTGGCTGGCATTTGCGCTTTTCACGCTCGACGTGAATTTTTTCGTGTCTTCCGAAAGTTTTCCGGCAGATTCGGCTAGAAGATCGGTTCTTAACGCCACTGCGTCGGCTTTTTTGGCAAACTCATTCGCTTCTTTTGTAAATGCGCCGGAAGTTTCAAGAGATTTTTGCGCTTCGGTAGCAAACTGATTTGCTTTTTGTGCAAACTGTGCGGTTTCGGTGGCAAATTGATTCGCCTGTTCGGTTTCAAATGTCGCGTTTTGCGCGATACCGTTGATTTTTGTCGCCGATGTTTGGGCGTTTTGAGCAAATGACTTGGCAAGCGAGCCGATATTTATGGCGACTGAAACTCTCGAACTCGCGTCCGAACTATATTTTTGTTCAAGTTTCGCTTTTGTTACCTCGTCCATTCTATCGCCCGGACGAATCGTATTCGCCAACGTGAGACCGATTGCGACGGAAATCGTCGAAATAATCAGCGAATAGCCGAACGATTTAAAGCCGATTCGACCGAGTTTGCGAATGTCGCCGATTCCCGCAACACCGACTACAAGCGACGAAAAAACGAGCGGCACGACTATCATCAACAGCAGATTTAGAAATAATTGACCAATCGGTCGCGTGAAATTTTCGACAATCCAGGTAACATTTGGAGTTTCGCCGCCAAGTGTCAGATTAACTAGCAAACCGCCGACCACACCGATAACCAAACCGATCAAAATTTTCGTGTGAAGTGCCATTCCCTTAGGTTTGTCGGGCGTGTCATCGTCTAAATCGGTTGTCAATTCGCGCTCGTAATCATCGGGCGGAATCTGGTTGTTTGGTTCATTATTATCTTGATTATTTGCCATAATTTTTCAAAATTGCTTCTTTTAATTTTTGGATTTGAACAAAGCAAGCGTTAAATTTTTTCGAGGAAAGTTGTGAAAAATCTTCCGCTTTATTCGGCAATTTCGGCTGAGAAAAAGAAATTTTCAACCGATTGCCTTTGATGTTTTGAAATACAATACTACAAATTCTAAAGGAACTCTATTAGACTCTGATTTTGATAACAGATAAAATAATTTTTTTGTCAATTTATGTTTAAATCAATCCATTTCGATTCAAAAGGTCGTGCGACGCGAATAATTTTAAAGCGGAGATTTTAGAGAATTTTCTATATGAAAAATGTTATAATTTGAAAATTATGCAAGTAGTTTCAGACAGAATTACAATTGACGAAAAAATCTGTAATGGCAAGCCGACAATTCGCGGCAAAAGAATCACCGTGCAGACTATTCTCGAATTTTTAAGTGCGGGCGAAAGTGTTGAGGAAATTTTAAGCCAGTATCCGATGCTTGAACGCGAAGATATTTCCGCTTGTCTTGAATTTGCGACAAATTTAATGAATCGCAACTACGTTATAAAATCCTTCGTCTAAAATGCCTGAATATCTGATTGACGTAAATCTGCCCCATCGTTTTTCTTTGTGGAAAGGCGATGATTTTATTCATCAAGCGAACATTGATGACGAATGGACGGATGAGCAGATTTGGGAATACGCCAAAGAAAATGACCTGACGATAATCACCAAAGACGCGGATTTCTCAAACCGCATAATCTTCCACGAACCGCCGCCGAAAGTAATTCACATCCGCTTCGGAAATATGAAAATGCGTGAGTTTCATACGGCTTTAACTGCTATTTGGGACGACATTATTAATTTGAACAAAACTCATAAATTGGTTAATGTTTTCCGAGATAGAATTGAGGCGATTGAATGAATTTAACTTTTGTTAGGTTTTCGATTATTTAGTTGGAGGAAATAAACTATGAAAAGATTATGTGAAATTTTTGAAGATAGTTCATCTTACATAAAGAATTGGCTGCAAAACCAACCCGAATTGAAAGAAGAATCAATGACTGATTGGTTTCTTTATAATCTTTCAAAGCAAACACCTATCATAAAATATAAACAATTTACGAGAACAGAAGAGGGAAGAAAAACAGGTGCAGATTGGGAGTGGTGGTTTGTTTTTTCAGATCAAGAATCTTTCGCCTCAAGAGTTCAAGCAAAAAAAATAAAGATAAACTTAGATAATTATTCAGGAATAGCATATGTAAGCGGAGATAAATTACAAATTGAAAGATTGCTTGATGATTCTGCTAAAGATGGGTTTGCTTCTTTTTATACTTTTTACTCAACGGAAAACTCTAAATCTGCTAAGTGTAAAGGGATGAATTCAAAAAGTGGCGTTTTTATCAGCGAAGCAAACAATTTACGAAGCGAATTTATCTTAAAAGGAAAAAAAAGACTAGAAGCAAAAGATATAATTGAATTTTCAAATCCAATTTCTTGCTTATTTTGTTGCCCAATGGTTTTTGAAACAAGCAATGTTGCAGAAGGATTTAGACATCATATAAAAAGTTATTTTCCTACAATCTCTGATAATTTATCAAATAATAACAAAACTCAAGATGGATTTAGAGAAACTCCAAATGAGATTTTAAGTTTGATTAATGAGCCTACTATTCCAGAATGGTGGGAAAACGAATTTCGTTTCCGTTTTGAAAAAGTGAATGCGATTTTGGTTGTGGATTTGAGAACAGAAAGAATTAGAAAATACTGAGAAAATAAAGAGATATGTTCAAATCAATCCATTTCGATTCAAAAGGTCGTGCAACGACGAACGCTTCCAAACCCGAAGTTTTAGAGAAATTATCTAACATTGTCGGTGGTGAAAATATTTTGGTTGAGCCTGAAAAGGTCGAACCTTACGGCGCGGATGCGGTGAAGGAAAAATTTCCGCCGGAAGCGGTTTTGTTTCCTGAAACTACTGCGGAAGTTTCCGAGATTTTGAAACTCGCCAATGAAGAAATTTTTCCCGTGACAGCACGCGGCGGCGGCGTTGGTTATACGGGCGGAGCTGTGCCGACTGAGGGCGGAATCGTCATCGGAACGGACAGGATGAATAAAATTATCGAGATTAGCGAGGAAAATCTTTATGCGATCTGTCAGCCCGGGATTCGGACTTTTGAATTGCAACAGGAAGTTGAAAAATTCGGTTTGATCTTCCCGCCCGATCCGGCGAGTTATAAAGATTCGTTTATCGGCGGCAACATCGCCGAAAACGCGGGCGGAATGCGAACTCCGAAATACGGCGTAACGAAACATTCGGTTTTAGGTTTGGAAGTCGTAACGGCAACGGGCGAAATCATCCGCACGGGCGGAAAAACGGTAAAAAATGTCGTCGGTTTTGATTTGACCGGATTAATGTGCGGTTCGGAAGGACTTTTGGGAATTATCACGGAAGCAACTCTGAAATTATTGCCGATGCCCGAAGCGACGGCGACCGTTAGAGCTTCATTCAAAACAATGGAAGCAGCGTGCGAAGTTTTAACGAAATTCACGCCCGAAGGTCTGCTGCCGATGGCGATGGAAGTCATAGACCGCAACTGCATCGGTGCAATCGAACAAAATTTCGCGTTCGGATTTTCGCCCGAAACGCAAAGTATTTTGCTTGTCGCAGTTGACGGTTCTGCAGAAGAAGTCGAACGAAATTCAAAACTCATCGAACAAATCTTGAGCGATAATGGCGGTTTTGATATTTTACGTTCCGAAACCAAAGAAGACGAAAATAAACTCTGGGACGCACGCCGCGCCATCTCGCCGAGTTTGATGAAATACAACAATCTCAAGATCAACGAAGATGTCGTCGTCCCGCGTTCAAAAGTTCCCGAACTGATCGCCCGCGTCGAAGAAATCGGCAAAAAATACAATACCTTCGTTGCCAACTTCGGACATGCCGGCGATGGCAACATCCACGTCAATTTTATGTGCGACCGCCACAATCCCGAATCACTCGCCAACGCCCGCAAATGTGTCAGAGAAACCTTCGAACTCTCGGTCGAACTCGGCGGCACGATC
Source organism: Pyrinomonadales bacterium (assembly GCA_038251885.1). Lineage (GTDB taxonomy): Bacteria > Acidobacteriota > Blastocatellia > Pyrinomonadales > Pyrinomonadaceae > JAHCHG01. The sequence goes on along the minus strand of JBBSAX010000077.1, from coordinate 14,065 downwards.
AGCGGCGAACACGGCATCGGCTACGTCAAAAGCCAATACCTCGACATCGCCATTGACCGACCGACACTCGAAATAATGAAAGCCATCAAAAAAGTCTTCGACCCGAACGGCATTTTGAATCCGGGCAAAATGTTTATTTAGAAAGGCAAAGTGTCACTTATATTAGATTTAAAAGTTGAATAATCTAGAATCTCTAACTTTACATAAAATAAAAATAAAGTAGATAATAACCAACAATATGAAAGAGACTATTACAATTGAAAATTTTGGCGGTATTAAAAATGCTGTTATACCGCTAAATTCGATTAATATATTTATAGGTAGGCAAGCCTCTGGAAAAAGTGTCACAGCAAAACTGCTTTATTTTTTTAAGGGAATAGTTGCTGACATTTTTGCTGGAGCAGACGAAGAAAAAGATAAAAGACAAATTGATTCAAAAATCCTTAATAAGTTTTCAAACTACTTCCCGTCAGAAGTATGGACAGATTGTAATTTCTTACTAAAATATGAAATAGGTAATGAAAGTATTTCGGTGGAAAAAGATGACAAAAAGAAACCAACTTTAAATTATACCCCAAAAATAAAAAAGCTCTTTTCAATAGCAAAAGAACTTAAAAAGAAAGAATTGAATGAAATACTTCAAAGCGGAAGTAGAAGAACAACAACAAGTTCAATATTTCAATACTATGATAGCGTTCGACAATTAATAGGCGAAGATGTCTCCAAGAATCAAATATTCGTTCCAGCTGGAAGATCATTTTTTGCAAACCTTGAAAATAACATCTTTTCCTTCCTTTCCACAAATCGAGCAATAGACCCGTTTTTAGTTGAATTTGGTTCATTTTATGAGAGCATGAAAGGATTTATTTCAAGACCTTTATTAGGCAGAAACAAAAATGAAAATAAAGAAACCGACGAGTTAGTTGATAAATTAATTGCAGAGATTTTAGTAGGGAAATACTTAAGAGAAGATAAAAAAGATTTTATTGTCCATGATGATGACAGAAAAATAAGTGTTTCATTTTCTTCTTCAGGGCAACAAGAAACTTTACCACTTTTGATAGTTCTAAAAATGCTTACTTCAATCGGTTTTGTTCAGCGTGGTGCAACACTTTACATTGAAGAACCTGAAGCACATTTGTTTCCTTCTGCTCAGAAAAAAATTGTAGAACTTATTTCTGCAATTTTTAATAGCACAAATAATACGCTTCAAGTTGTTATTACTACACATTCACCATACATACTCACATCATTCAATAATCTTCTTCAAGCAGGACATTTAGAGAAAATCGGTGCCAATAAAAGAAAATTACATAAAATAGTTCCTTCTGCCGAGATACTCAAACCAAATGAGCTGAATGCTTATATGATGAAAGATGGCAAATGTTCAAGTTTGATTGATGAAAATGGATTAATTGAAGCAGATTTACTTGATGAAGTATCAGAAGAAATTGCGACTCAATTTGATAGTTTATTAAGTATCTAAATCAAAGATATGAAACCTTGCACTGAAGAAAAGAAAATTTCAATCATTGTTCTTGAAGAAAACAATATGAAAATGATTTTTCACAATAAGAAGAGAAAAATTGTTATGGTCACTACTGTAGATGGATGTGAAATAACCTCAGGACCTAGATGTGATTATCTCGTGAAAAACGATAAAGACATAGAGTTTTTTGTTGAACTAAAAGGTACAGATATTCTTCGTGCTTGTAAGCAGTTAAGTATTTCAATTGGGAAACTGAGTCAAGACGCTAAACATAAAGACAAATTTGCTTTTATTGTTAGCAGTTGCGTTCGCCCTGCAATTAGAACACGAATTCAAACTAATCAACGTAAATTTAAAGAGGAATTCAATTGCATTTTGCTTGTAAAGAATCAAATAATTGAGTTTGAACTTTAGCACAAATTTTGGCGGAAAAAATGCAGGTTTTGCCGATTGAAGAACAGCAAAAGGTGGTCGAGTTTGTTCGGACATTGGGTAAAAAAAAAAGAAAAAGTTTATTGGAGAAAATTCAAGACTGAGTAAGTAAATTGTCGGCAATGCCGAATTCTCTTGAAACTATTGTAAAAACACAATTTTTGAGCTAACTTAAAGATATGAGTTCAGTAGAATTTACAACAAAAATCGAACGCGGCGTGATTCATTTGCCGAAAGAGTTTGAAGAATATGAAAACGCAGTTGCTCACGTTATCGTTACGCTCGAAATACCTGAAGACAAAAAAGCCAAGAAAGATAGATTATTCGCGGCGTTCAAAAAGGCTCAAAAAGTAGGACTTTTCTCCGAAATAGAAAATCCTATCGAATGGCAAAGGAAAATGAGAGATGAGTGGGACTAAAGCCGTTTTAGACAGTAATGTGATTATCTTTGCGACAAGGGGAACAATTGATGTTGAAGATTTACTGTCAAGCTACGACGAGTTTTTTGCTTCGATAATTACTTATGCAGAGGTCTGTAGCGTTTGATTTTCAAAATCCGCTTGAAAAAGATATTGCCGACGAAATCTTCGCAAATCTCGAAATCATCGAACTTAATGAGGGTGTCAAATAATCTGTGTAAATGAGTCCGTGCCGAATCCGTTCATCGGCACTCTTCCCTCGAATAATATCGCAAATTGATTCATTACTCCGCTCCAATTGGGTATCGGCATTGTCCATTTTTTCGCAATGTTTCGCAATGCCAGAAATAGGATTTTCTGCACTGCTTCGTCATTGGGAAACAGAGCGCGGTTTTTGATGATTTTCCGCAAGCTGGAATTCAGCGATTCAATCGCGTTGGTCGTATAAACGGCTCTTCGGATTTCCGGCGTAAATTGGAACATCGGCACATTGGATTTTTTTATGATCGCTTCAACCTGGTCGGACATTATTCGCAACCGGGATTTCAAAATACGGTTTGAAAAATATAATCAAGGACCGTGGCATTATGCCGATATTTTCTGGCGGCAGTCTGACGGAAAAGCCGAAATTTCAGAAAAACGAAGCGAAGGAATGGCGATTCCGAAACTTTACGATTTTGAGAAAAATCTCAAAGACGAAACGCTTTCCGATGCCGAAAAAGCTATAAATCTGGCGTGGTTTCTGCACGTTGCGGGCGATATTCACAATCCTTTGCACAACGCCTCGCGCGTCACCGAAATCGAGCCGGAAGGCGATTCGGGCGGCAATCGTTTTCTGCTTTCGCCGACGGACGCAAAAGAAAATCGCGTTAATCTGCATTCTTATTGGGATGGAATTTTGCGCCGCAATGTCGAGCGCGAAAACGATGCCTGCGACAGCGATTATGTCGCTTCGACAGCAAACAAACTCCTCAAAAAATATCCGTTTGCTGAAATGAAAGATCGCTTAAAACTCGGAGATTATAAAGAATGGAATGCCGAAGGTTTCGCTTTTTTAGAGAAAACCGTTTATACCGCAGACTTGAAACGTAATGAATTGCCGTCGAAAAAATATCAGAGCCGTGCCTTTGCCGTCGGGCAACAGCAAACCGCGCTTGCCGGCTATCGGATCGCTGAAACACTGAATCGAATTTTTGGGAAGCCTTAAATTATAAAGAAATCGCAAACAAAAAAATATCTAATCATCATCTGCCAGTTCCTTTTCGTCATCATCGTCATCAGGTTTTATTCCGGCTGTCATTATGTCAAACGCCGGAAGTCTTGCGATTTTCGGCATCGGCGTAGAATTCCCTCTAACCGAAAACCAGATTATTTCGTTTAATTCACGCGGATTTGCCATATCTGCGTGCGTGAGATTTTGCTTGTCCGTCAATTTCATATATTTCAGCATTGCTTCGGTCGGCTTTTCCGGCGGATACAAATTGTCGAGTGCGACATCTGGAAATTGCGCTTGAAACGGCGTGAGATTTGCTTTATCGGTAAAAATGTCAATTGGAATGGCGTGTGCATCGAGGAAATTCATCGGTGGCAGATTCAGGCAAATTTCCATCGTGCGAATTAATGAAACGGTGTTATGAAAATCGTGAATTAATGCGCCTTGGCGATTGTAAGCGGAAATCACCAACGCAGGCGAACGATGTGCGTCAACGTGATCGGGACCGTCTTGTGCATCGTCTTCGACAATGAAAATCGCCGTATCTTTCCAATAAGGACTTTTTGAAACTTCTTCGACCAATTTGCCGATGGCGTAATCATTTTCGGCAACGTAAAACTGCGGAGTCGGAACGCCTTTGCGAAGTCCTGATGTGTGATCGTTGGAAAATCGAACGATTGAAAGATTCGGAAGCAAATCGCCTTTACCTGTTTTCAAATTTTCTTCAAACCTGCGAAATTCTTTAAGCCATTCGCCGAAACGCGAACTTCCTTTGAAGTTCTCTTCTTTGTTTTCATAAGAAATCAGTGCGTCCGTTTTGCCGCCGGATTCTTTGGCAGCGCGGTAAGAATCGGTCGTCATCGAGTCGGGCGTGTGCATATCGTAATTGCGGTGAAATGGAGAAAAATTTCCTTCCAGCGATTTTTTCGTCGCAAAGGCTGTTAAAGTCTTTGAAATATCGGGATATTTTTTCGGTGTGCGCGTGTTGACTTCCTTTACATCTTCGGCAGAAACTGTTCCGACAAATTCGCCGTAATTGCGGTAAGTCAAATTATTTCTCTGCGCTAAATCCCATAAATAAAGCGTTTCAGGTTCGCCGACATCGCGGTTTCCCTTTAGATACGGGACATATTTTTTTAAAAAATTCGCTACATCTTTTTCATCCGCCGGAAGATCGAAAACCGAAGGAAGAGCAACAGGCGGTTGTCCTGAAGGCGGATTAAACGATGGCAGACGATTAAAACCTTCATAATCATAAGTTCGCCCGCGTCCCGAATAATTCCAGCGAAAAGCTTTATCAACGTAATCGTTGGAAAAAGCGGCAGTTGACCAATTGTGACCGTCGGGTGAGGCTTCGGCGTTGACGAAAAATCTATCAAGAAGTCCAAAACGCAAAGCCAGATTTCGCGCGTTCGGTGTAATGTTTTGCGCCGCGCCATTCGGAGATTTTGCCATTTCGCCCGCACCGAAAATCGCCACCGAAGCATCGCCGTCGGCGTTCATTCCGTTTCCGGCTTTTTGCAGATCGCCGAAAACCTGATCGTATGTTCGATTCTCCCGGATGATATAAATGACGTGTTTAAATGGCGATTTTCCATTCGGGAAAATCTTTGCGTTCGGCGGATTTATCAAACCGTTGTCGCGCATCACGGTTTGTGTGTAGGCGAAAAGTTGTTTTTCGTTCGGCACGTCAACGAGCGAAACATTTCCCGAAACAATCGCTGCGCTGTATTCGCCGCGTTTGTTATAACCTGCGCCGGGAAATTCGGCGTTCGGCATATTCGGATAAAGTCCGCTCATTGTAACTCTGACGGAAGAATTTTCCATTCCCGTGCCTTTGCCGTTGGCGATGAAAAGTTGTTTGCCGACGACGGCGACCGCCGAAGCGTAATTTCCTGTCGGAATAAATCCGGCAAGCTGACTGCGCGATTTGTCTTCCGGGCGGTTTTCTTTTTCGATATTCCGGTCAAGATTTACGACCGCGACCGAATTCGTTTTGGCATTGGCGACGTATAAAACTTTTTCGTCGTCGCTCAAAGCCAAGCCTTGCGGACTCATTCCGTTTTGTGTTTTTTCGTCTAATTTGATATTTATTTTCGGTTCGGATTTATAAAGTTCGTTGCGTTTCGTATTAATTATCGAAACGCTGTCGCCATCGGAATTAGCGACGAAAAGTCTTGTTTTATCTTTATTAAAAAGCATTTTTGTCGGATGACGCTCGGTTTTGATGTGCGTTAAAACCTTTAAAGTTTTTCCGTCAACAACCGCAATCGAATCGTCGCCCCAGAGTGAAATATAAATTTTATCAGCGGATTTTCCGTCTGCATTCGGCAAAACTTTTACGTCATACGGATAAACGAATTGCGTCGAATTTTCTCTCTGCAATCGAACGCGCGATATTTTTCGCTGATCGCGTAGATCGGAAACTACGCCGAGCGTGTCGCCTAAATTGTTGGCAACAAAGAGCGTTTGTCCGTCGGGCGCGAGATCAATTCCGGTCGGATAAACTGCGGCAGTTTCATTATTATAATTCGGCGAAGGCGCATTTTCGGCAAAGGCGGAAACGTCTATAAACGGCGCGTCGAACTTTTCATCTCGCAAATTCTGCGGCGCGAGCGGTTTGTCCTTCGTCGCATCGAAACTCAAAATCCATATCTTATTTTCAAAACCGCCCGAAAGATACAAATTAATTTTGCCGTCGGCTTGCGCTTTTTTATCGAAAACCAGACCGAAATTCGCGCTCTGCGGCGACGGAAAATAGATATTTTGAACGACTTGCGGCGAAGGCTTTTTATTCAGATCAATTACCGAAAGAGTTTGCTGCGCTTTGCTTTTCGAGTTAAACGTCAACCCGTAACCGCTGTTGACGGCGATCAAAAATCTGCCTTTTCCGTCCGCTCCGGTTTTATCGGGCGAACGCACGAAATCAAACGTCAGAGGCATTACGGCAGACTCGTTCGTTTCAGCGTCAAGAATCAATTTTCCAGCGGGTTCGATTTTTCGATCTTGGAGAAAATTGTCTTTTGCCGTCGTCATTTCAGCTTTTGATTTGCCGGTAGGGGAAAAATAGAAAAAAGTTGCAGCAAACAAAATTGTCGCCGAAAAAATCCATACCGAGCCTCTTCCGAAAATTGTACGCATAAAACAAAACTCCTTAATTTTTTATCTATAATTTAACAGCAATTCGGCTTACAATGTAATTGAAAATAGAAGATTTGAAGTTAAAAAATAGTTACATACTTTTTTTGAAAACAAAATGAAGGCTAAAAAGTCCTGCCCAAACTGTCAATTATCAACTGTCAATTGTTCACTATTTATCAGTAAATACTCTGAATATTAGTTGACAGTTGATAATTGACAATGGATAGTTTGTTAAATCATTCTTTCGATTTTTTAGACAGTTTCTTGATAAAGTTTTGCAGAGTTTTAAATTTCCTTAAAAACGACTTAATCTTTTCAAAATCATCCAAAAATTAATTTAGATTTGAATAAAAAAATGAATAAAAACTTTTCGACGCAGGTAGTAATTTTTATTTTATTTGCGTTTTCAGCAAACTTCGGCACAAAGGTTTTCGCGCAAAATTCGAGTTATTTTCCAATCGCGGAAAATTGGGAAATGCAAACTCCGCAACAGCTTAAAATTGACGCAACGAAATTAAAGTCCGCGATTGATTTTGCCGTTTTAAACGAAGCGAAAGCACCGCGCGATCAGGAACTTTCGCAATTGCAAACCTTCGGGCGCGAGCCTTTCGGTGAAATTATCGGACCGACAAAGACGCGCGGCGAGATGACCGGAATTATTATTAAAAACGGCTACATCGTCGCCGAATGGGGTGAACCGTTTCGCGTTGATATGACGCATTCGGTTACAAAAAGTTTTCTTTCAACTGTTGTCGGTTTGGCTTTTGACAGAAAACTAATCAGAGATTTAAACGCACCCGTTTACAAAGAAATGGCTCCGATCTCAGTTTATAATTCTTTGGAAAGATTTGACGACGCAGAAAAATTCGGCAAGTCGAAATTCCTCGAACTTTTTGAAACCGACCACAACAAAAAAATCCGCTGGAACGATCTGCTCACGCAGTCGAGCGATTGGGAAGGAACTTTGTGGGGAAAACCGGATTGGGCAGACAGACCTGACCGCGACAGTTCGACGTGGCTGAATCGCAAACGAAATGAACCCGGAACGGTTTATGAATATAATGACACGCGCGTGAATCTGCTCGCGCTCTGCGCTTTGAATGTCTGGCGAAAACCTCTGCCGCAGGTTTTGAAGGAAAATTTGATGGATGAGATCGGCGCGTCCCAAACGTGGCGTTGGCACGGTTACGAAAATTCCTACGTTTTAATTGACGGGCAAATTATGCAATCGGTCAGCGGCGGCGGACATTGGGGCGGCGGAATGTTTATCAATGCAAGAGATTTGGCGCGTTTCGGATTACTCGTCGAGCGCAACGGAAAATGGCGCGAAAAACAAATAATTTCAACCGAATTCTTAAAACGCGCCGAAACGCCGAGCGCGGGCGAACCGACCTACGGTTTTATGAATTTCTTTCTTAACACTGACAAAAAACTTTATCCGAGTGCGCCCGAAGGCACAATCGCATTTTTGGGAAACGGCACAAATATCGTGTATATTGACCGCAAAAACGATCTCGTCGTCGTCGCGCGTTGGATCGAAAACAGCAAAATTGATGAATTCCTCGGAAAAGTTATTGCATCGCTCGGCGAAAGCGCGGCATCAAGTAGAAAGTAATTTTAGACGGAACGCAAACTTCAGTTCGCCAGTCAAAAATTTTAGTTACCGGAATTATCACAATCAAAATTTGCCGATTTTTACAGGCGAACTGAAGTTCGCGTTCCGAAAATTAATCAAATGAAGCCGAAACATATTTTTATCCAAAGTTTTCTTTTAATCCTTTTACTTTTTAGCGTCGCCTGTGCAAATGCTCCATTTACAGATTCAGGCAGCGATGACAATTTGCCGCCGCCAAAAGAAACGCCGAAATTTAAGGTCGAAACGGTTGCGGAAAATCTGGAAGTCGTCTGGTCAATCGTTTTCGCGCCGGACGGACGGATATTTTTTACCGAAAGACCCGGCAGAGTTCGAGTCATTGAAAACGGAAAATTGCGCGAAAAACCGATTTTTGTTTTTGCGGACGTGAAACTCGATGGCGAAACGGGTTTGATGGGAATGACTTTGCATCCTGATTTTGCGGAAAACAAGTTGCTTTATTTCGCTTATGTTTATGATACGAACGACGGTAAAAAAGTGCGTGTCGTGCGATTTAAGGAAACGGGCGAAACTTTGACCGAACAAAAAATGATCATCGAGGGAATTTCCGCTGCACAATACCACGCCGGAATGCGTCTGAGTTTTAGTCCCGTTGATAAAAAACTTTACATAACAACAGGCGATGCGACGAAGCAAAAGCTCGCACAGGATTTGTCGTCATTGAACGGAAAAACCTTGCGCCTAAATGACGACGGAACGATTCCCGAAGACAATCCTTTTGTCGGACAAAAAAATGCGCGTCCCGAAATCTGGAGTTACGGACACAGAAACGCGCAAGGGATCGCGTGGCAGCCGGGAACGAATTTAATGTTTCAAACCGAACACGGACCGAGTTTGATTGACGGCGTTTCTTTGTTCAAAAAGCGTTCAGGCGGCGATGAAGTCAACATCGTCGAACGCGGCAAAAATTACGGTTGGGATAAGATCAGCCACTTGATGACGAAAGAAGGAATGGAAACGCCGCTCGTCGAATATTCTCCCGCAGTCGCTCCGGGAAGCGCAATGTTTTACCACGGCGATGCGTTTCCGGCGTTCAAAGGAAATTTCTTTTTCGGCGCACTAAAAGGCGAAGCGATTGTCAGATTGGTTATCGAAGGCAGAAAAATCACCGCGCAGGAATTTCTGCTCAAAAAAGAATATGGGCGAATCCGCGAAGTAGCCGAATCGCCCGAAGGTTTTATCTATTTTTCCACCTCAAACCGCGACGGTCGCGGCGATGCAGCAAAAACTGATGATAGAATTTTACGGCTTGTTCCGATAAATTAATTGTCGTCTAATAATTTTCCCGCGACAGACAATTCGGTATTGCAACATATAGCTTTTGCTCCAAAATGTTTTTGGCTTTTTGGCGCGACCAATTCCACGAGCGGAAATCCGATTCATTTGTTTTTTCACAATTACGGATTTTCAGATACGTTTTAACACTATCTTGCTGTGATAAATCCATTGAATCCATTGATTCGACAAGCACGGGAATCGCATCATCGCTTAAATTGGAATTGTAATAAGTATCAAATCCGCGACCTTCCTGCATTAAGCGAATATTTGTGCGGACAATAAAATCATCGGGATTCAAAACGTGCAAAGTTCCGAGTGTGAACAGCGCAAGCCACAATGCGCCCCACGCAAATTGTTGCCGTTGACCGCGCAAAACGGTCAAACCAAACCAAATAAAAATTAGCGCGAGCAAAACCATTACAGCCATCGGATAAAAGCGAATCGTCGTCAAACCGTAACCGAGATTTCCGGTTAAAAGCAGAAGTCTTTGCGTTGCGGAAATCATAATCACAAAAAGCAAACCAATTTGAATTCCGGCTAGAACACGATAGATTTTTTCGTTGATCGGTTTGTCTTTTCTAAGAAGCCAATGCGAAACGAGCAAAATCGGCAGAACGAGCGCGGAAACTGTAACTAATTCACCAAAACCGCGTCGTGCGTATTCTGCCAGTTTGAAATCCGGCGTACTTTGCACTAAATTCATTCCGCCGAAAAGATATGGAATCTGCACGATCACAAACGCTAAAAATAAAAGATTTATTAAACCCAAAATTACGGAAGTTTCAATCGCGCCGAGAGTGAAAATTTGCGGTAAAACCGAATTATCGAAATTCTGCCAACTCCATTTTTTCTTTTCTTCAACTTTTGGTTTTTCTTCCGTTTTCGGTTCGTCTGTTATGTCTGTAACACTCAGATTTTTCGGCGGTTCAACTTCTTTAACTTCCAGAAAAGTTTTCTTCGCATCTTCCGAAAAGTTTTCAACCAAAGAACCGCGCAAATATCCGGCGATGATCCACGAAAATAATCCGATAAAGAAAATATGTCCGACGACAATATCCGGCTGAATATTAAATGTGCGTTCGACGATTCCTTGAAAAACTGCGTCTGCCGCGACAAAAAGCGCACCGAAAATTAATAAAATCGGCGTTGCGATAAGAAGTCCGCGCAAGACTGAAATCAGATGTTTCGACCAACCCGTCTGCGGAATCGTTTTCCACGCGACATCGTTAAAAACCAACAAAAACGGTGCAAACATCGCGCTGATTCCCGACCAAACAAAACCGACCGCGTAATGAAAAACTCCGGCGATCTGCGTCTTTATTTTCAAAGCCGGCAAAGTAAGAATCGCCAGAATCGTCAAAATCGCCAAACCGTCAAAAATTTGCAGCTCAATCGAATCGCGCCAGACGAACATTGCCGCAAAGAAAACCAACGCAGAATTTAGCAACGCGGTTTGAACATTCCAAAATTCGCGCTTGCGATGCAAAATAAGCATCACAAATGCCGCAACTAATGCGCTGACAAACAGCAAAACATTCAATCCCCAGGGCGTTTGCCGTAACAAAACATCGCCCAAAACGCCGAGCAAAATCGCCGCCTGCAAGATTTCCAAACCTGTTTTTGTTTTTTCGTTCATAATCTTTTTTTTAGTTACAGGGATAAACAGGATAAGCAGGATTTATAAGAGTTTTTTATCCTTGTCTATCGTGATTATCCCTGTTAATTTTCCTCTAAAATAATTTTCACCTGCGAATTTGTTTTAATTTTTACATCGGGAAATGAACCGCGTCCGAAAAATATGTGCTTGGCAAGTTTTTGTCCGATCTTTCCGCGCAGGAATCTGAAGCCGAGTTCTAAAAGTGTCTGATTTGTAAAGTTAGCGATTATTCGACGCATCCAGAGTCTTGAAATAAATCTTGCGCGGAAAAGTTTGCCTGAATAGTTGAGTAAAATTCGTGGATCATTTTTTTGCAGGCTTTCGGCGATTACATCCGTCGCAAACGCCGAAAGCCGCAAACACGGGTCGAGTCCGCCAGCCGTTAGAGGCGAAACCGCACCCGCCGCATCGCCAATTAGTAGTCCGTGTGTGTTGGCGATTGATTTCAAAATACCTCCGACCGGAATTCTGCCGCCGCGCGTTTCTTTCAGTGTTGCGCCGCTCAGATCAATAATGTTTCCAATCGTTTTGTTCTTGAACAGTTTTAACGCCTCACGCGGATTAAAAAAAGAGGGATAACCACCTACGCCAATGTGGATTTCCTCAGTGTCGTCGGCAATCCAAGCCAAATATCCCGGCGAAAGTTTCGCATCTAAAAAGCAATTTAATACTGGTTCGCCCGTATTTGCTGATCTTTCGTAAACTTCTTCATAACCGACGATCCATTCTTTGTTCTCATCCAAACCCAAATCCTTTGCCACACGCGAAACCGCGCCGTCTGCGCCAACTAAAATTTTTGTTCTTACTTCAAAAACTTCGCCGTTTTTTTCGAGTTTTACAATCGTGTCAGAACCGTCTGCGTTAGCGGATGGTTGAAGTTTTGAATTTGAAACAGTTGATTTTGTCGAAGCGTTTTCGTTTATCTTCGGGATGTTCGATTGTCGGGTTGAACCATCCACTAACGCAGACGGTTCTGACAAAACATACCGCGTTCCATTCGCAAACTGAACGCCAGCATTTTTGCAATCTTGCAATAAACTTTCGTAAAGCAAACCCATTTTCCCGATGCGAAATTCGTCCTTTTCGCTTTCGAGATTTATACGTTTCAATTTCGGCGAATAAAGTTTTACATTGCGAACCGCTTTTCCGAGCGTTCCGTGTGGAAAGTCAAAATCTTCCAAAGTCTTGCGAACAAAAATTCCCGTTGTATGAATTCCTTTCGTCAAATCCGTTTTCCGATCAACAAGCAAAACCTTAACGCCGCGAATCCCAAGCAATTTCGCGCACTGCAATCCGGCAAGTCCGGCTCCGATGATTATTACTTCAAAAGTTTTCATATTCATTTAACAGCAAGTTTTTCGCTTGTTTCTAAATTAAAATAATTTCGTTTATGTAAAAAGCTGTCTTCGTCGCCGATCAAAACCGCTTCGATTGCTTTGTCAATGCCGTAGCCTTCGGAAATATCGAGACGCGGATTTTTTGCGTCCGTGGGTAAATCGAAAACAATTTCCTTTTCAAACGGGTCGTTCGTTTTAACGTCTTGATTCAAAGGAACTTTTGCCGTCGGCAATTCGTTTTCGGCTTCTAAAATTCTTATGTAAGTTTTTCCGTCTTTGTCTGTAACCTCGGCTTTCGGCTCAAGCAGACGCAATGCAATCGAAGGGTTTTTGGCATCGCTGAAAACCTTGACTTTGACAACATAAAACTCACCGTTCGCCGTTTTGTCGCCAATTTGCTTAGTTTTTCGCACATCCAAAACTGCCGTATGCAGATGGCAATCAAGGTAAAAACCGCAAAATTCCTTCGGTTGATTCAAACCGAGATTTTGCTCCTCGCTGAAAATCGAAGCGACAAAAAGCAAAATTACATAACCGACAAGCCAAACCGTAACTCCTCCGAAAACAAATGTTTTCAACCAATTCAATTTCGCAAAATACGAAACCGCTAATAAAATTGCCGCAATTATCAAACCGCCGATTGTCATTACCAATAAAATCACGCCCATATTTCCTCCTTATTTTTCCGTTAAATCTCTAATCGGAGCATAATTTGTATCTGAAGGTGTCGGATAAAACACGTATTTCTCCAATTCATTTTTTGTTATTTCTCTTTTTTCTTCAGCGTTATAACCAAAAGTTCTCTTTCCCATTAGTTCAAGAACAACAATCTTGCCTGATTTATCCCAAACTAAATTTTCACGATAAAGATGGTCAGGAAAACCCATATAATCCGGCGATGTATAAACTTTTACACCATCAACTTTTACAATGAAATTGATGTCGGCAAGATTAAGTTTCTTCAGAAGCGTTGCATTGTGATTTGTTTCTGGGGCGTAGAGAGTTTCCAAATGTCTGCCGATAGTTATGCCTGAAATAATTTGGTAAAACGGATATGAAAGTAATCCGATAAAAATTCCAATTGTTAAACAAATTGCAAACCCTATTAATTTATATGATTTTTCCTTTGTCATATTTTCCTCATTGCACTTATCAATGCTTCCATATGATTCAAATAACGATTCAATGCTTCACGTCCGCTATTGGTGATTTTGTATTCGGTTAAAGGAACGCGCCCGTTAAATGATTTCAAACATTCGAGATAACCTGCATCTTCCAATTTTCGTGCGTGAACGCTGATGTTTCCGTCCGTCGTGTTCAGAAGATTCTTCATATCGGTAAAACTCAATTTTTCGTTCGCCGCCAAAGCCGAAATTATTCCGAGACGCATTCGTTCGTGAATAACTTTGTCGAGTTCGTTTGAAATATTCTCCGCCGCTTTTTCT
>JBBSAX010000076.1:0-20770 GCA_038251885.1 Pyrinomonadales bacterium | reverse complement strand
CGCGTGCAGGAAATTCGGCGTTATTTAAATGTCGCTTACGGACAACTCGATCTGATCGAAAATTCTTTTAAATTAATTGCGGATCAAATCGTTACAATGCAATCGCCGAGCGAACTTTCCGGTCAACTTGACGAACTGCTCGACGGCGTTGAAAGCATCAAAGAAACCGCAATCGAAACCGAAAATATTCTAAAGACTTTATAAACTTAAAAAAAATAAATTTCGTTGGCAAACTTGTGAATGTTTTGCGTTCCTTAAAAAGACGCAAAATAGACGATTTCCCACAATCAGCAACGGCGTGGGCAATTTTTCAATTCAAAGCACAGACATTTATTGGAGAAAGTTATGCCGAGAAATTTAGGACAAAAATACGAAGACGAAATCAACCAAATTTTAGAAGACAAAGGGTTTTTCCCTTTGCAGTTAAAAGGTAATTTAGGCGGAAATTCACCGGATTCAGCATTTACGCACAGAAACGGTATTTACTATTTGGAACTGAAAAACAAAAACGCGCCTGATTTCGGACAAAAATTTATGACGTGGAATGAAGGCAGCGGATGGAGTTGGACGACTCCCGATGAAATCACCGGAATGTATGATTCTTTCAACGTCCTTGGACGAATTAATAGTAACTTTAAACCGAATTTGTTCACCAAAGACAAAAACAGTTTTCAACCCCAATATAAAATTGAGGATCAAAAAGCCTTTGAAAATACTTTCGATCTGGATGCCGGAGATTATCTGCACAGATATTACGCCAACAAAAACTGTTATTACATTCAAATTGAAAACAAAGGCTTTTATTATCTTGAACAAGACGTTGCCAACCTGGGAGTTCCGCAATTCGATCCCGATTTAACGCTTCGTTTAAGAGCTAAAGAGCGCGACAAGAGTTCGCATCACAGTTACAGTTTTTTGGCGGTTATCCGGCTTAAAGCAAGATCAATACGTAAAACCGGCTATGACATAGAAGAAAAAGGCGGCAAGATTTTTCCTCTGTTTCAATAAAAATTTATTTTCGCTTTTTCGATTTAAGATTCCTGTCGCTAATTTGCTAGAATTGCGACAGGAGTTTTTTTGTATTAATCCGACAATTTTACGACGATTATCATTTCTTATATTATTGAATTTATTGTGTAAAAATTATTTTTGATGGGAACTGCACCGAAGCATATTTTGCATTTAATGCCTTATAAATCTATCGGCGGAACAGAAATTGCGGCATTACGAATTGCTGAGATCACGAAAGAATCGGGTTATAAAAATACATTTCTTTGTCAGACCGGATGTGCATTAGTTTCAAGTTTCTTTAGAGATCAGGGTTTTGATGTGATTGAAAATGCCGAAATTCAACCGAGTATTCTGCATCCTTCCGCTTATTGGCGTAATTCTTTGAAAATGGCGAGAAAAATTTCCGGGATGAAAATTGATTTAATTCACGCACAGGATTATTTCGCCGCCGCTTTTTACTCTCTAACCTCGATTCTAGCCCGCAAACCACTGATTTCTCACGTTCGTAATAAACACAATAATGTTTCTAAGCGCAATCAGTTTTTTTTACGCCCCGTTAAACATTGGATCTTTGTTTCAAAAGAAACCCGTGATTCTTTCTCCTTTAAAACAAATTCCAAAAATGGCACAGTAATATATGACGGAATTAAAATTTCAGAAATTAACGATCAAGAGAAGATTTCTAACCGGGAAAGCGTTTTTAAGGAATTTGGTATTCAATCCGACACCAAATTAATCGGTATGATCGCGCGGGTTGCCCCGCAAAAAGATTTTTTTACGCTCGCCGAAGCGGTGAAAAAAATAGTCGAAAAATATGATTCGATAAAAATTATTGTCATCGGTGACAACTCGCAAGAGGAAATCACACGTCAGCATTTCAAAGAGGTTTCCGAATATATAAAAAAATCGGGAATTTCGGAAAAATTTATTTTCACGGGTTATCGAACTGATATTGAAAGATTTATTGATGCACTGGATATTCACGTTTTGTCAACCAATTTTGAAGGTTTCGCTCTGGTGAATTTAGAAACTATGGCGCGAAAAGTTCCGGCAATTTCAACTTTGAGCGGTTCATCTTCGGAAATCATTGAACACGGCAAAAACGGACTTCTCTTTGAACATAAAAACAGTGGAGAACTTGCCGGCAGAATCGAACGCTTAATAATTGACAAAGATTTCGCCGCTGAAATCGGATTGAAAGGTTTTGAAACAGTTAAAAAAGAATTTAATCAAGAAAAGTTTTCCTCCGAATTATTAGATTTATATCAAAAAATGATAGATTAAAACTAAAGTCATTTTTATTAAAGCAATATGGAACAAATAAACATTGAGAAAGTTGCGCGACCTTCAATTCGGAATGAAAAGATGATTTCCAACCGTTCACATCGTGTGATTTTTGGAGATTGTCGCAATATTTTATCACAATTAGATTCGACAATTGATCTGATTTTTCTTGATCCGCCGTTTAATCAGCAGAAAGTTTATTCTTCATACGACGATAACTTACCTGAAAAAGAATATTGGGAAATGGTGCGCGGCGTTTGTTCGCAAATATTTCAATTATCGTCTGATGGTGCGGCAATTTATTTTATGCAGCGCGAAAAAAACTCCGAAAATGTCTTGCAAATTTTGCGCGAAACAGGTTGGACGTTTCAAAATTTGATAATTTGGAAAAAAATGACTTCCGCCGTTCCCGGACGGATGCGTTACGGTAAAGCCTTTCAAATCATTGCATTTGCGACAAAAGGGAAGCGTCCGCGAGTGTTTAATCGTCTGCGAATTAATCCGCCGCTTTTGAAACATCATAAATACGAGCGCGAAAACGGTGTTTTTGTGACAGATATTTGGGACGATATTCGAGAATTGACGAGCGGTTATTTTGCCGGCGATGAAGCAATTCGGCAGGAAAACGGCGAGCGTCTTCATAAACAGCAATCGCCAATCGCTCTACTGTTAAGAATTATTTTGAGTTCGAGCAATGCCGGAGATTGTATTCTCGATCCTTTCGCCGGAACTGGAACAAATGCCGTCGTTGCCAAGCAGTTAAACCGAAATTCGGTAAATATCGAAATTGATCGGGCAAACGCCGAATGTATTGTAAACAGATTGTCCGAGATGCGCGAAAGCGACAGTATTGATAAATTTTATAAAGACTATACTTGCACGGAAAATCTGCAAAAGATTTGGAATACTAATTTCGTCAAAGCGTCATTAAACGGAAAACAAAAGGTGGCGTTTTCAAATCTATGAGTTCTTCGATTTATCATTTTTTCAAAACACTTGTTGAGAAAAAAGATTCATTAAAATCAACTGTGAAACTTGATGATTTCTCGTTTGATGAAGAACTTCTTTCGTGCAAGTGTGTCGGGCAATTCCCCGACTTAGCAATTAAAATCTGCAAAAACGATGAACTTTTTACAGGCGGCGAATTAGTCGAATTAAAAGACAGCAAAAGTTATACAGTTTCATCATTTAATTCGACAATTCCGACGGGAAAGAAACAAATTGAAAAGATTTTCAAAAGTAAAAACAGCGAAGTTTTGCGGCAAATGAAAGACTCCGGCGATGACGTTTTCGCTTTACCCGAACGGGAAGTTTTTTATTTGATTCGCGGCAAACGCAAAGAAAATTGTAAAATAACTCTTGTTCACGGAAGTTTTTTTGAAACGGTTAAGGTTGGCGAATTGATTTCCAAATCTTTTAATCAAGTTTTAAAGGAAACAATGGAAAAGAGTGAAACAAAGTTAGACGAGAAAACAAAAAGTTTTTTGGAAACGATTTTTTCGGAACAGACAAGTTTTAGCAAAGTCAGAAACGTCGAAAATGCTTCGGTTAAATTACGTTTTAGAATTATGACGGAAGTTAAAGCCGAAGGAAATATTTTGAATTCAAAAAAATATCCTGAAATTTCCGATAACACTTTGAATTTTATTTTGCCGTCGCATAGTGAAGATGAAGACCGTCTAAATATTGATAAAATGAATGTGGTCTTTAAAGATTGGAATCTATTCAATATTTTTCAAATCAAACATCATTTCAATGGCAATTTTTTAGTTTTTCAAATAAATTTATGAGTATAACAAAAGTTACACAGCACCCGACTCAGAATGAAGAGTTGATTTTTGACCGTTCGCAAACCGGACGAGTTGGTTACAGGTTACCGAAATTAGACGTTGAAGAAACGAACATTGACGAATTAATTCCGCTCGAACTTCGGCGCGAAGATGATCTCGAAGGCGTACCGGAAGTTTCGGAAGTTGATGTCATCAGGCACTTTACGCGGATTTCGACGTGGAATTATTCGATTGATATGGGAATGTATCCGCTCGGTTCTTGCACGATGAAATATAATTCGCGGCTTAACGAAAAAGTTGCGCGAATCGCCGGATTTGCCGGACTTCATCCGCTTGTGCCGGAAGCCGAAGCGCAAGGTGCGCTCGAACTAATGTATCAATTACAGGAAGATTTGGCGGAAATTACGGGACTTCCGGGCGTGTCCTTGCAACCTGCCGCCGGAGCGCAGGGCGAAATGACTGGCGTGATGCTTATTCGCGCGTTTTTGGATAAACGCGACGGCGAAGCGGCGAAAGACCGGCGTGTGATGCTCGTTCCCGATTCAGCGCACGGAACAAATCCCGCGTCTGCACATATGGCTGGATTTACGGTCAAAACGATCAAATCAACTTCGGAAGGTTTGACCGATATGGAGCATTTGAAACAGCTTTGCGACGAAGGCGGAATCGCCGGATTGATGCTGACAAATCCGAATACGGTCGGACTTTTCGAGAAAAACATCAAAGAAATTTGCGACGAAATTCATAACGCGGGCGGACTCGTCTATATGGACGGCGCGAATATGAACGCGCTTGTCGGCGTGGCGCGTCCGGGCGATTTCGGCGTTGATGTCATTCATCTGAATTTGCACAAAACCTTTTCAACTCCGCACGGTGGCGGCGGTCCGGGTTGCGGTCCGTGCTGCTGCACCGAAGAATTAAAACCGTTTTTGCCGACTCCGCGACTCGTCAAAGACGGCGAAAAATTTAGTTTGGATTTCAATTATCCCGAATCAATCGGTCGCGTTAAAGCATTTTACGGCAATTTCGGAATGATGGTTCGCGCACTCGCTTACATAATGACGCACGGCGACACGGGTTTGAAGGAAGCGACCGAAGCGGCGGTTTTGAATGCTCGTTACGTCGGACACTTATTAACTGAAGATTTCGACAAACCGTTTGCGTCCGACAGTATGCACGAAGTAGTTTTTTCGCACAAAAAGCAGACGCGAAAAGGCGTTCATACGCTCGATATCGCAAAAAGATTAATTGATTACGGTTTTCATCCGATGACTATTTATTTTCCTTTAATCGTCGAAGGCGCAATGCTCATCGAACCGACCGAATCAGTCGGACGCTCCGACTTGGACGCATTCATTGACGCAATGAAATCAATCGCCAAAGAAGCCATCGAAAATCCGCAACTCGTGATAGACGCGCCGCATTCAACCAGAATCGGACGGCTTGATGAAGCAACCGCGGCACGAAAACCTGTTTTGCGTTGGAAGCCTGATATGGATTCTTTGACGAAAGCGGCGTAAGATGAATTATTATGCAAACGATTGAAGGAATATTCGACGGGAAAACTTTTATTCTCTTGGAAAAAGTGCCTGTTTCAAAAAAATACAAGGTCATAATTACATTCGTCGAAGAAATTGACGAAGCGGAAGAAACTCGCAGTCTTTCCGCACAAACTGATGGTTTTACATTTTGGGAAGACGAACGGGAAGATATTTATCAAGATTATCTCGCCGTAGAATAAGTTTATGAACACAGGCGATATTGTTTTGATACCGTTTCCGTTCGCCGAATTGACGAACAAAAAAGTCAGACCGTCAGTTGTCGTCTGTGAAACAAAGGATGTTTATAAAGATTTGGTATTATGTGCCGTAAGTTCAGTTGTCCCACCAAATCCAACTGAAAATGAAATGGTTTTGCGCGTAGCTAAAGAAAACGGTCTGCGAAAAGATTCGGTTCTGAAAGTTGACAGAATTGTGACTGCCAAAGAGCAAGACGTAATTGCCAAAATCGGTAAACTGAATATTAGCGAACTTAAATTATTCACGGAAAAATTTAAGAATCTGATTGATAATTAAATTACAAAGCGAAAACCTGATATGGAAGCGAGCGCGAAATCTGCTTGAGTTTTTAGAAAATCAATCTACTTGAAAAGCTGTGGAAGAAATTCCGCAGCTTTTTGAATTTAAAGTTAATTTGAAATTCAAAAAATAATATTCAAGCAATAGTTTTTCGCTGTAAAAACCGAATAATTTGTGGTATAAACTGCTTGCGTTTCCCCAAACTTAGAAATTTGATCAAAAATATTTATGCTACGAAAAATCTTTGTTGCTTTGCTTTTCGCTTCTTTTCTTTTGACTCAGGCGATGTTTTTTCCTTTGGGGCAAACTATTGCGGCTGACACTAATACGGAATCGCTCGAATTGGCGGCGATGTTGCCTGATTCGGATGTGGCGATGACGATGGATTTTAACCGGATTCTGAATGTCGCCGCGCCGAATATCTTAAATCAGGACGTAAAGAAAATCGGGCATTTGAAGGAACTCGTCAAAACGATTGAAAATGAAGTTGGCGTAAATCCTTATGAATTTCGGCAAATCGCCGTCGGACTTAATATTCCGACAAATTTTGAAGGAAAAGACGTTCCACAGGAGATGAATCCGGTCGTTCTTCTTAAAACTCAAAATCCGAATCCGAATATGGCGGAAAACTGGGCGAAAAGATTAGATGCCATTTTTGAATTTAAAGAGCAACAATCACCGAGCCGCCAATATATGGAGGCGTTCAAACAATTTCGGGATTTCAAACCGGCAAATCTCAACGCCGAAAATATTGCAACGGCGACGAAAAATTTTGAAGAATCTTTAAGCAAAACGCAGGATTTGGATAAATCTCTAAACGCTTTGCCGAAACTGAACACCGATCCGGCGGCAGTCGGTAAGTTGCGCGAAAATAATAAACAAATTACTGATTTTATCAATAAATATTTAACTATTTTGAAATCTGACGTTGACACAAAATCGTTGCGCGAGCAATCAATTAAACTATCAAACAGATGGAACAAAATAACGATTGATGACGCGCAAAGAGTTGCCAAACTCGATGCGCTTTTGAAGGAATCGAAAGCGATTTACGCGCCGTATCAAAAAAAATATGCGGCGGCGAAAATGCTTGATAATTTGTTGAAACCGGGTGAAGACTATTCTGCCGAAATTCTTACCGACAGCACAATTAACGCAAATACCTCAAATGCAAACATCTTGTATTATCCAAATTCCTCAAATGCAAATACTTCGTATAACGCAAATGTTGCAAACGCAAATACTTCATATAATGCAAATACTTCGTATAACGCAAATACATCGTCGGGAGATATGATTTTTCCTTTGCCGGTTGCTTTGTCGCCCGCAGATAATTTGATAAGTCAAATCAACGAAAATCTGGATTCGACGATTGCCTCGCTCGGTAAATTGCCTGCAACGCGGCTGAAAAAAAATCGGGAATTAAATTCGTTATCGGAAAATTTAGTTAGTTTGCAAACTAATTTGAATTTTCAAACCGAATTTTTAGACTCGAATTACGACATTCAAATTATCGAACCCGAAACATCAGTCGAACCGAAAAAAGTCGAAAAGGGTTTTGCTGAAACGCTTCAGTTAATTCGCTCTGAAACAACCGTTAATAATAAAAAAATGTTGCTTTTCGACTTGGCAAAACTTCCCGAACAAATACCTGCAGAAAATAAAACGAACGACATATCAACGACGAATATGGATGTTAATCAGGGATTCAAATTCAAAGTCGCGCTCGGATTTTTGGATGACCGCACAATGGCAATCGGACTTGAAAAAACAGTAACCGAAATGTTAAACCGCGAAGCCGGATATAAAAATCCTAAAATCGTGAAAATGCTCGGCGCATCGAATAATTCTCTAATCGCTTTTGCCGTTAATTCCAAAGTTTATTCGGCAATTACCAATGCCGGTAAAAAGGCGACAAACGCCGTAACTCCAACTTCAAATTTAATGTTCGATTCGATACTCGAAAAGTTTGCCAAAGACATCAATTTTTACGGTTCGGTCAACTACGAAGAATCCGGCAGCGTCGGTCAAATGACCAACGATGTAACAATGTCTCTGGGAATGTTCAAGGAAAAAGTCGAAGATTTGGTTTTGCCCGATGCTTCGACCGACACGAAACAATCGGATGCCGACGACACTTTTGAATTCGCCGGTTATCTCGTCGGAAAAGATATTTTTTACGATTTATTCAATTCTTTCAAAGCGGTTCAAATGTCTATGACCTTCAAGTTCGAGCAGAAAAAGGTCGCCAAATTAGTCAGAGCAACGCCGAAAATAATTGATGCACTTGTCGTTGGAAGAAAGGAATCGAAAATGATTGCCGCGCTGAAAAATCCGCCGAAAGCTAAATTAAATAAACTCGAAAAAATTCAGGATTTGCTGACCGCGCCGGAACTTTATATTGACTTAATGAAGATGTTTAGGGGGCAGAGTTAGTATCAAACCGGAACGTGAACTTTAGTTCGCAAGTCACGGGCGAACTAAAGTTCGCGTTCCGTTTTATCAGTCAAATTTTTTAATGATAATCTTTCGACAATTTCGCCATTTATAAGATGTTTTTCGATAATTTCGGAAACATCTTCGGCGCGGACTTGTCCATACCAGATTCCTTCGGGATAAACTAAAACTGCCGCACCGATTGAGCAAAAACCGATCGAACTGCAATCGGTCAAAACGATCTCGCCGTTCGGATTTCTGCCTTTCGATTCCTTGCCGTAACGCAGATTTCGGGCTTCAAGTTGTTTTTCAAATTCGGCTTTGACTTCCGCGCCTCCGATAGCTAAACAAGATTTTCCGTTGCAGACGAAAACTTGTCTTTTAAGCGGTGCATTTGTAACCGGCGCAAGTTTTTCGATTTGTTGGCGGTCTTCGATGAATTTCGGTTCGCTCATATTTTGCATTTTAACAAAATTCTTGACAATAAAAAGGAAAGTAAACAAATAAACAACAAATATCTAAGCCGGGAGCGCAGGTTGCCAACCTGCATCGTCGCGCCAGCGGCGGAACGACTTTTGATTAGAATAATCTTTTTTTAGTGCAAACGTCTTTTCGCGCTCACGCACTTATGCAGGTTGGCAACCTGCGCTCCCGGCGAAAAAAATATTTTTCAATATTCACGACATTTTCTCTATAAATTAAGTTTAAATTTAAGTTTGTGATAAAATCACACTTGAATATTTTCAACGGTTGAAAAAGATTTTTTTAATAAATGGCAGTCGGTTTAGTAATTCACATCACGGTTGGCGCAGAAAAACGCACGGAGTTTTTCTCGTCTGAAAATATTCGTTTCGGTTCGGATGAAACGAGCGATCTTCAGATTCACACCAAAAAAATATCGGAAAAAGCGGTTTGGTTTGAACTCGAATGGGGAAAAGGCGAATATCGAATTACACAATTTAATGAAGAACTCGGCTTAATTTATAATTCAAAACCCATACATCGCTACGCCGCCATCAATGACGGTGACACGATTGAAATTCCCGACGCAAACATCTCCTTTTCCTTTTTTTCGCTCGATTCAAAATCTTCGCTGATTACGACCAACCGCGAACAGCCGCACATCGCCCAATTTATCGAAGCCGCCGCTCTCGATGCCCGCGCAACTCCGCGCCGTGATGATGCCAAAGCCTTTTTGCGCGAATTTGTTCGCGAACTTTCGCGCGAAATCAGTTGGGCGACAAAACTTATAATTCTGGCAATCGTCATCGGTTCGCTGACCGGAATCTTTTATCTCGGCATTGCGCTCAGCAATGAATTAAAAAGAAATCGCGAACAATCCGAACAGCAAAACGAGATAATTAAAGAATTACAATCTAAAATTCTTCAAACGAAAGATCAGGTTAGCGAAATTGATAAAACCAGCAAAGATATTTATAAAACATTTTCCGTTGCCAATTCGGTAAATATCGAATATGGAAATGGTGTTTGTCTGATCTTCGGTGTTTATGATTTAGTTGACCGGAAAAACGGAAAAACTCTGCGTTATCCCGATCCGAATGCTTTTCAGCCGGAAAATTATGATCCACCGACTGTTCCGGTGCAAGAAGAACTCGTTCAGCCGCAGCTTCAAATGGGTTTGACGACAGAAGGCAATGGAACGGCGGTCGAATACGATTTTATCGGCACGGGATTTCACGTCGGCGGCGGATATATTGTGACAAACCGCCACGTTGTCCAACCTTGGAAGGAAGACGAATTGGTTCAGCAGATGATAAAAAGTTCGGACGGTCGTGCAAGAATTAAACGTCTTGTTGTTTATTTCCCGAATATTCCGCAATCTTTTCCGCTCAAAATCCGTCAACTCGGAGCGCGGGAAGATGTCGCAGTCGGAACGATTGATCCTGAACAATTACCTTCAACTATTCCGGTTTTGCCGATTGATACCGAATCGGAAGCGGTTGCTGTCGGAAAACCCGTTGTGACAATGGGCTTTCCAAACGGACCCGACAGACTTCTGGCAATGGCTGACGATGAAGAAGCGCGTTCGCTAAATGTGCGCTGTGAGGGTTCGCGCCGATGTATTATTGATTCACTTTCGCAATCAAGAAAAATCGTGCCTTTAACTACGCAAGGTTCGATTACGGATTTAGATTCGAGGCGTGTTGTTCACGATGCGAAAACGGCGGAAGGCGGTTCGGGTGCGCCGCTTTTTGGGCAGAACGGCAAAGTTATTGCCGTAAATTTCGGCGTATTTACCGAAAGCACAGCAGCAAATATGGCTGTTCCGATTCGTTTTGCGCTTGAATTGCTTCAAAAAGCCGGATGGGTTTCACCGGCAGATGTGCAAAACGAAGTAAATCAGGAAACTCAAACGGCGAGCGCAAATACAAATTCAACTTCCGACAGCAAAAAGCAGTAAACTAAAGTCAATCGGTCTGCGCGTTTCTATCGCTCGGCGGCAGAAGTTTTTTGAATTTCGGGTCGTCGCGCAGCGGGTCAAGTTGATAATCGTGTTTGAAATGCGCGTAGCTTCCATTCGTTTCACTTTGATATTTTTCCAGAAGTTCGATGGCTTTGTCGTTATTTCCGAGTGAAATGTTATACAAAGCCAATTGATACGGCGTTTCCGCAGAAGTTTCGGCTTTTTTGGCTTTCTCTAAAAACTTCTTCGCCTCATCGAATTTTTTTTCCTTTGCATAAATTCGACTCAGACTTAATAATGAAATACCGTCGTTTTGTTGCAAATTCAGCATTTTGTTTAATTCGGCGACAGCTTCCTGATACATTCCTTTTTGCTCGAAAGCATCGGCAATCCAACGTCTTGCAGCAATCGAATCGGAATCAATTTCAAGAGCGCGGCGCGAATATAAAATTGATTTGTCGGGACGGCGTGCCAGATACATAAGTTGTGCAAGCGCAAGGTTTGTCGTGGTCGAAAGCGGATCGAGAATCTGTGCCAGTTTCATTTCTTCGATTGATTTTTCCAAATTTCCTTCAAAAATATACGCCCAAGCCAAACGAACACGAGCCGTCGAATTATTCGGATTAATTTCTACTGCCTTTCTCAGTAGATTTGCGCCTTTTTCGCCTTCGCCTCTGATCGAATAAATCGTTGCCAGACTCGTCATTGCTTCCGAACAATTTGCGTCCAATTCCAAAGCTTTATTTGCCATTTCCGCGCCTTTCAAAAAGGCAATGTCGGAAGGCATAAATTTCATTCTGTAATAACCGATTAACGTATATGAATCGGAAAGATAGGCGTAAGCATTGACAAATTTCGGGTCTTTTTCAATCGCAATTTTGAAGTATGCGACCGCCTTTTCCATATTTTCTTCGGTGCGTTTGTTCCAATGAAAAAGTCCGAGCGAATATGCCTGATAAGCCTCTGTATTGTTTGAATATTCGAGATATTTAAGCGAATCGTTTTTAGAATTTTTTTTCAAGAATAATTTCTGCGCGATCTTTTCGGAAATTCTGTCTTGAATACTGAAAATATTCGAATATCTTTCATCAAATTTTTCTGCGGCTATTTGAGTTTGATCGCTGACGCGATAAAACTGGACGTTAATTCTGATTAAATCGCTATCGCGCTGAATCGTCCCGACTAAAATTGCGTCAACCTCAAGTTTTCTGCCGATTTCAAATAAATCTTCGTTTTCATTTTCGGTAAAACGAATGATTGTGCTGGTCGGTCGCACGGAAATTCCTTCGAGATTTCCGAGTTTTGAAATCAGCGCGTCAGCCATTCCCAAGCCGAGTTTTTCGTCCTTGCCTTCACCGATTATTTTGAACGGAAGAACCGC
The DNA here is from genome assembly GCA_038251885.1 of Pyrinomonadales bacterium. Classification (GTDB taxonomy): domain Bacteria; phylum Acidobacteriota; class Blastocatellia; order Pyrinomonadales; family Pyrinomonadaceae; genus JAHCHG01. The sequence continues at coordinate 8,365 of JBBSAX010000076.1, read as the reverse complement.
GATTGATTTGACCTTTTGCGGCTGATTTTGTTCCGACGGCGAACCCGAAAAAACAACTCCTTCATAAAGTGCATAACCAAGAAGCAAAAATCCCGTAATTAAAAGAATCGCAATCGCAACATAAGGTTTTGACGGTATCTTTTCCGGTCGCGGCGGAGCAATAGTTTTTGCTTTTTCTTCGACGTAAGCGGAGATTTTTCCCGATTCGGTCAACGATTTAAAGTAAACTATTTCATCATTTATCGAAGTTGAAACGGATTCGGTCGAGTCAGGATAAACGTGATTTACAGTGATGTGCGGATGCGGATTTTCGTAGAAAACTTCTTCGATTTCGCCGGCAAAACGGTAGCCGATCTTGGGCATTGTTTCGATATAGCTCGGTTCATCGCCCTTCTTTTTGAGAGCCTTTCGCAACATATAAATATGTTGCGTCAGAGTTGATTCTTCAACAAAATCTCCTTCCCACAAAGCGTCGAGTAAATCTTCCTTTTTCAAAACGATTCCTTGATTTTCGATCAAAAAAAGCAAAATCTCGAAACTCTTTTGAGTTATGGAAACAGGCACCTTATCTCTTAATAACTGATTATTGGTAATATCGAGCCGATATTCACCAAATTCAAAGCAATGAATTTTATCTACTACCATTTCCCTTACTCCTTGCAAATACTGCAAACGTAATTGAAAAACCAATTACTTGTAGAAATGAGAGGTTCTAAATCTCTTTTTTCGGATAAGTTTTACTTTATTCAAAATTAATTACGATTTGATAAACCATAAAGTTTAAAGAAAGTTTGCTTCTGCAAAATTATTGTAAAACTCTGTAAACGCTCCGTTTTTGAAATTTATTAATAGAATTTGACTGATATAAAAACACCGCAAACGTATAATTTGTGACATTTTTTCAGAAACTAATACGGAATATTCAGCAATATTCGTGCCTTTAAAATAAATCCAGCAAAAAAAATAAGAGTCTTTTAGCTGGGAGCGCACGCATCTTGCGTGCCACGTCGCTTGCAAAGCGGCGTGAAAAGTCTTTGTTTGCTCAACCTTATATTGATGCAAAGGCTTTTTTCGTGCTACGGCACTCAGCACGCAAGATGCGTGCGCTCCCGGCGTAAAAATACTTTTCATTAATTGAAAATTGAATTTGAAGCCAAATAGCGGATATATAAAGAAGTGCCTTTGTTTATTTATCAAGAGTACAGATTTTTCTGCAAGAATATTTTGCTATTCGGTTTTAATTCATCCTTCAACTAAGTCGGAATTCCGTGTTTTTTAATTTTCGCGTTCAAAGTAGATAATCCGAGATTAAGCAACTTTGCCGCTTCAGTCTGTTTTCCCCTTGCCTCTTTCAAAGCGTGTTCAATCAGGTTTCGTTCATAAAGTTTTGTAACTTTATAAAAATCTATGCCCTTTTTCGGAAAATACTGCGAATGGAGTCTTAAAAGCTGATAGATTTCAACTTCCTTTAACGAATCCAATGTTTCGAGTGCTTTTGAAAGCGATTGAACCACTTCATTCAAATTCGACGTTTCCAAAACGGTCTTGTCTGAAAGACGTTCATTACCGTGATAGACATCTCTTCGATTTGCCATTGCTAAATACATAAAATTAGTTCTCCTTGGTATAAAAATTCTACGGTTTCCATATTGCTACAAAATCGTGGAAAAGTTATAAAAAACTGCTAAAATTTTCCTCAAATCTTTCTAAAATCAATTATTCGCCTGTATTTATCGAACCGATTTAACATTTTTTACAAATCTCAAATGTGTTTTGAGCAACAGAAACTCTCAAATTTCATAATTATTACAAATTTATTTCATAAAAAGGCGCGAAAATCTCACCGATTTCTTCATTTTATGAAGCTGTAACTCTATTTTTTTCATACATTTGTCCACAGTTTTGGAGAACTTCCAGAAACGCGAATTTTTGACCGAAATTATGAATTTTTATCTAAATTTCTCATACAGAATTTTTTAACAACTCCCGTTTGTTTTTAAACGAAAATTTCCAACCAAATTATTAAACTTCATTATTCCAACATTTACCTTTGATTTTAGATGTTTTTTTTGAAATGGCTTTGAACTTGCAATTAATGAAACGTCGGAAATTTTTTGCACAGCTTTTTCTAATTCTAAATAAATTACTATTTGCAAACCCTGTGCAAAGAAATTTTCAATCCCTAGTTAAAAAAGGAGTACAAACAATGATAAGTAAATTTAAATTTTTACCGTTAATTGCAACCTTAATTCTCGGCTTAGCTGTTTTCAGTTTCGGTCAGGAAACGACAGGTTCGATTGATGGAACTGTGAAGGATGGCGCAGGAGCTTTAGTTCCGGGCGCAACAGTAACTATCGAAGGTAATGCCTTTAAACGAACAGTCACGACCAATGACGAAGGCTTTTACCGTGTGTTAGCTGTGCCGCCCGGTAGCTATAAAGTTAGCACAACTGCATCCGGTTTTGCCACAAACGAACCGACCACGGCGACAGTAACGCTTGGAAAAGCAACGCCGGTTAATTTTTCTTTGCAACCGGAAGGCGTTGGAGCGACAGTAAATGTTTCGAGCGGCGATGTTGCGTCAATTGACGCGACTTCGAGCCGTGTGCAAACAAATATTACGGAAAAACGCTTTGAAGAAATCCCGAAAGGAACTAATTTTGCGAGCGTTTTGGCAACCGCACCGTCGGTTCAAGCCGAGCCGAAAGGTGCAGGTTTCCAGATTGACGGTTCATCGGGCGCGGAAAATACGTTTATTGTTGACGGTCAGGAAATCACGAATTTCCGCACCGGACAATTAAATAATAATAACAACTTGCCGTTTCAATTGATTCAGGAAGTTCAGATCAAAACCGGCGGTTTTGAAGCCGAACATGGCGGCGCAACGGGCGGCGTTATTTCGCTCGTAACCAAACGCGGCGGAAATGAATTTAACGGCGATATTGGAACATCGTTTCAAACCAGCAAACTCGAACCGCGAAGTTCTCTGGTTGATACTCGAATAAATGTCGAAGTTTTAAGTCTGGTTGATAATCAAAATGTTCCGCAATCTACGATTTTGAACCCGGACAGCAATGCTTTGACATATTTTTCACCGCCGGGAGACAAATATACATATTTTTTCCCGAACGGCTCGCTCGGCGGTCCGATCATTAAGGACAGATTGTGGTTTTTCAGTGCGTATAATGTTCAGAGTTTCGATACTACAAGAAATGTTGACTACACGAACGGACAAACACAAGAATATCGTCGAAACGAACGTCGTGATTACGGATTTTTCCGACTTGACGCACAATTAGGCGATACTTTAAATCTGACCGGAAGTTATACTTACAATCCGACTCGCGTTCACGGTGATCTACCGGCGGTAACAGGACTTGCCGGCAGCAATATTCCGAGCGACGGAACTTTGTCAGGCAGTCAGTTTATCGCAACGCAAGGCGGTCGGCAGGCAAGTTCGGTTTATAATTTTGGCGGAACTTGGACACCGACCTCAAGATGGATACTTTCCGCACGCGGCGGTCAAAGCTACTTAAATGAAAAATTAGGCAGCTACGGAATTCCGACTATTGACCGCGTTCGCTGTATCAATGCCAATCAAGTTCCGAATATGCCGGGAGTTCCTTTTCCGGGAACGAGTCCTTCAGGACGCTGTGCCGCAGGATTTTCAAATGTTCCGACAATTTTGGGAATTGACCGCGATATTTCAAAACGGACAACTTTTGATGCTGACGCAACCGTCATTCTTGATAATTTCGGCGGTCGCCACAGCCTGAAATTCGGCTATCAACTTAACAAATTGAGCAACGATGTATTAAACGGTTATGCGAATATCGGCGGAAACGGCGAAATTCGTGTTTTCTACAATTCGACTTCAAGAGGAGTCGGCGGCGGTGCAGGTGAAATCGGATATGCTTATCTCCAGTATTTTGGAGCTTCCGGTAATACTTCAAGTAAGAGTCAGGCTCTCTATGTTCAAGATAGCTGGACAATCGGACGTTTAACAATCAATCCGGGTTTCCGTATTGAGAAAGAAGATGTTCCGTCATTTTCAGCAACAGGAGTTCCGATTGTCTTCGGTTGGGGCGACAAACCCGCACCGCGCATCGGAGCGGCTTTTGACGTTCTCGGAAACGGAAAATGGAAAGTTTACGGCGGTTACGGTTGGTTTTATGACCGATTCAAATATGAATTGCCGCGCGGCAGTTTCGGCGGAAATATTCTCCGCAGAATCTATGTTCCGCTTCTGGCAACCAATCCCGATTACACTTTCTATACGAGAAACTACATCTTAAACAATCAGGTTTTAGATGTTGACTTGCGCGTTCCTTCCAACGATCCTTCGGACAATCGTGTTGATCCCAATCTAAAAGCGGCACGCGAAAGTTCGCTTGATCTCGGAACGGAATTTGAACTTAATAGTAATTGGGTAGTCGGTGCGCGTTTTGTTCACAAACAAATTGACCGCACAATCGAAGACGTAGGAATTTTTGATGCGAATCAGAATGAACTTTTCTTTATTGCCAATCCGGGATTCGGAATCGTCGCAGATCCGCTTCTTCCGGGTGTTCCGGCAACTCCGAGAGCCGAACGTAAATATGATGCCATCGAATTCAAAGCGCAAAGACGTTTTGCAAATAACTTCTTTATCAATACGAGCTACACCTACAGCCGTCTTTTCGGAAACTATTCGGGATTGGCAAGTTCGGATGAAAATGGACGTTCGAGCCCGAATGTCAATCGTTTCTTCGATATTCCATTCTTAGGATTTACGGCTGACGGCGAACCGGACAACGGCAGACTCGCCACGGATCGTCCGCACGTTTTCAAATTTAACGGCGGATACAATTTCGATTGGGGCGGAAGCAAAGTTAATACAACGGAATTCAAAACTTTCGTTTCAGCCCTGAGCGGAACGCCGATCTCGACTGCGGTTAGCGCATACAGCGCGAACACATTCCTTTTCGGACGCGGCGATCTCGGCAGAACGGATACATACACACAAACCGATTTTGCAGTTACACACAAATACAAATTCGGTCGTGATGCGCGTTACACAATGGCGTTTGATTTGGATGTACTTAATGCATTCAACGAACATAATGTAACTAACCGTTTTGCAACGATCTTTACGGGCGATCTGGCTGCTCCGGCAATCCAACGGTTTTTCCCGGGAGTAACATCTGAAACTGCATTTATTCAGCAGATTTTCAACGGCGGTTTATCCAGCACCGTTACGGAATTAAACCGTCGCGGCAATGCCGGATTAAGCACTTGCGGAGCTAATGGAACTTCAAGTTGTGCATCATTTAGAACCGATGCGCGTTACAATCAACCGAACGCTTTCCAACTTCCGCGTTCGGTCAGATTCGGTTTCCGATTCATCTTTTGATGTTTGAAGAAATTTGAAATCTTAAACCTGCTCTCGATTTTTAGAGAGCAGGTTTTTCGCATTTTTTTGATTTCTAAAAAACAGGTTAGAATTTTTTTCTAAATAACGTGAGTTCGACATAAGAAGTTTAGATTTAGTCGGTGAAACCGACGTTATATATGTAGTCCACGATGCCAATCGTGGGAAAATGATCGAAATTTGATAAAGCCATTGAAAATGGCGGCATAAAATCGTATGTCGCGGTTTTCAACCGCTTAAACAAAATATCTAAAGCGTTCCCATAACTGGCGTTATGGGCTACAAATATGTTGCCGTCTTCGACGGCTTATGTCGAAATCACGTTCAATAGAATGATGTAGAAAAAGAGACGAGAGGCGGAAACGCGACTGCAAAGGAGCGTGCTGTCAGCATAATCAAGTCACGTTTCCGCCTTTTAAATCATCTTTTATACGCAACTTGGTATTACTCTGATTAATGAGTTTTTTACAAACATTTTTATAATCGTTTATGTCAAAATCTTTGTTTTTCCAATAGAGAAATGTTTTGATACTACCTTCAAAGAGATTAGTAGATGCAATTTCAGAAATCTTTTTCCGAAATGTTAAGCCAAATACAATAGTTAATATGGGAAACAAAACGGCGGCAATAGCTAAGATAGATTGCGCGTTCGGATTTACCGCATCCCAATTTTTGTAACACCAATAAATTAGGCAGATGACTCCGCTAAATAAGCTCAATCCAATTAAAATACTTATTATTCTTGAAAGTATAAAAGCAATTCCATCTAGATAATGTTTTATTGCTTCCAGTTTTGCTTTTTTATTTGTAAGTTCGATAATCTTATCTTCTCTTTTCAAGATTAAAGCATTTTCATTTTGTTTTTGTAACAGATTTTTCTCTATGATTTTATAATTAACAACAGCATCTTCATTTCTGAAATTCTCTTTACTGCGAAGCCTATCTTCTTTGGATTCGATACCATCAAGCCAATCGCTGATCGGAAAATATTTTTTTAATTCTTTGACAATAATTTCAGTTCCACCTGCTTCTTCGATGGCAATTAATTCTTCATAATCTTTTAGAATTTCCGTTTCTTCCCCTTTTTCATTTCTCAATTTTATGGTCGGGTGAACAATGAATTCATCATATTTGAGATCGGCAAATTCATTATGAATATCTTTAAATTCTTTACGAATCATTGCTAAAAGAATTTGCCGGTTTTTGATATTATCGCCGCTGATATTGATTTTTACTTTTTTGTCAGATGAATAAAATTTTACTAATGCTTTGCTTCCTTCACGTTCGAGAACGACTCCGTTTTGCCACCAATTTTTGTCATAAATATGTGAATACATTCTGACAACGAACTTTGTAAAAATACTTTTCAGATATGTTTCGTAGTGATACTGAAAACCGAGCGTGTTTTTCCATTCGCCCGTGTATGGTTCTTGGACTTCCAATAATAGATCGGGAATCAAAAACCGTTTTTCCTTTACAATATCAACACAAAGTTCAAATTTTCTCATTAAGTCGAGAATAAATTTATGCTCATTTTGTTTGTAGCCTTTTGGCGTAAGAATTTCGTCTAATTGCGAAAATTCCAGTTCGCCTTTATTTTTGATAATGCGCGGATTATCCGTAAGCGCGTAAACTCCTTTTGTTATCCATTCGGGATTAAAGATCATTCTGTCGAATAAATCCTTGAAATAAATAATTACTCCGATGTCATTCAGAAATTCTCTAATAGTATTTTGGCTGGTTTCGTCTTTGACGTTTTTCTCGATACAATTTGAAAGATATTCGTTGTTGGAAATATGAGGAATTTTGTTGTTCTTCATCGCTTCGAGGTCTTCTTTGACAGCAAACCAGTCCGCCGGAAACGGTTGATGAAGTTCCTTGAGTTTTCCAATTTCGTTTAGCAAACAGCTTGTAAATTCCTGCCATTTATTATCATAACCCTTTACTCTTACATCACTACAAACACCGTAAAAACCTTTTATATTTTTAAACTTATCTTCCAATTCCTTTTCATTAATGTCGAAATATCCTTGACCTTCCTGAGAATCATCGCGCTGATTTTGGTCAAGTTTGCTTCCGACAATAATAATGGGCGAATCGCCGCCGAAGCTCTCGATTCGTTTGAGCCATTCTTCGGTTTTATTTTTATCTTCATTCCGGCGGGCATTGACAACGAGAATATAAACGGTGCGTTTTGTAAAAAAGAATTGATGCGTCGAGTGCATTATTTCCTGTCCGCCAAAATCCCAAACATTTAGCCGGACATTTTGATTATTTATCCTGACATCTTCCCAAGTCTCGATCTTGATTCCGGTCGTGCTTTTCGTATCAATATAATCTTTATGAATAAGTCTTCGTATCAAAAGTGATTTACCAAAATCCGCTTCACCGACAACAACGATTTTTGCCTCATTAAGAGGTTTTGTTTCGCCTACGGTTATTTTTAGATAATAATTAATTATCTTTCGGGCATCTCGCCAATCATTTAAAATCTCTTCGGGAATTTTCTCTTTCAATCCCTCATTTTCCCGAAGGTCAAGCGAAGTCAGAGATTTCAATTCCGTGAGAAATGACGCATCGCTGATTTGATTGACACTTAAATTAAGCGAAGTCAGAGATTTCAATTCCGTGATGAATGACGCATCGCTGATTTTATTGTTACTTAAATCAAGCGAAGTCAGAGATTTCAATTCCGTGAGAAATGACGCATCGCTGATTTGATTGACACTTAAATTAAGCGAAGTCAGAGATTTCAATTCCGTGAGAAATGACGCATCGCTGATTTGATTGCTACTTAAATAAAGCGAAGTCAGAGATTTCAATTCCGTGATGAATGAATAATCGCTGATTTGATTGTTACTTAAATAAAGCGAAGTCAGAGATTTCAATTCCGTGATGAATGAATAATCGCTGATTTGATTGCTACTTAAAGAAAGCGAAGTCAGAGATTTCAAT
>JBBSAX010000075.1:0-20911 GCA_038251885.1 Pyrinomonadales bacterium | reverse complement strand
TCCGGCTTTGGTGTTGCGGTCGGTTTTGGTGTCGGCGTGGGCGAAGTTTTTAAATTCGTCATTGTATTGATATTTGTCGCTGAATTTGTTTTGGTTTGATTTGAGTTATCAAGTATTTCTGCGTTTGAAACTTCAAAATTCGGATTTTCTTCGATGTTGTTTGAATTTACAGTATTTTCCGGCTTATTATTGAGCAAAGCAGTTTCGGATGATTTTTGATTACTTAAATACCAGAAAACACCGCCGATTGCCGAGCCTAAAAGCAACAAACCGCCTAACAAAATTGTACCGAGAAAAATCCCTGATCTTGATTTTTGCGGTTCTGATTGCACGAGAGTTTGTGCCACCGCAAATTGATTTGTCGAAGAAGCCTGATTTCCAACTGTTTTTTCAGCCGTTTCCGTGGAAACATTTGTTCCGCTCCATTTTTCGGTGACGGCTTCGGTTTGCTGCTGAGTTGAATCTTGGGGAAAGTCAAAAGTTTCGGTAACATCTTCCGACGGCGATTCAATGCCTTCGCCAACAAGCGAAACTCCGTCTTGCAGACAAAAATTCATATAATCGTCGTATTCAGCGCGGCATTGCGGACAAGTTTTCATTTCTTCCTCCTAAAATTAATTTTCAAAACGCCTTTTTAGATTTGCGGAAAACCGTATCAAAATCTTAGACTCGAATTTTATCACTAATCTTTATTTATCAAAAACAAATCAATTTTTTAGCAAATTCAATTCAAACATTTATGACAAATTATCAAGGTTTTATCGCGGAACGGATTCATAAAGTTCCGGTTTCGGGATTGCACAAATTTTTCGGCATCGCGGCTTCGATGCCCGATGTTATCTCTCTCGGAGTCGGCGAACCGGATTTTGCCACGCCCGCACCGATTGCCAAAGCCGGATTTGACGCGATTTATGAAAGACCGATTGGCTACACAGCAAATTCCGGGTTGATCGAACTGCGCGAAAGGCTTTCGGCACACCTCCAAACACATTATGACGTAATTTACGCGCCCGAAAATGAGATTTTAATTACGGTCGGCGTGAGCGAAGCCTTAAAATGTATTTTTTCCGCGATTTGCAATGAAGGCGACGAAATCATCGTGCCGCAACCGTGCTTTGTGGCTTATGAACCGGAAATTGTCTTCTCCGGCGGCGTTTCAGTTCCGGTAATTTGCACGATGGAAAATAATTTTGAACCGCTTGCCGAAGACATTCGCGCCGCAATTACAGATAAAACAAAAGCAATTTTCATCGGTTATCCAAATAATCCGACGGGAGCAACTCTTTCACTTAAAACCGCGCTCGAAATTGCCGAAATCGCCGAAGAAAACGACATTTTAGTTATTTCCGACGAAATTTATGATCGTCTTGTATATGGCGTAGAACACGTCTGTTTTCCGGCTTTGCCGAATGCCAAAGAGCGCACGATTTTGCTCGGCGGATTTTCCAAAGACTATGCAATGACCGGCTGGCGCGTCGGTTATATTTGTGCAAACGCCGAACTTCTCGAAGCATTTTCAAAAATCCATCAATACGCCGTAATGAGCGCACCGACAATATCGCAATACACAGCACTCGCCGCGCTCGAAATCGGCGAACCGTTTGTCAAAAAAATGCATGCGGAATATGATCGGCGCAGAAAACTGGTCGTGTCTGCCTTAAATGAAATGGGCTTGGATTGTTTTGAACCGACAGGCGCGTTTTACGCTTTTCCATCGGTCGAGAAAACCGGAATGAACGGTGATGAATTTGCCAATAAATTGTTGATTGAACAGGAAGTTGCAGTCGTTCCCGGCAGCAGTTTCGGCAAAGGCGGCGACAATCACGTCCGCATCGCTTACTGCAAATCTTTTGAGCAAATAGAAATTGCGCTTGAAAGAATTAGAAAATTTTTAGAGAAATAACGGGGAAGTTTTTTACATTTGGATTAAATTTATTCAAAACGACCTATAATTTTTTTTGACTGGAGCGCAGGTTGCCAACCTGCATAAGCGCGTGAGCGCGAAAAAGCCTTTGCACTTGATAAAGTTTATTCTAATCAAACGTCATTTCGCCGCTAGCGCGACGATGCAGGTTGGCAACCTGCGCTCCCGGCTGAGGTGGTTTTTTTTGTTAAGACTTCATTTTACTTGAATTAAAATCTAATAATTTTACAATTATCCCAATCCATTCGCCGTCGGTTTTAACTGTAAAATTCTCGATTTTCAACTCGCACAATTTTTCCGTGACAAGATTTTCCTGCTCGACAAGAATTCCAGACAAAAACAGAATTTTCTTCGTTTTTTCAACGAGCAATGGTAAAAGCGGAACGATTACATCAGCCGTCAGATTCGCGCAGACAAAATCAAATTGCGGAGTTTCAGCAGAAATCGAACCGACGTAAAAATCAATTTCATTCGTGTTGTTTAATTCGGCGTTTTCAATGGCAATTTTTATCGAATCTTCGTCAGTATCGCAACTGAGAATCTGAGATTTTAAATTTGAAATCTGCAATTTTGCGGCGGCAATCGCCAAAATTCCCGTGCCTGTGCCGACATCGAAAAAGCTCATTTCGCCTTGATAATTCTCTTCAATCGCCCGCAAACAAAGGCGCGTCGTTTCGTGTGTTCCTGTACCGAAAGCCATATTCGGTTCGATTATTATGACAACTTTTTCGCTCGTTTCAACATTTTCCCAGGGCGGCGCGATGATAAATTTTTCGGTTTCGGTCGGTTTCCAATGCTTTTTCCATTCGGCAAGCCAATCTTGATTTTCGATTTTTTGCCACTCAAAACTTTTAACGGCATCGCTCGAAAATCCGTAGATTTGCAAACATTCATCCAATTTATTTTGCAAAATTCGGTTATCAATTTTTGCATTAAAATAGCCGATAACCGTTAAATCTTCTATTTGCTTTTCCCCAAAAATATTTACTTCATTGCCGAGCGAATCGAGTTCGTTAAGCGCAAATTCGATTGCTTCCTCCGCTTCTTTTTTTGCTTCGATAGAGATTGAATACCAATTTTGTTGTTTGTTGTTCATATTAAAAAAAATTCGATTGCCCAAAATAGGACAATCGAATAAAAAAGTAAATTTTGCAAATTCAGTTAATTGTTTTTTCCCTTGCCTTTTCCTTTATCTTTGCCGCCGTGATTTTTACCCTTATCGTCTTTTTCAAAGTTTTTATCAGGCTTTGAAGATTTTACATTTCTTTGCTCAAACTTATTCTGTTTGTTTTCTTTTCGTTCAAACTTGTCTTGTTTATTCGGCTTAAAATTTTCCCGATTTTCTCTGTCTGACTTATTTCTTTCCTTATAAAACTCTTTGTTCCTTTTTTCAAACTCTTTGTTATTTCTTTTTTCAAATTTCTCGAAAGCCTTTCGATCTTTCTTCGATTCTTTATCGTCGTAATAAATATCCTTGTTTTTTTTATTCTTTATCTTTCCATTTTTAATCTCGACAAATTCCGGGCGACGCGGGTTGTTTCTTATAAATTCACTTTGTTCCCGATTCGGCTTGGCTAATTTCGCGTATATTTTGTCAATTGATTTATCTTTATATGGCGATTCTATCCTGATATTTGTAATCGTCGGATTGTCCGTTCGTAAAAACACCTGTTCGGGGTAATATTCTCTGATTCTCGTGCGATAAACAGGCGTTTCAACTACGCGATAAGTTTCGTAATTTTCGGGATAATTATCATAATAATATGGCGATTCATAGCGATCATTTCGATTTCTAAAAAGTGAGCCGGCAATCGCCAGACTTTTCTCCAACCAATTGGTTTCATAATAATTATTGTCGCCGTAAATCTGCTCGTTGCCCCTCAACAGAACTCTTGCACCCGGCGCGTCTGCGCGGTCGCGGTCAAATATTATGCTGGCTACTTCTTGGATTTCGTCAGGTCCGAATCTGTCAAAAAGTGTGAAACCTCTCTGGTTGTCATAATTATTATCATCATATTCCGCAACGCTTAAATAATCAGTATAACCGTCGCCGTTAAGGTCTAAATTATTTACTCCGTCTTCATTGTTAAGTAAATATTCAAATTCCTGCGGGCTATCGGCTCTTTGAAGAAGATTGCCAACCGCTTCCAAATCTAAATTTTCCTTTGCTACATATTCGGTATCATCAGGATATGTTTCATTTTGCGAAACTACATCAGGATTTTGGTTTGAATAAACTATTTCATCCGTTTGACTCGAACTGCAAGCCATTAAAAATAAACTAATTGATAAAGTCGTTAAAAATAATTTTATAATTCTCATAAATATCGTCCCTTTTTTCTATTTTCTAACTGAAATACTTAAAGCAGATATATTAATAACCAAGCAATTTTTATGCCGTGAAGATACAAAACTATATATAAATTATTGTGAACTAAAGGTTTAAGCAGATAAAAGTGATAGAAAAATTAGAGAGTTTTATAAAATAATTAAAAAACTACACTATATCGTTCCCGATATGGTGTAGTTTTTTGCATCAAAATAGGACGTAGAAATTTTATTCCTCGATTCCCATTTCATCGAGATTTTTTTCCTGATTGCGCCAATCTTTGACGACTTTGACGAATAATTGCAGGTAGATTTTTCTGCCCATTAGATTTTCAATGTCGCGCCGCGCATCTTCGCCGATTTTTTTCAGTTTCGCACCGCCTTTGCCGATGATTATTCCTTTTTGCGAAGACCTTTCAACATAGATCGCGCAGTAAATTTTTGTCATTCCCGATTCTGTTTCGTCGAATTTTTCTGTGACAACTGCCGTAACATAGGGCAATTCTTCGCCCGTTGTCATTAAAATTTTCTCTCGAACCATTTCCGCAACGAGCGTTCTGAGCGGTTGATCGGTCATTTCATCTTCATCAAAGATCGGCGGATTTTCGGGCAGATGTTTGACTATTTCCTTTAAGAAAATATCAATGGCATCGCCTTTGAGTGCAGAAATCGGAATGATTTCGGCGAAATCGTATTCTTTTGAATAAAATTCGATCAGCGGCAAAAGCAAAGTTTTATCTTTAATTTTATCAATTTTATTGAGAACAAGAACGGCAGGTTTTTCAGATTCTTTAATCAAATCCAAAACAAAACGGTCACCGTTTCCGGTCGAAACTGAAGCATCGCGCAAAAGAACCACGAGATCAACCGAAAGAATTGCGTCGTGAACCGCCGACATCATTCGCCGATTGAGCAAATATCCCGGTTTGTGAACGCCGGGTGTGTCTATAAAAACGATTTGACCGTTTTTCAGAGTTACAATTCCTTTGATTTTGTGCCGCGTTGTTTGTGGTTTATTGGAAACGGCAGCGATCTTTTCGCCGACGAGATGATTAAGTAGTGTAGATTTTCCCGCATTCGGGCGACCAATCAAGGCAACATAACCGCTGCGAAAGTTTTCAGAATTCATTCGTTGATAGTAAATGGTGAATTGTGAATTGTGAATTGTGAATTAAAGAATTTTCGTCAATTCACCATTTACAATTCACAATTCACCATTATTCTACTGGTTTTTCGCTAATCTATCGCGGGCGGCGACGGCTTCGCTGAATGCGCCGCCGGTTACGTTGCCGACTTTTATGGCGGCTTCATATATTTTCATCGCGTATTCATTTTGGTCATTAAACTCGAAAATTCTTCCCAACGCAACGTAAGCCAGAGAAGCCAGGGCTTTATCGGTAACTTTGGCGGCATATTCTTCTGTTTGATATTTAATCACATTGCTGTATGCGTCTTTTGCCGCAACCAAATGACCGTTACGGTTTTCAGCATCGGTTGATTCTTCGGCGGAAAGGCTTTCGATACGACCGAGCGAATAATAGACACGAGCCGTTTCATTCGGATCAGTCATTACCGAATCCGTTCTCAAAAGATTTTTGAGCGAAGTTCGCGCTTCATCGTATTTTTTGTTTTTAACGACGTTATCAATTTCAAGCAGTTTTTTCGTCAAAGGATTTTCAATGACCATTTCCGCATTTGCCGCGAGTTCTTTGCGTTTTTCGCGCTCTGCTAAACCGCGTTTTCGTGCATCCGCAAATTGTTCGAGGCGATTTGTTTCTTTTGTCGTGTCCAAAGAGGCAATTATATTGCCGACCGATTCTGTAATATCAAAGCCGGAATCTTCCATTCCTTTTATTTTATCAGCAAAATAAAACGCCAAAACCGCGCCGCTTTCAAAAGCGTCGGAAAGCTGAACGGTGGTTTCGTCCGCAAGTTTTTGATTATATGCGTTCAATTGTGCGACGATTGCTTGTTTCATAGCGTCGCGGGAAACTTTATCGAATTTTCCCTCTTTTTTAAGTTTTTCGTCTTCGGTTTCGATTTGCGCGATTCTTTGACGCGCTTGATATGTAGCGATTCTCGAACGGTCATATTCGATCTGCCGTGCGTCAACTGCCGCAACCAATGAACGTGAAACTGCCAGAACAAAATCGGGCGAGATGTTCGGATTTATTTTCCGGCGCGTGTCGAGCAAAGTTTTAATCGCTTCTCGCTGAGCGAAAATTTCCTGTGATTTATCTAAAACAACCGGATCGAGAACGAATTGCAAGTAAGCGCGGCGCACTTCTGACGAAGTTAAATCAGTTGAAGGCGGCACAATCGCAAAATAATCGTCGCCGACATTAACGAAATTGATCGTCCCTTTTGCCGCAAGCATTTCAGGAACAATAAAAAATCTGCGCTCGCGTTCGCGACTTTCGGTGCTTTCGAGTTTCGTTCTGCCTTTTTTTGCGGGCTGCGATTGAGTTTTTACTTTTTCAATATATATAACTTGCGGTCGCGTGTGCATATAATCGAGCAGTTGTCCGATCATCAGCGAAGTCGAAGGACGCAGTTCATCGCCGGATTTTTGATACAATTTTACGTATTCATCAATTTTTTGTGCGAAATTAGCTTTTCGATAAAACTCACGCACAAGCGGCGAATAATCAAGCACATCGAGCAAATCTCCGGGCAAATCTTCCGTCCGGTTCGGTTCGATCAAGTCCGGCGGCGGCGAAAGCGTGTAAGCCATCGAGATAAACGGCGCGATTATTTCCGCGTCAGTGGCTTTAGTGTGCCGCTTTTTGTATTGATTGACAAAATTCGCCATTTTTACTTTTAAATCGCTATCCAATCCCGCCAGATCGGTGTTAAGCCGACGGCGAAATTCTTCGCCTTGTGCCGTCAAAGGCGTTGTCACTCCGGCGGCTTCGAGCGAAGCCAAAACGATAATCAGTCGCTTGTCCGGCTCGATTCTTACGCCGTATTCCGTAAAATCAAAACTTCGTTTGGTATTTTGCGCGAAAATATTAAACGAAAAAATTAATATAAGTGTAAAAAATAAAACTTTTTTCATCGTGTTTTGTATAAAAATCAGAGATTGCAAAGACACAAAATAAATAAAGCAAAGAAAGGGGGAATTTTCTTCTGCACGGCTTTGTTTATTTCGCGTCTTTGCTTTTCTAAAGATGCTTTTTCAAACGCCAAAGATGCCTTTCGGCATCAAAGGGAAAAAGGCAAAGGATAAAATTTATAAAAATTCTTTTATCCTTTACCCTTTCGGTTTTGTTAAATTTTCTTTCTGAAGATTAGAAACTGCCGAGAGCCGCGCCTTCGTCTTCAAAAACATCAAAAACGGTCAAAAGTTTGGTAATTGCCAAAAGGTCCTGAATTTTTTCCGTCAAATTTAAAAGTTTAAGCGTTCCGCCTTCTTTATTGACGGAGGTAAAACTCGAAACTAATTCGCCGATGCCGCTCGAATCAATGTAGCCGACGCTGCCTAAGTTTAAGAGAATGTTTTTCTTGCCTTCGCCAAGTAAGCGGCGAATTGTGGTGCGAAGTGCGACGCTTCCTTCGCCGATTGTTACTTTGCCGCTCATATCGAGAATTGTTACATCGCCCGCTTGTCGTTCAGAAATATTAAGTTCAGCCATTTTTGTCTCCTCGTAAAATAATTAAAAAAGTTTGATAGCAGATTTTAGACCAATACACTCAGAAAAGTCCAAAAGAAAAGAAACTTTAGCGCATTTTTATCATTTTTACCAACATTCCACCTTCTTTATGGTTAAACCATTCAACTTTGTCCATAAATGTATTCATAAACAAAATGCCGCGTCCCGATTCTTTTAACAAATTTTCGGGATTTGTCGGGTCGGGAACTTCTTCAACCGTAAAGCCTTCACCGAAATCTCTGACCGTTACTTCAAAGCCTTCGTCGGAATTTGCAAATGTAATTTCGACTTGTTTGTTTTCGTCCAGTTTATTGCCGTGTTTGACGGCATTGGCAACAACTTCGCGGACAGCCATATCAATTCCGAACATCGAATCTTCGGCAACACCGATTTCTTCGGCGAATTTTACAGCTTCCCGAACAGCTTTGTCTATTAATTCGATCTTGCTCGAGATAGAAATTTTTTTCTGTTTTTCGCTCACAATTTGGCTGTTATAAAAATGATTTGTTTAAGTTTATTTTTTCCAAGTTTCCTTTTTATTGCGATTTATGTCAAGAACACGGGCGTTTTGAAGCAAATAATTTGTGAGTAAATTGCATTTACCCGAAATGTTTGTTTCTGTTAATTTAAATAATTCAGTAAATAGAGCAAAATTTGAGAAGAAAAAAAATCAGGGAGAACTTTTTTATGAACGAAGAAGCGGAAAGTCTGGCGCAATCATATTTCAAACGTCAGTGGAAGAGTTTGTCGGCGCGTGAACAACGTGTTATCGAAAGTTTAATAAATCGTTCGCCGGTCAGTCGCAATATAAATTTGGAGATTGAAGATAAAAGAACTCTCGGCGAAAAAGTCGCTGATAAAGTTGCGTCATTCGGCGGTTCTTGGACATTTATCATTATCTTCGGCGGAATTTTGACTTTTTGGGTAATCTTAAATTCATTCATTTTGCTGACGAAAGCCTTTGATCCGTATCCGTATATTTTGCTTAATTTATTTCTTTCGATGACCGCCGCGATTCAAGCTCCGATCATTATGATGTCGCAAAACCGTCAGGCGGCGCACGACCGCCTCGATGTCGCGCACGATTATGAAGTAAATCTTAAAGCCGAATTGGAAATTCGCAATCTGCACGAAAAATTAGACGAACTGCGCGAACAAAAATGGGCTGAACTCGTCGAAATGCAGCAAACACAAATTGCTTTGCTCGAAAAACTTTTACTTGGGAATGCAAAAAATTATTAATTTTATAAACTTTATGAAAATCAAACCTGCAAAATATCTGAAAGGTGAAATAAATTTACCCGGCGACAAATCAATTTCGCATCGCGCCGCACTTTTTTCGGCTCTGGCGACGGGCGAAACGCGCATTGAAAACTTCGCTTCGAGCGAAGACTGCGCTTCGACTTTGAATTGTTTGAAAGATTTAGGTGTTGAGATCGAACGCGAAAATTCAACGGTTTTTATCAAAGGTGTCGGGAAAAACGGTTTTTCAAAACCTGAAAATGAACTCGATTGCGGCAACAGCGGAACGACCGTTCGGTTAATTTCGGGAATTCTTGCCGGACAAAATTTTGATTCGGTTTTGATCGGTGACGAAAGTCTATCAAAGCGTCCGATGAAGCGCGTGATCGAACCGCTTTCGCAGATGAACGCGAAAATCGAATCAAACGAAAATTTACTTCCGCTCAAAATTCACGGCATAAATTCTTTGCAGGCGATAGATTACAAAATGCCTGTGGCGAGCGCACAGGTGAAATCTTGTGTTTTGCTCGCCGGTTTGAACGCTAACGGAACAACAAGAGTTCAAAGTCCGGCGGCAAAATCTGAAGTCATAACTTCGAGAAATCATACAGAATTAATGTTGAAATTTCTCGGCGCAAATGTCGAAGAAAAATTTATCGAAACTAAAGATGGATTTGTTCACGAAGTTTCGATTGACGGAAATTCAAAACTCGCCGCAAAAGATTTAAATGTCCCGTCGGACATTTCTTCCGCCGCCTTTTTTTTGGTCGGCGCGGGGTGTTTGAAAAATTCGGAAATCGTTCTAAGAAATGTCGGTTTAAATCCGACACGGGCGGCGATCATTGAAGTTTTGCAAAAATTCGGTGCGAAGATCGAAATTTTGAATAAAAGGGTTAAAAGCGGCGAGATGATCGGCGATTTGCGCGTTTCAGGTGAAGTTGAATTTGCACAAAAAAGCGATTCAAATATAATCAGCGGTGAGATTATCGCAAATTTGATTGACGAAATTCCGATTCTCACAATTTTCGGAACGCAGATCGAATCAGGCTTGGAGATTCGCAATGCTGAAGAATTGCGCGTCAAAGAATCAGACAGAATCGCGGCAGTGGTTGAAAATTTAAAAAGAATGAACGCCGATGTCGAGGAATTTTCTGACGGTTTGCGTGTCGGGAAATCAAATTTGAAAGGCGCGAAAATTGATTCGTTCGGCGATCATCGGATTGCGATGGCATTTGCCATTGCCGGACTTTTTGCGGAGGGAGAAACGGAAATTACAAATGCGGAGTGCGCGGCGGTTTCGTTTCCCGAATTTTTTGATGTTTTAGCTGAAATTGTAGAATAGTTTATTCATGGAAAATCACAGGAAAAGAATAATTTTGACAGGTTTTATGGGCGTTGGTAAATCAACGGTCGCCCGTCATCTTTCTTATATTCTGCGAATGGAAAAAGTTGATCTTGATGCGTTTATCGAAAAAAACGAAGATGAAACCATCATTAATATTATCGAAAATCGCGGAATAGAATATTTCCGGCGCATCGAAACCGAAAATTTGCGGAGAATTCTGGAAAAAACAAACGCCAACGTCATTGCGCTCGGCGGCGGCGCGTGGATGACCGAAGAAAACCGCGAATTGATAAAAATGCATAAATGCACGACAATCTGGCTCGAATCTACATTCGAACACTGCTGGCGAAATATTAATATGTCAAAAAAAGAACGTCCGCTCGTAAAAAACAAACGACAAGTAAAAACTCTTTTTAGAGATCGTGAAAAATTATATTGCCTCGCCGACTGGCATTTTATTATGAAACCCGAATTAAATTCGTTGGACGTGGCGAAACAAATTGCCGAAGAAGTATTTTTATTTAAAATAAACTGAATTTTTTGTAAAAATCATTTAGACTGAATTGACAAGCGAACATTATACGAGTAATTATCTCAGGATAACTTCGAGAAGGTATTTGTCGAAAGCAATGAGATTTCAAGCGATTGAAACCTAAACGCTTTTGGCTTTTTATGTAAAAAGAATAAACGAAAGGAAGAAATTTTTCAGGAGGAAGAAATGAAATTTAAATTTATTACAGTTCTTAGTTTAGCGGTAGTTTTATTATTAAGCGCGTGCGGTAAAAGCGACGCTGACTTACAAAAAGCCGCTGATACAGCCGTAAAAGCGAAAGCTCCGACTGCTACAGTAGTGGTTAAAGACGGTGTTGCCACCTTGACCGGCGTAGTTGATAATGATGCCGCCAAAGCTGCCGCTGAAGCAGCAGCCAAAGTTGACGGCGTTAAATCCGTTACCAATAATTTGACGGTTAAGCCTGCTCCGCCACCGGCACCGGTTGCTGATGCTGCAACCAAAACAGCAGTCGAAGATGCTTTAAAGAAAAAAGGGTTGACCGATGTAACGGTTGAAGCAACAACGACTGATGTTACGCTTCGCGGAACAGTTCCGAAAGGAAAAATGGCTGAAACTGTTCAAACCGCCACCGAAGTTGCCAAGCGCAAAGTTAATAATCAAGTAACTGAAAAATAAAAAGGGAGGGAAATTAAATTATGTTAACAGAAAAATACCAATCGCTGATTGATATGGCGAGCCAACTCGGAATTTCCGGCTTGGATGTTCAGGAAGACAACGGCGTTTTGAAAGTCAACGGTTCAGCCGCCAGCGCAGAAACCAAACAACAGCTTTGGGATGAATATGCACGGCTCGATCCAGATTATCGTTCGGGCGATCTCGTTCTCGATATTTCCGCTCCCGAAGGCGCAGCGTCCGGCACGAGCTACACGGTTCAATCCGGCGACTCTTTAAGCAAGATCGGTTCGCATTACGGCGTTAGCTGGCAGAAAATCTTTGAAGCCAACCGCGATAAATTAGACGATCCCGACAAAATCTTTCCGGGACAAGAACTTACAATTCCGCAAGAATAGTAGATTTTTGTAACGAAAAAAACATTGGCACTTTGTTTTGTTTGCGGTATGCTTGCAAAACAAAGTGCTTTTTAAGTTTAAAGCTAAGGAGTTTTATGAAACGCAAAATTTATCTCATAATTTTTATTTTAATTTTCAATTCATTTGCCGGCGCACAGGAAAAATCGCGTGAACAGAAAATTGAAGAACTTAGAATAATCAGTTCTCAAGTCGAGCAGACACGGGCAAAACTTGACGAATTGGAAAGCCGTCAAGATACGATTGCAAATGAAGTTTTAGCTGTGAATCTGCAAGATAAAGCCGAAGCTCAAAGAATTGGTGCGGAGGTAACAAGACTTTTTCCTGCTGGATATTTTAGAAATTTGATACCGAAGTTTGATGAAGGTGTTTCAGATTACTCCATCTATTCTTTTGATTTAAGTACAAATTATTATTATTCCCCGAAAATTGAATATAAAAATAATTTTCTTGAATTGGGAAAAACGGATAATAGTTTTGGTTTTATGACAAATCTCGGCGGAACTCTACTGGAAACAATAAGCGAACAAAACAGGGAATTCGTTGCGTTGGCTAAGTATAAATTACCTGATAACGTTGAAAATATTCAAAATGAATATTCATCCGATGACATAACTTTTAAAGAAAAATTTCAGGTAATCAGTGGAAATACATACCTCATTCGCGCCTTTAACAATATCGGAAGCGACGGAATTTACGGTCTTAAAATTCACCGAAAAGATTCTGATGGAAGCATCGTTTTGTTTGTAAAAAAAATAAAAGATTTTTCCGCCTTTTCAGAAAAACAATCAGATGATGTTGTGAGAGTCGGAGTTCAAAATAATTCACAAATTCCTGATTATGCAACCCAGCATTTCGTAATTAATACATTAATGCAAAAAGGTTTCTACAACGTAACAGTCGAAGCAACAACGACCGAAGTCACGATTCGTGGCACAGTTCCGAAAGGGAAAATGGCGGACGCTATAATGATTGCTCAAGAAACGGCAAAACGTAAAATCAATAATCAACTGACCGAAGAAAGATAATAGTTTCTTTCATTTCTCTCATTTATTTTGCGAAAAACCCTTCGCAAACTGCAAAAATTATCTCTCAAAACTTCATAAAACCAGCTCTTTTAGGGTTGGAATTTAATTTGCTCTAAAGATTTTCAGCCTTTTCTTTTCTTGGAGAAAATTTTATGGAAACTTCATTTTATCTGCTTTTGGTCATCGCACATCTAGGGCTTTTTGACGTTCTTTATTTTCACAATTACAAATGTAAATTGCAGATGCGAGTTGAATGTCAGCGCGAGGTTTTATGGCACGTTTGGCGGCATTTGATTTACGCTCTGCAATTTATTTGGGTGGCGAATTTTCGTTTTCACGGTTTTGCGCTTGTTTTGCTCGGTGTGCTTTATTTTTTCGACGTTTTTATTGCGTGGGCGGATGTCTTGGAAGAAAACAAAAGCCGCGCTTCGCAAGGCGGTTTGCCGCGCGGAGAATATTTTATGCACGTCGTTTTGAGTCTGCTTGTCGGCGCGTATTTGATCGTTACTTGGCAGACGATTTGGGCGGGTCGAAATCTGGCGACGGCAATTGTCTATTCGCCGCCGGAAGTTCCGACAATTTTGCGAGTTTATATGACGGCGATGGGCGTTATCGCGCTCGGAACTTTTACGGCAGATTTGCGGAAATGGTTGAAATTTGACGAGCAAGAAACTCCGAAAAAATCGAATAAAATCGTCGTCGAAGCGATAATTCCGTGCGATGTCGAACTTTTGTGGGAACGCTCGCAAAATCCCGAACTTCACACACTTTGGGACATACGTTTTTCGCACATTGAATATTTGGAAGAAAAGGACGAAAAAGGTTTTAATCTAATGGATTATCGCACGAAGATCGGTTTCGGAATCGAAGTCAAAGGCATCGGCAGATATTTGCAAAATTCGCCGCCGAAACTTTCGACTTTTGAATTTGAATCCGAAGATTGGAAATCGCTCATCACAATCGGACGCGGCATCTGGCAATACAAACCGTGCGCGGAAGGTGCGTATTTTCGCACCGTTTACGATTACGAAACGCGCTATGGATTTTTCGGCGAAATGATTGATTCGATTATTTTCAGACCGATTATGCAACTCGGCACGGAATACGGTTTTGAAACACTTCGCCGCTGGTGCGCGGGCGATGAAAGTATTTTGGAAAAACGCGATTCAAAGCTAAAATTCGCCGCGTTTTTCCTCAAAAGATATTTAGGATTTCCGGCAAAAAAAGGAGAAGCGAAAAGTTGGCTCGGCAACGGGCAAGAAACTTTTGTAAAGCCGAATTTTCAAGATGCTTTGCGCGTTGCGACATAATGAATACTTCCTAAATCTTTCGGTCTTCGCAAGATTTTGTGTGCTAAAAACGCGCCAAATTTTGTTTTCGGTTTCATAGATAATTGTCCGTCAATGTTCAAAATTCCGTCTTCACGAACGCGGCTTTTGAATTCGACATTGAGTCCGATTGAAGGCATTATCTTGCCGTAAAACAGGAAATTTTTGCCCTCGATTGATAAACCTCGATCTTCAATCGGCGAAACTTTCATTTCGACCGCCGCATTTAAATCTTTAAAAACTTCGTATAGTTTCCCGTTTTCGACAACAAAGTCCGAGTCGAAAACGCGGTATTTGCCGTTGCAGTAAAGTTCGCGGATAAAGTGCATCGAGCCATCTTCGCGGCTGAAAATGCGAAAGCGGGTCGGAATTTGTTCCAGATCAGCTTCGTATAAACCTTGACCGATCAGAGTCGTCAGCAATCGCGACCAAAATTTTGCGGGAAGTGTTTCGAGTTTGAGCGTCGCCATCACATCAAAGCGCGAAGGATTCGCATAAAATTCATTGATTAACGGATGAATTTCCGAAATCCTTTCGCCGAGAGTCATTTCAAGCAGATTCCAATTTTCGGAAGTTGCGACTCTGCCGCGCTCTTGATTGCGAACTCCTTGGCGAAAGATTTTGGAAACCGTAAAAGACAGCAAAAAATAACGCATCATATCAAACGCCGTCCGGCGATAGCTGATTAAATCTTCCAGTGCTTTCTCCCGGAAATTCAAAATTGCGCGGGCGGATTCTTTTGTGTAAAGAAAAACGAGTTTTGAAGCGGCGGTAACGAGTTTTTTGACGGTTAAAGTCAGGCTGTGAGCAATCGCGGTTTCATACGGCAAAATGCCGCTGATCGCCGAATGATCCATCAATCGAACGCCGAGCGCAACGTCCATATGTTGCTGCAAAAGCTGCCAGATCGGTTCGCTTTTGTGCTGTTCGGCTTCGGCTTCAAATGCGGCATACAGACCGCTTGCGCGAACATCCTGCAAATCCTTAAAATGCGCGGCGAGCCAAAGTTCATCGCGCACTTCTATCGGCAAATTTTCTTGACACGCCTTCACAAACTCTTGCCATTCGGTTGTGCGCGGCTGATTTTCAAGATTTAAAGGCAGAAAATGTTCGCCCATTGCATCAAAAGTTTTGGAAAATCCGGCAAATCGTCCAAGCGTAACGGCGCACGTTGCCAGAAGATGAAGGCGCGTCATTCGGCAATGATTTCGAGTGTAAAAATCTTTTAGAAGCGTAAAACGAACGCGCGAACGATATTGTCTTTTAGCAAAATTTTTATGCGCCGATTCATCCGCATTCGGCAAATATCTTCTAGCTTCGCGCAAATCTAATTCTAAATTTTTAGTGATCACTTCATCCATTTTGAATAAATATTATCAATACAATGGCTTTAAATTTGAATTTTCTCAAGCCACAGTCCACAATTTCAAATATGGCTTTGGAAACAGATTTTATCGTCATCGGAAGCGGAGTCGCGGGGCTTCGCGCTTCAATCGAACTAGCTAAAACGGGTGCGCGTGTAACCGTTTTGACGAAAGATAAAGCGTCTGAGTCAAACACCGAATACGCGCAAGGCGGCGTGGCGGTCGTTTTGTCGGACGATGATAACGCCGAATTGCACGAAGAAGATACTTTGATCGCGGGCGCGGGACTGTGTGATGAAAAAGCGGTTGAAACTTTGGTCGTCGAAGGCACGAAATATATTCAGCAATTGATCGAATGGGGAACTGAATTCGATAAAGAAGGCGGAAAATTAGTTTTCACCCGGGAAGCCGCGCATTCACGCCGTCGAATTTTACACGCGCACGGCGATTCGACCGGAAAAGAAATCGTTCGCGCTTTGATCGCTCGCGCTCGTCAGGAAAAAACGATTTTGTTAATGCCGTTTGCGAATACGGAAAGTTTAATTGTCAATGACGGAAGATGTGTCGGCGTTAGTTTTCTCGATCCGATTTTGAAAGCTCCGCGTGAGATTTATGCCAAAGCCGTAATAATGTGTACGGGCGGCGCGGGACAGCTTTATTTGCATTCGACAAATCCGCCTGTGGCAACCGGCGATGGAATGGCGATGGCGTATTTTGCGGGCGCGGAAATGGCTGATATGGAATTCGTGCAGTTTCATCCGACTGCGCTGAATTTAGAAAACGCGCCGAGATTTCTGCTTTCGGAAGCGATGCGCGGTGAAGGCGGGATTTTGCGGAACAAATTCGGCGAGCGGTTTATGGAAAAATATGATGAACGCCTCGAACTCGCGCCGCGCGATATTGTTTCGCGTTCGATCGTTGCCGAAATGCGAAAAACCGGAACGCGCACTGTTTTTCTCGATATGACCGCGATGGACGAAGATTTTCTAAAAGATCGTTTTCCGAAAATCTACGAAACCTGCAAGTTTTATAATTTGAATATTGCCAAAGACCTTTTGCCCGTTTCGCCCGCGTCGCATTATTGTATGGGCGGCGTTCGCACGGATTTGTGGGGCAGAACTTCGCTCGAAGGACTTTACGCGGCAGGCGAAGTTACCTGCACGGGCGTTCACGGCGCGAATCGGCTCGCTTCAAATTCTTTGCTCGAAGGCTTGGTTTTCGGCGCACGAGCCGGAAAAGCGTCGTTTGAAGATAGTTCAAAGTTCAAAGTTCAAAGTTCAAACTTTGAAGAAGAAGACCGAAGATCAAAGACCGAAGACCAAATAAAAATTTCCGTCGCCGTCCGAAAGCGCGTCAAACGTGTGATGTGGGAACGCGTCGGGATTTTGCGTGACAAAGATTCTTTGCAGAGAGCTTTAAAGGAATTTAATCAAATTCGGCACGCAAATCTCGGAACTTTATCAAAGAATTTCGTCACGGTTGCAACTCTCATTACAAAAGCCGCGCTCTGGCGCGAAGAATCGCGCGGCGGACATTTTCGCAACGATTTTTCCGAAACAAAAGAAGACTGGCGGATTCATTCGATTCAGAGAAGAGGCGAAGAAATTTCATCGAGTAAAACCATAAATTTTGATTCAAACGAATCCGAAAATGTCATTTCGGCGAAAGAATAAGACGTAAAGAGAAATTTTAAGGTTGTCAATCTCTCCGGGAAGTGATTTAATCAAATTTTATGGAAAACGTCGCTGAATTATCAATGCTTTGGATTTTAACATTCGGTTTTATTCTTGGTTTGAAACACGCCGTTGAAGCCGATCATCTGGCGGCGGTTTCGACGATTGTTGCCGAGCGGAAAAATATTTTAAGTTCGACGATCATTGGCGGATTTTGGGGCGTAGGTCATACAATTTCGCTTGTTATCGTCGGCGCGTTGGTGATTTTTTTGAAATTGCAGATTTCCGAGTCGGTCGAAGCGAAACTCGAAGCGATTGTCGGCGGAATGCTCGTTCTTTTAGGCTTAAATGCGCTTCGCAAACTCTGGCAGAAAGACAAAATTCACGTTCACACCCACGAACATACAGGACACAAACACGTTCATATTCACGGACACGAAGATGAAAAAAAGGAAGAAACACATCACTTTTTACGTTTTAGTCCGCGTGCGATTGCTATCGGAATGGTTCACGGACTGGCGGGAAGCGCGGGATTAATGCTTTTAATCGTGCCGACGATTTCTTCTCCTATGCTTGCACTTTCCTACATTTTAATCTTCGGCGTCGGCTCGATCGGCGGAATGATGTTGATGAGTTTATTGATCGGTTTGCCGCTTCATCTTACGGCAGGAAGATTTGAGGCTTTAAACAAATCAATTCTCGGTTTAGCCGGAGTTTTCAGTTTAGTTTTAGGATTTTTTATTATCTACGAGAAATTATTAGTGTGAAAAATAAAATCGAAAGAAGAAAAAAGGAAAGTTAAGAATTTAACTTCCCTTTTTTCTTCTTATTAATTGAAATATATAGATAAAAATTAACAATGGCAAAGTATTATTTCGGGAAAACCTGATATTGCTCTGCCTTTTATTATTATTTAACAGGCGCGTCCGCTTCCTTCCACGCCGTCCAACCGCCTTTCATTGAAAGCACGTTAGTATAACCCATTTTTTGCAGATTATCCGCCGCGAGCGCGGAGCGATAACCGCCGCCGCAATAGAGAATCATCTCCGTTTCTTTATCGGGAAATTGATGCACAACGTCGCGCTCGATCACGCCGCGTCCAATGTGAATCGCGCCGCTGGCGTGTGCTTCATTCCATTCGTTGTCTTCGCGGACATCAATTAAAATCGTGCCTTGCGCTTGTTTTTCCAAAGTTTCCGCAACCGAAATTTCCTTGATGTTCGGCATAATGCTTACAACCAGATCTTCGAATTCTTTTGAATGTTCCATAATTGAAATACATTTTAACTCAATTTCCATAAAGCAAACTAGCTTGAAACGCCTTAACTTCTTATAATATCTTTTTTGCAATTCAAAATTAATTTAACAAAAGAGGATATAAATGGCAGAACAATTTGATGTAACGATTATCGGAAGCGGTCCGGGCGGCTATGTTGCGGCGGTTCGCGGGGCGCAGATGGGTTTAAAAGTAGCACTTATCGAAAAAGAAAAAGGCGAGCGTCTCGGTGGAACGTGCGGTTTGCGCGGCTGTATTCCGACCAAAGCATTATTAAACGCCGCGCATCTTTATCAGAAAGCGGGACATTTTGAAGATTTCGGCTTGAGCGTCAAAGAATTAAGCTTCGATTGGACAAAGGTTCAAAAATACAAATCCGACGTTGTTGCCAAAAATTCGGCGGGCGTTTCGTATTTGATGAAGAAAAATAAAGTTACGGTTTTCAACGGTTTCGGCAAAATCACCGGAAAAGGCAAAGTCGAAGTTTCTTACGAAGGCGGCAAGAAAGAAACGATTGACACGAAAAATATCATCATTGCAACAGGTTCGGTCGTGCGTCCGATTCCGAGTTTTGAAACAGACGGCAAACAGGTCGTTAATTCCGATCAGATTCTCGAACTCGAAAACGTGCCGAAATCAATGGTCGTCATCGGTTCGGGCGCGGTCGGCGTAGAATTCGCCAGCGTTTACGCGCGTTTCGGTTGCGAAACAACCGTTGTCGAATTATTAGACCGTATTGTTCCGATTGAAGACGCGGAAGTTTCCAAACAACTCGAACGCTCGTTCAAAAAGCAGAAAATCAACGTAATGACCGGCGTAAAGCTCGACACGATGAAAAAGCTGAAAAACAGCGTCAAAGTTTCCGGCAAAGATGCAAAAGGCAAAGACGTTGCGCTCGAAGCTGAAATGGTTCTCGTCGCCATCGGCAGAATGCCTTACATCGAAAATCTCGGTTTGGAAAACACAAAAGTCGTCGTCAATCCGCGCGGTACGATCAAGGTCAACGAATATTTTGAAACCGACGAACCCAATGTTTACGCCATCGGCGACGTAATTGACACCGCGTGGCTCGCGCATCTCGCGTCAAAAGAAGGCATCAACGTCGTCGAAAAGATCGCCGGCAAAAAGGTCGAACCGATCAAAGCAAATCTCGTCCCGAACTGCACATATTGCGATCCCGAAGTTGCCAGCGTCGGCTTGACCGAAGAAAAAGCCAAAGAAGCGGGATACGACGTAAAAGTCGGCAAATTCCCGTTCTCCGCATCAGGCAAAGCGCGAATCTTGGGCGAAACTGACGGTTTCATCAAGATCGTCGCCGAGAAAAAATACGACGAAGTTCTCGGCGTTCACATCATCGGACCGCACGCCACCGAACTTCTCGCCGAAGCCGTCGTCGCCATGGCACTCGAAACCACCGCCGACGAACTCGGACGAGTAATCCACGCTCACCCGACAGTTTCCGAATCAATGATGGAAGCCGCCGAAGGCGTTCACGATCTGACGATTCATATGTAATTTACTGTTAAAATCAAATGATGTTTGATGCAAAAGCAAAATTTGAACGCGCCCGTGCGCTTGCCCGTCAAGCGCACGGTTCACAAAAGTATGGTGATTTGCCTTATGAATTTCATCTGCAAGCCGTGGTTAATGTTCTTTTTTGCTTTGGTGCGACGCTTGACAATGACGAAACCGCGCCTCTGCTTGTCGCCGCTTGGCTTCACGACACACTCGAAGATACCGAACTTGATAAACAGACTGTTGCCGATGAATTTGGCGCAGACGTTGCCGAAATTGTTTGGCGTGTAACTGATGAACCCGGAGAAAATCGCAAGGCGCGAAAAGCGGCGACTTACGCAAAAACCGCCGCATCTGAAGCGGCTGTTATCGTCAAACTTGCAGACCGAATCGCCAACGTCGAAGAATCCCTGCAAAATAACAAAGGCTTATTTCGGATGTATAAACAAGAACAAGTGTTGTCCAACCCCCGTTTGTTGGATCTGTCGGTTATTTGGGGCAACAGATAAAATTGGTTGAATTGGGTGCATTTGACAAATCTGTAAGTTTTAACCCTGTGCTTCGTAATTAGAAACTTTCAATAGGTTTACAGGTAGCAATCAAAATTATAAATTCGATAGGAATTTTTTAAAG
>JBBSAX010000074.1:0-20941 GCA_038251885.1 Pyrinomonadales bacterium | reverse complement strand
CGCGTGAACGTGATTCGGCATTATTGTCCACGCAATCAGTTTATACTTCGCGCCGTTGTGAAAAAGCAAAGCATCCTGCACGATTTTCGCAATTTCAGGATTTTTCAAATAACATTTACCATAACCGCAATCGAGATATTTTTCGATTCGCTCGCGCAGAGTGATGCTTCTTTCGATTTCCGAACATTGCTCCAACTCTTTTTTCCATTTTTCAAGAACCGCCTCAGGCAATGAATCATTCAATCGAAAGGTCAAAAACTGCAACTTCTCGCCACCGTCAAAATGCGGCAAATATCCCCGACTATACCAACCTCTCGGTTTTGATTCTTTCTCTGACATAACTGAAAAGATTCGTTTCTGAGCGCACACTTTTTCGCTGAAAACGCATCACTGGGAGCGCACGCATCCTTGCGTGCTACGTCGCGCTTCGCGGCGTAAAAAAACTCCATTACTCGAAAGTTAATTTCCCATCGAAACTTTTTGAACGCTTCGCGGCGTGAAAGCCCTCGCCTAAAATCGAGTTGATTGAGTGCGAAACTTCTTTTCGCGCTCTCGCGCTCAGCACGCAGGGATGCGTGCGCTCCCAGCATAACGTCTTTTTTTCTCAACAAATCTTTACCAGAACAACACGATTTCTTACAGTTTTCCCTTGAAAAATAAAATATGAGTTAAAGCACTCAAGGATACGGAGAATTACCTCAGCCGTGCAAAGAGGCGAAAGCCGAGATCGTCGCTGCGAATCGCTGGGGCGAACCAGTTGCGGAGGGCGACGCGGCAACTGACACCGCTTTCGTCCCACGAACCGCCGCGCAGAACGCGCAGATTTACATCTCCGACGCTTGTATTGACCGAACCGTCCGACGGCAAATCCTTGTAGCCGAAATTGTAAATATCCTGAACCCATTCCCAGACGTTGCCGTGCATATCGTAAAGTCCAAAGGCGTTTGGCTGATATGTGCCGACGGCGACGGTTTTATCGGCAGATTTTTCTTTTGTCGAAGAATACGGTTCTTCGCCGTTAAAATTTGCCCGACTCGAATTCAAACTATTGCCGAATGAAAAAACCGTCGTTGTTCCGCCACGCGCCGCGTATTCCCATTCGGCTTCCGACGGCAGACGATATTCAAATTGCACATCTTTTTCATTCATTTTTTTCAGGAAAATTTGAATATCTTCCCAACTGACATTTTCAACCGGACAATTTGCGCCGCAGTCTTTGAAACTGCTCGGATTGTCACCCATTACGGCAATCCATTGGGCTTGTGTAACTTCAAATTTGCCCATCCAAAATCCTTCTTGGATTGAAACCTTACGTTGTGGTTTTTCGTCGGCAAAGTCTTCGGGTTTCGCACCGTTAAAATATTTCTTGCGCTCGACGACCGCTTCATCAATTTCAGCATCCGACGAACCCATCATAAATTCGCCTGATGGAACATAAACGAGTTCTATTCCGAGTGAACTTTTGCGAATCATTCCGCGTGTTGCCGTCCCTGAATTAGATATCGGTTCGGAGTTTGTCGGTGTGTTCAGAGTCGGTTTGGGAATTTCCCTCACATTCGGTTTCAGTTCAGAATATTCGGATGTCGAATCATTTTTCGGCGGCGTGATAACTGTCGAAGTTACCGCGTTTAAGGTCGAATCGGGTGCTATCTGTGTTGGCGGCAAAATTTTGGAAATCGTTTCAGTATTCGGTTCGGAATTTGATTTTGTTTCGGTATTTTCCGTTGCGGCTCGTGTTTCTAACTGACGCAGTTTGAGGCGGGCAAGCGGCGCATTTGCTCCGTTTTCAAATTCGTTTAAGTAATTTTGAAGTTTAGCTTTTTCCTGCGAGGCTTTAACGCTGTCCCAAACTGACTGTTCGAGTATAATTTTGGCATTCGCCGAATTTGCACCATTGGGAAATTCCTTGAGAAAATCACGGAAATCTTGCGGATTATTCGAGTTTTTTATTAAACTCCAGCCTTCCCGCTCAACTGCCGATTTATCTCTTTCGGTCAAAGTTTCAACTTTTACGGATTCGGTTTTACTCGGTGGATTCAAGTTAGTCGCATTTGTAGCAAAATAAAAAGCCGAAAGTGAATTGCCTTCCTTCCAAGGCAATTGTTGTTTGTTCGATTTTTCCCAAACTTCGGTCGAAAGTCTTCTGACCATTTGATCATATTCGAGATTCGGTTGTTTGATGTTCTTTAAAAGTGCTTCGGTAAAAAGTCCGTTTCTGCCCGCACCGTCGGAGGCGACTTTGCCGGGTTCGGTCGAATATAAAACGAGCGTTCCAGTCGGCGGCGAGATTTTTGCTAAACCGCTGTTGTTTCCGCCATCCCGAAAGCTGCGCCACGAAAGAGCAAACGGATTATTGCGGCAAGCGTCCAAAATAACGATGTTCAAATCGTTTTTCGCCGTCGTCATTTTTGTCAAAACCAGACTGAGCGGAACTGCCGAATATGCAACTTCATCTTCTTCGGGAATGTTGGCTTCGACCGGCACGAGATAATTTTCGCTGTTGACCTGTATGCCGTGTCCGGCGTAATAAAACAAACCCGTTCCGCCGTTCGCCTGTAATTTAACACCGAATTCGCGAATCAAACCTTCCATCTGCCTTTTGTTTTGATTAACGCCCGAAATTACTTCAAAACCCAACTCTCTCAAAGTTGCCGCCATATCTGCCGCGTCATTTGCCGGATTTATCAGAGGTTTTGCCGTTTGATATTCACCGTTGCCGATAACGAGTGCGATTCGTTTTTGCGATTTTTTATCGTCGTCATACTGCACCAAATCACGATTTTGCGCTTTTATGATAACCGGCGCAAAGATCGTGAACACCAGCATAAATAATGTCCAAATAATTAAAATCCTTATCGAATTTAATCTTCCTTTCATCTTCTAAGTCTCCTTGACTTAATACCCTGATTTTTTGAGAGTGGTTGTTTATTTTGTTCTACAAAAGCGAATGTTAAATTAGTGTTTGCGCCGGGTAAAGCTCGTGGATTTTGTTTAAATGTCGTTTCTTTCTGCACGGCGGCGCGTGTGAACTGGAAAATCTCGCCTGTCGTGATGAAACTATCTTTGTTCAGGTCGGCTTTGCCTTTTAAGCCTTCGAGCAATGCCCACGTAAAAACGCCGTGATTTCCCCATTTTTCGGCTTCCTGCGAAACTTCGTTGACATCCGAAGAAGTCAAAATCGCACGTCCGGTTTCTTTAAAAAGCTGGTTGGTCAGGTAAAAAGTAGAAATATTGTTTTCGTCGCCTTCCTGAATCAAATCTCTGCCGGAAACGATTGATTTTGTTTTTTGATTTACGCCCGCGCTGTGGCAGGTATCAATCATCGTGATGACTCTTTCGGCTTTGACGTTTGTGTCTAAGAAAAGTTTTAATTCGTTCATCGGATACGCCGTGTTAGCCATATCTACGACCTTTGAATCGTAGAGCAAGAAGTATAAATTCTGCGACGCAAGCGGATCGGGCGCACCGTGTCCGGCAATGAAAACAAAGACTAAATCATTTTGACGGGCGCGTTTGCCGATGTCGCTCAAAGCCCCGCGTAATGCGCCGAGCGTCGCATCTTTATTAAGCAAAAGTTTTATATCGGTGCTTGAAAAACTGCCGCCTGCCGGAGTTTTTAAGAAATCGGCAACCGATTGCGCGTCGTCGTCCGCGTATTGCAGACTTCGCAAACCGGCATCGGTAAATTGATATTCCGAAATGCCGACCACGACTGCGTATTTTTTGCCGACAAATTTTTCAGCCTTGCCGTTCGTCCAATCGTTTTTTTCGGACGGTGCATTTTTATCACCCAAAATCACAACATAAGACGCATAAAATTCGCGTTTTTTACGATCCGTCGCTTTGATTTCGACGACATTTTTCCCCGATTCCATTTCAAAACCGCTGATTCGGTCTTTGAGCGCGTAACAAGTTATGACTTTACCTTGCAGATCGCGTGTTTTGTCGCAGCCGCGATTAACTCCTTCGCCGTTGATCGTAATTATAATCTCGCCGTAATTTATGTCGCGCTCAAAAGGTTCGAGAACGCGAAATCTGATTGTCGGAATGCTTTTTGCCGGAAGCCTGATGATCGGCTTTGTATATTGCGTCGTCGAAGTTTCGGGCAATTCAAAAATAAACGGCTCGCGCGATGTTTGGGCAAAGATTGAAATTGAAAATAATGCCAAAATAAAAGCCGAAAATAAGATTTTGAGTTTCATAATTTTTATTTCTTCGAGTAATAAAAACAAAAGGCTGAGAAAATTTTAGAAAAATAAATCCAATAATATAAAGTCAATTTTTAGCTGGGAGCGCACGCATCCCTGCGTGCCACGTCGTTTGAAAAACGGCGTGAAAAGCGTTTGCTCATAAGCAAGTTGTAATTACATCAAAGCTGTTTTCGCGCTCTCGAGCTCAGCACGCAAGGATGCGTGCGCTCCCAGTTAAAACGCTTTTCATTTTTCGGATTTATTTTTCAAACAACATTAGGCGTGATTTCCGCGATATTTTCACGCCTAAAAGCGATTACTCTGAACTTTTTACGGACGACGAGTTGTTGGTTTTTTAGTTGTCGGAGTTGTTGTGTCAGCTTCGGTTTGGGTTTGCTGAACCGACGAAGTTGTCGAAACAGCTTGTTCGGTCGTCGAATTGGCAACTGTTTTAACATTTCCGACCGGAACTGCGCTCCAATCCGTTTCGCCCGCCTGTTGCATATAATCGTAAATTATATCCATATTTGACGGAATCGCGCCGCCGTTCATACGTTGATAAAGCACGACATATTGTTTCAGATCATTCGAGATTTCCTTGATATTATTAGTCGTCCGTCCGCTCATCTTGGTCAATGCAACATAGAGCCTTGATTGCGGAATTGCGCCGCGTTTATCGAGCGAAATCGCTTTGGCAAATAATTGCAGAGCTTTTTCTTTTTCGCCGGGTTTGCGGGCGGTTAATTTCAGAACTTTTCCGTAATAGAAATATCCGAGCGGATCGTCCGAACGAATCGAGATTGATTCACTCAGATTTCTTTCGGCAAGTGCATACATATCGTAATAAAAGGCGATTACGCCGTTGTCGCGTTTGAGCGTCGCCATAATATTTTCAAATTCGCCGTCGCCCGCCAAGATTTCACCGTTTTGCAGTTTCGCCTTTATATCGTCGCTCATTGCGGCTTCATTTTTTGCCACGCGATTAAGAACAACCGTCGTGTTGCGGTCAATTCCTAATTGTTTTCCGGTCGAATCTTTGCCGTAATAGTTTCCGCGTAAATTGCTTGCGCCAACGAGCGTTTTGCTCAAACGATCCGAAGGAGTTGCAGAAATAATGCTGCCGACCATTTTGATTCTTTCCGTTGATCTGTCAGGATCGGCAAATTCTTCAAGCGCGAGGCGCGGGTCTTCATTTGTCGCCGTTTGCAAAGTTTGATAAAAAGTCTGCACTTCGCGCACATCGTAATTGCGATTGAGCATATATTCCATCGCTAATCTGTCGGCTTCATCTTCCTGCGCCAATGCCCAAGTAAATGTTTTTTTATCAATAAGTTTGACAAGAAATTGAGAAAGCGATGCGCCGAAAGCCGCGCCGCTGATCGCATTTCCGACACCTTTTCCGCCAAGTCCGCCAAAAATTCCGCCAACGACCGCACCGGCAATTCCGGCTTTCATCTCTTGATCTTTAACTTGATCTTGAATGTATTGCGCGACCATTACGTCTTCTCTCCAATGCTCTTTTTCGACGTGCGCGATTTCGTGTGAAAGCGCGTAGGCAAGTTGCGCTTCGTTATCAATCATCGAAAGCAATCCGGTCGAGATATAAATCGTTCCGGTCGAAAGCGAACGCGCACTCGGCATCGGTTCGAGTGTGATTTTAAAGCCATAGCGTTTATTGGAATTTGTCGGAACAAGCGATTGACCGACGCGGTTGACATAATCCTGCGCTAATAAATTGTCATAAAGCGTATCATTCTTCGGAATTTTATCGCCGCTGTTGGTCATAACTTCATCGTCTGAATCGGTCGTGTTGATTTCAAACGCGTATCTCGCGTGATCGCGCCGGATGCGTTTGTATTCTAAATCTACATCTTCTCTGAAATCACTGTCTTCACCATATTTTTTTACCGCTTTATCGCGGGCTTCCTCATATTTGCGAACCTGTTTTTCAGTTCGCTTTTCATCTTTTTTATCTTTTTTTTCTTCTTTTTTATCTTTTTGACCAAATACCGATGCGGACATCAGCAATGTGAAAATAAATAGAAACATCGTAAGTTTGACGGATAAATTTCTCATTAGTTTTCTCCTGATTAATCGTTGTGTCGAATAAGAATTAAACTTCACAAGTCATGCTTTTATAAATATTGACTATTTGCTAAAACCTTTTTCTGGAAAGGCTCGTGAAAAATAGCGACAGACCGCCCGTATTGAATATGAATGCTCAATAATATAGCAGACTCTTTAAAATTAAAGCAAGCAAATTAAACTGCGGTTCTATAGTTAAGAGGCAGTTACATCGTATTTTTTGCAAAGGATTTTGGTTATTTGTGAAATTATTTGCAACCTCATTCCTGCACCTGAAAACTAAATCTTCGCAAATCTTTTATTTATCCTATAAATAAAGTGAAATAACGGGTTTGTTCCAGAGAAATAATTTTATAATGAGTAAGAAAATAATCGAAAACTACAAAAGAAAACTTTCTTCAGAAGAAGGATTCACAATCAAACACGGCGCATCGCTTCGGATTGCGTTGTGTTATCCGAACACGCATTCAATCGGAATAGCGAATCTCGGTCTTCACACCATAGATTAATAAAAATCTGAAAAATGATTAAATCGTTGACATCTGCGGTGCGATTTGATCTCGGAAATCTACAACTACGAACTCAAAGCTAAAAGCATTGAATTTCACAAGATGTCTAATAAAAAGCCGTCGAATTCTGAATTCAGAATTCGACGGCTTTTTATTGTAAAGAGGGAAATTAAAACAGCAGTTTAACCGGGTTTGATAGATATTGGTGAATCTTTCCGGCTGGTAGTCGGCACACCTCGTTCACTATCTACCGGATAATTCGCGGCTGACTGCAAAAAAGCCCGATATTGTTTAACTGCTATTAGCATGGTTATTTGTAAATTAACGGTTGTTATAAATGGCAATCGGCACATCCGATGCCGGACCGCCGGGATCAACCGCTGCGCCCCATTGTAAAACCATTAACTTTTGGTTGCTTGAACGGAGGATGTAGTAATTGTTTTCACCCCCACGGCGATAAACTGCGATGTCCGTGGTGCCGTCGCCGTCATAATCGCCCTGCACGAAGTTGTCGAGACCGCCTGCGCCCCAACGGATCGTCGCGTCCGGCGCACCGCCGGTGTAGCGAATATACCAAATCGTGTTGCCGGGCGTGATGTTGAAGCCGCGCGAAATTGCAATATCCGTTTTGCCGTCGCCTAAAAATGCGCGTTTGTGTTCTGCAATTGCGGCTCGGCGATAAAATCGAAATGTGAAACACTTTCGTTGAGCGTAATGACGCGGCTCGGATTAGCGAATTGGAATCGTTTTGAATAAATCGTGATAACGTAGGTTTGTCCGACTTCTAAATTTGTAAATCTGAAATATCCGAACGAACCTGTCTGTCTCTGAATCGGTTGCGTCAAACTTCCGCCCGAAATTTCGACAATCGCATTACGAATGCCGACACCGTTCGCCGTCGCCACGCGACCATCAAGCGAAGCCGCCGCTAATGACGCAAGTCTCTCAGCCGCACCTTTTTCACAACCCGTTTGTTGCGGACGAGTAAGAGCACTCTGTGATGTCGTTACGGCTACTCCGCAATCACTTGTGCCGTTTGGAATTGTGTTCGTTACCGGACTCAAATTTGCCGGAAGATGATTCATCCTTGTTCCGCCGTTTAGTGCTAACGCGCCAAGCATCGGGTCAGTTCCGGTTACATCGTTTGGCAATACGAAGAAGGTGGCGACAGGTTTGCTCGTCTTTTCATCCGATGTAAAAAATGTTCCGCCGCTTGTGTTCTCAACGTGGTTGTAGTCTTGCGAGGTAATCGTGCCGGAAATATCAGGACCCGTTACCGCGCCATTATCGGCAACAATCGAGTTTTTTAAGTTTATTGTTCCGCCCCCGTTATTCAATCCGCCGCCGTTTGTGGTCGCAGTGTTTGAAGCAACGGTAACGTAATTCAAATTAATTATAGAATTGATAAAACCGCTGTAAATCCCGGCACCGTTAACCGCCGAATTTCCGCTGACGGTTGAATTTGTCATATTGACAGTAGGAAATCCGCTTCCAAGACTGCTAGTGCTTTCAAGCCCGCCGCCGTTAAGCAGTGTGGCAGTATTTCCGTTGATTGTTGTGTTAGTAAAGGTTGCGTTTACAGTGCCGCCTTGTGCGTTGACCGCGACACCGCCTGCTTGCCTTGCCGAATTTCCGCTGATTGTTGTATTGCTGACAACTGCTGTTTCGACTGTGCTGGTTGATCTGAAATAAAGTCCTCCACCGCTCAAAGATCCAGCCGAGCCGCCAACCGAATTTCCGCTGATTGTTGAGCCGCTGATTGTAATCGTTGTGCCGGTTGAAAAAATTCCGCCGCCGATAAAACTGCCTGTATTTGAAGTCATCGGAACTGAGCCAATCGAATTATTACTGATCGAGCTGCCTGTAATTACCGCAGTATTCGGTTGAGCAACTGACATGGAGATACCGCCGCCAAATGTTAATGATGGCGATGCACTTGCAGAAAGCACATTATTACTGACTGTTGAATTGGTCAAATTTAGTTTGCCGCGGTTTTGAAACGCGATTCCCGCACCGTGACAAGTGTTTGCACCCGTAGCGACGTCGCCTGCCGTATTTGCGTTGATTGTGCTGTTGTTGATGGTGATAGTTTGGTCATTGCTTGCGGCGGCAATCCCGCCACCTCCCCAACCTGTATGATTATTCTGAACGACAACGCGATTGAACGTCGTTACCGCAGTTGCAGATCCGCCTTGAACGCGAATTCCGCCGCCTGCCGAGACAGAAGATCCGGCATCGGCAGGGTTGCCGTTTTGGAATGTTATATCGTTGAGGGTAACAAATGAACCGCTGCCGATAATGTGCAACACACGTTCGGTTGCGGTCAGCGGTGCGGCATTCGCCTGCAAAATTGTGGTTCCTGACCCGGCACCATTGACTGTTATATCGGTAGTTATATCCCAATCGCCATTCGCGTTTACGTCTTCGTTTGTGCCGACTAAAGTTTGCGTGTATGTTCCGGCAGGAAGTGTAATAATGTCAGCACCGGCAAGCGTGTTTGCTTCTGTAATAGCGGCTCGCAATGTGCAAATGCCGTTGCCGGTTGCTGTTTCGCAAACGCCGTTGCCGGGTGTTGCGTCAATTACATCGTTCAAATCATTGACAACAAACGTGGCGGCACTTGCTGACGAAACCAGCGTCAAAAGTAAGCCGATGGTTAATGTCAAAAAAGTTAAATAACCTGAAATTCGTAGATTCTTCATATTTTTATCCCCAATAAATTCTGTATCCAAATAGTAAGCTTTTGGGCGTGCCGATATAAAGTTTTGTTGTTTGATTCGGACCTGTTTTGAATGAGTTTTCACAGAAAGCAAACCCGAATCAATCAAATGCTCCGTCAATGGTTGTTGTATGAAATAACCGCTTTATCACTACCCGGTCCGCCATCCGGGTCGGCTGTTCCCCATTGGGTAACCATCAGCGAATTGTCGCTTGATCGGAGAATATAAAAGTTATTTTCATTTCCGCGGCGATAAACTGCTATATCGGTTTTGCCGTCGCCGTCATAGTCAGCTTGGGCAAACTGGTCAAGCGCACCGGCACCCCATTGAATTTGTAAATCGGGTATCCCGCTTGTGTAACGGATATACCAAGTTGTCGTGCCGGGCGCGAAGTTGAAGCCGCGGGCAACGGTCAGATCGGTAAGACCATCGCCGTCAAAGTCGCCGGAAATAGTTCTATCACCGGCTAACCCAAAGTAGTCGTTTGAAATAGCTCCCTTTCCTGTCAAAGTGTAGATAATTGCCGGCTGGTTTGAATTTGGATTGTTTATGTCCGCACGACGCGAAAGTCGAAAATCCGCTTTACCGTCCCCGTCATAATCGCCTGTGAACGGCTTGTCCCTTTGATCCTCTTGCGTTCCGTAGCGCATTCCCCAAGGAATATAAGTCAGGTTTTGGTTTGGATTGTTGAAAGTTCCTCGATAAATCCAAGTCGCCGGTCCTGGTCCCTCATTTATCGAGGGATAACGCCAGACACACATATCATCTTTACCATCGCCGTCGTAATCATCGCTCAAGGCAAAATCACCGGGGCTTCCAAACTGAACTACTTTCGTCGTATTGGTCGAGCTTAAGGTTATAAAGTAGGCATTAGATTCGCCCCCCGCCGGAGTGGCACGCCATACCGCAATATCGGTTTTCCCGTCTCCGTCGTAATCGCCCGGCTGAAGAATATCCGGTCCAAATACCCCAAAATCAAAACTGATATAGTCAGTTTTATTACTAAAATATATCCAATAAGTCTGCCGACCAATGCCGCCATATTGACGTGCAATTGCATAATCAGTCTTGCCATCACCATCGTAGTCAACCTGTGTTTTGGTAGCGTTAGACAGTCTGACAAGTCCGGCTGTCGGACTTGTGTTAAAAATTTCAAACAAACCGCCAATCAAAAACTTGCCATTGTGCGGAACGATGGTCTGAATTTGCGGGCTATTTGAACTTATCGGTCCCAAACCGGAAAGAAACTTCGGATCAAAATTGCCGTTTGCTTTGAGCCGTGCCAGACGATTTCTCGGTAATCCGGCAACGGTTGCAAAATTTCCGCCGACGATGAATTTGCCGTCTTCCGTTGGAGCAATTGTATTTACAGTCGAGTTGAATCCGACACCGGAGTCAAATGTAGTATCAAGTGATCCATCCGCATTGAGCCGTGCGGCACGATTTCTGGTTGTGCCGTTAAAGGTCGTGAAACTTCCAACCGGTATTATTTTGCCATTAGCCTGTAACACTAAATCAATTACTGAATTGTTAAATGATGTGCCGGTAATGAACGATGAATCGTCAGTTCCGTCGGCATTGAGTCGCATAATGCGGTTTTTTGTAACCCCGTTGAATGTTTGGAAATCGCCTCCGACAACAATTTTCTGATCCGGTTGAACGACTATCTTGCGAACTGTGCTGCTTGCTCCTGTTCCGACTGAAAACGAAGTATCAAGGCTTCCGTCGCCGTTCAATCTTAAAATCCGGCTGACAGCAACGCCGTTGTAGGTCAAAAATGTGCCGCCGACCAGAATTTTTCCGCTGGTTTGAAACGCAATCGTGTTAATGCCGACTGCGCCTAATCCAAAAGCCGTTCCGCCGTTGAAAGAGGTATCAAGGCTTCCATCCGCATTTAGTCTGGCGATATGATTAACCGAAACACCGTTGTAGGTGAGAAAGCCGCCGCCGATGATTATTTTTCCGTCCGATTGGATCGCAATTGAATTAACTGCGGAGTTTGCCCCTGTTCCGGGATTAAAAGAAGCATCGAGCGTGCCGCCCGCGTTAAGCCGCACGATATTCACTCGCGCCGTGCCATTGACCGCGTTAAATGTTCCACCGATTAAGACTTTACCGTCGGATTGTCGGGCAATCGCACTTACGCTTCCGGTGATAGATGCAGTCGCGTTTAAACCGGTTTCGAGACTTCCGTTAGTATTGGCGCGGGCAATACTGCCGCGATTGGTTCCGTTATATGATGTGAAATTTCCGACCAAAACCACCTTATTATCGGTTTGCAGAGCTAAATCATTAATTTCTCCGGTTGGATTGAGTCCCGTTCCCGGATCAAACGTCGCGTCAAAAGTTCCATCCGCGTTAAGACGGGCGATGGATTGGCGAGTTCCGCCTCCAATCTGAAAGAAGCTGCCGCCGACAATCAACTTGCCGTCTGACTGAAGCGCAATTGCGCCGACCGTTGCTCCGCTTCCCGTTGAGCTGAAAGTGGAATCATTAGTTCCATCGGAATTCAGCCGAGTGATGCCGTTCTTCGCCACCGCGTTGAAGGTCGTGAAAGCTCCGCCGACGACAATTTTGTCATCGGGCTGAACTGCAAACGTGCGAACCTGACCGCCGACGGCACCCGTTCCGATGTTGAAAGTAGTATCAAGACTGCCGTCAAAATTGATTCTCGCAATCCGCGCACTCGCCATGCCATTGTAAGTTGTAAAAAATCCGCCAATCAGAATTTTGCCGCCGGAGTATTGCTTGATTGCAAACACCGAGTTAGCCGGACCAGTGCCGATGTTAAAAGAAGTGTCACGAGTTCCATTAGCGTTGAGTCTGGCAAGGCGGTTGATAGCCGTGCCGTTATAGCTGGTAAAATCTCCGCCGATGAGAATTCTGCCGTCCGACAGAACCGATATGTCATTAACGGTGTTGTTTGCGCCTGAGGTGCTAAACAAACCCGATGAATTAAAAGTGATGTCAAACGAGCCGTCAGAGTTAAGACGAGCAATATTTCCGACCGGCTGACCCGAGAAGTTTGAGAAAAAACCGCCGATGATTATTTTTCCGTCAGGCTGTAAAGCCATGGCAGAAAGTGAGCCGTCCACACCGCTTTTCGTATCGAACGAAGTATCAAGCGTGCCGTCGGCATTAAATCTCGTCAGATTGTTTTTATTTGTGCCGTTAATTAAATGGAAAAATCCGACGACCAGTATTTTTCCGTCGGGTTGAACCACCGTCCGGCTGGCATTGCCGGCGGCTCCATTCAGAACCGGACGAAACGTATCGTCTATAAAACCCGGCGTTTCAAACATTCCGGCGAAGTTGTTCGCCGCTAAAATTCCGACACAAAATAGAATCGTAAATAATGAATAAATCCTTTTTTGCACATTTGCTCTAAAATTAATTAACATAGTTTTTTCCTCAAAATAAATTGGATACATAATGGTTTGACAGAAACTCAAAACGAGTTGCGTCCAAACGAATTTGTCGTAAATACTAAATTTTCCCTCTATAACTATTAACGATATTTTTGAAAGAAGCGGCTCAAAAGTTCTGAATAAAATTGTGAGGGCGACAAAAATCATCTATAATTATCGTGCAAAGTATTTAATTCGCAATACTTTTTGGAGTTTTTCTGAATCAGCAAAAATCAAAAGACATCACACTAATTTTGAAGGCTTGGAGCGGCGGCAACCGCGAAGCCGTAGATGACTTGATTCCGCTTGTTTATGATGAACTTCACAAAGTAGCCGCCCAATATCTGCGCCGTCAACGCCCTGACCACACGCTTCAACCGACGGCTTTGGTCAACGAAGCATATTTGAAATTGATTGATATTTCCGATGTTAATTGGCAAGACCGCGCTCATTTTTTCGCTTTCGCTTCGCAAACGATGCGGCACATTTTGGTTGACCACGCCCGCGGACAAGTCAGAGAAAAACGCGGCGGCGGCGTTCAAAAACTCTCGCTTGACG
Organism: Pyrinomonadales bacterium; assembly: GCA_038251885.1. Taxonomy (GTDB): domain Bacteria; phylum Acidobacteriota; class Blastocatellia; order Pyrinomonadales; family Pyrinomonadaceae; genus JAHCHG01. The sequence continues at coordinate 7,472 of JBBSAX010000074.1, read as the reverse complement.
AAGCCATCAGTTTTGCCAAAGAACAAGAAGTTGACCTTCTCGCGCTGGATGATGCGCTTCAACAACTTGCGGCAATTGACGAAGCTCAGGGCAAAATTGTCGAACTCAGATTTTTCGGCGGGCTGACGGTTGAAGAAACCGCCGTTGTGCTGCATATTTCACCGGCAACGGTCAAACGTGAATGGCGAATTGCCAAGGCTTGGTTGTATAAAACGATGAGCAACGAATAAGGTTTTGCCGTCGGCATTCCTGACTTCCTATTTTTTATGACGAATGAGCAATGGCAACAAGTCAAGGAAATTTTCAGCCTCGTGGTCGAACTGCCATCCGCTGAACGCTTTGCTTTTATCCGACAAAAATCCAATGGCGACAATTTAATTATTGACGAAGTTCTGGCTTTGTTAGATTCTGACGAGAATGTGGCGGACTTTATTGAAAATCCGTTGGTTTCGGTTTCTCGATTAGTCGCTGACGAAACTTCTTTGGTTGGGAAACAAATCGGTTCATACAAAATCGAAAAAGAGATTGGGCGCGGCGGAATGGGCGCGGTTTATCTGGCTTCGCGGGCGGACGAACAATTTGAAAAACTGGTTGCCATCAAACTCATCAAACGCGGATTAGACACCGATGATATAATTCGCCGTTTTCGTTATGAACGACAAATTCTCGCGGCTCTCGACCATCCGAACATCACCCGATTGCTCGACGGCGGCGTGACCGAAGCCGGTTCGCCATATCTCGTGATGGATTTCGTGGACGGCTTGCCGGTGAATAAGTATTGCACCGAAAACCGACTTTCCGTCAACGAACGGCTGAAACTCTTTCTCCAAGTCTGTGCGGCGGTTATTTTTGCCCATCAAAACCTGATTATTCACCGCGACATCAAACCTTCAAACATTTTTGTCACCACGGGCGGCGTGCCGAAACTGCTTGATTTCGGAATTGCCAAACTCATTAATCCCGATTTGCATCAAACACTTGACCGCAACACGACCCAAGTGATGACTCCCGAATATGCCAGCCCTGAACAAATTATGGGACAACCCGTCACGACCTCGACGGATATTTATTCGCTTGGGATTGTGCTTTACGAACTTATGACCGGGGAAAGACCGTTCAAAATGAAAAGCAGTAATCAGCTTGAAATGTCCGGAGTCATCACCGATTCCGAACCGCAGAAACCGAGTTCTGTGGCTGCACGGAAACAAGTAGCATTTAACCGGCGTTCGTTCCCCGTCAATCAGCTTCGCGGCGATCTGGACAACATAATCTTAATGGCGATTCGCAAAGAACCCGATCGGCGATATGTATCGGTCGAACAGTTTGCCGCAGACATCAATCGCTATCTGAAAGATTTGCCGGTGCTGGCGCGGCAGGATTCGTTCGGGTATCGCGCCTCCAAATTTATCCAACGCAATAAAGCCGCCGCCGCCGCCGGTGCCGGCATTCTCGCCGCCCTGGTTGCGGGTTTAGCATCCACCAAACGACAGGCTCGAATCGCCCAACGACAACGCGACAGAGCCGAAAAAACCACGCAATTTTTACAAAAAATGCTCGCTTCTGCCGACCCGCGAGTCATCGGCAAAGATGTTAAAGTCATCGAAGTTTTGTCCATCGCCGCCCAAAGCATCGAAACCGATTTTGCCAACCAACCCGAGATCGCCGCCAATCTTGAAGCAACTCTCGGTTTGACTTATTTGAGTCTCGGTCAGCTTGAATCAGCCGAAAAACATCTGAAGTCTGCTCTTGAAATGCGGCTTTACCTGTTTCCGCGAAAAAGCGTGGAGGTTGCCCAAAGTCTAAACAATTACGGCAAACTTTTATTGGAAAAAGGCGATATTAAATCAGCCGAGGATTTTTGCCGGGAAGGACTTGAAACTCTGCGAAACCTGCGCGGCAAGAAATGTCTTGAAATTACCGATGTGCTTGATTACCTCGCTGACCTAGCCGGGATGAAGGGGAAATATGACGAAGCAATCGGCTTTTACCGCGAAGAACTGGAAATTCAGCGCACTCATTTAGGCGAAGACCATCCCCAAGTCGCCCGAACAATGGGCGAATGGGGAAGAGTTTTGACGTTTTTGGACAAACGCGAACTTGCCGAACCTTTGCATCGCCATGCGTTGAAAATTCTACGCGAATTTCACGGTGGCGAACACCCTGACATTGTTTTGATGCTTTACAATCTGGTTGGCACAATTTACATCAAACATTCCGAAGAAGCCGAGCAATTGGGGCGTGAAGCATTGGTTATGTCCTGCAAAATTTTTGGTGACGACAACGCCACCACGGCTTGGTCTCAATATAATCTTGCACACGTTTTGATCCACCGCGAAAAGCACGCTGAAGCCGAACAACTTTTGCGCGAAGTATTGGCGAAACGCGGCGCAAATTTGCCCGATAAGCATCACGTTGTCGGCAGTTGCCTATTGCTTTTGGGAAGAGCCTTGATGGCGCAAGGCGAATTCTCGCAAGCCAAAACTGCGATTGAAGAATGTTCGGAGTTGCGCCGGCGGAATTTACCCGAAGGTCATTGGCATCTGGCGGCGGCAAACAGTTTATTTGGCGAATGTCTGATGTATCTTGGCGAAACGATGCGCGGCGAAAAGATGATGCTCGAAAATTACCAGATTCTCAAGGAAAAACTCGGCGCGGAACACGAACAAACCCGTCAAGCCGAAAAAAGAGTGTTAAAGTTTTTTGGTGACAAACTTTAGGAAAATGTTTTAGTATTTAGAATTCACATAAAATTGACACATTTATCGAGAAAACTTCACGATTAAAATGATTTTTGGCTAAATTTCCCTCTTTTTGATATACTTTCAGTTTGCTTTATGAAGAAAATAATCGAAAGTTACAAAAAGAAACTCTCTGCTGAAGAAGGTTTTACAATCAAACACGGCGCATCGCTTCGCATTGCGTTGTGTTATCCGAACACGCATTCGATTGGAATGGCGAATCTCGGACTTCACACAATGTATGAACTTTTCAACAACATTCCCGAAGTTTCGTGCGAAAGAGTCTTTCTGCCGGACGATTTCGAGATGCGCGAATACGAAAAATCGCGCACGCCGCTTTTATCTTTGGAAACTCAGACTCCGGTTAATAAATTTGATGTCGTCGCGTTTTCGATTTCGTTTGAAACCGATTATTTAAATATGGCGCGAATGCTGCAAATGTCGCAGATTCCGGTTTGGTCAAAAGATCGCACGCATTTCGATCCTTTAATTGTAATGGGCGGCGCGGCTTCATTCTTAAATCCTGAACCAATTGCCGATTTTACAGATATTATCGCCGTCGGCGAAGGCGAAATTCTTGCTTTTCAATTAACCGACGCGATTTTTGAACACGGAAATAAAGAAGATATTTTACTTAATCTCGCCAAGATCGGACGCGGATTTTATATTCCGTCGCTTTACGATGTGATCTACAACGAAGACGGCACGGTTTTCGATTATGTGCCGAAAGAAGAAGGCGTTCCGAAACGAGTCGGACGCGCACTTGCGGCAACTAATCCGAAGGAAGGAACTTTGCGTCGCGCGATGAAACGCGGTGAAACCGAACTCGCGGATTTTTTGATAAATCAAGATATTTTTTGTCCTTCGACTTCGGTTTGGTCACCGGAAGCGGAAATGGGCGAACGTCTGCTTGTTGAAATCTCGCGCGGTTGTTCGCAAGGCTGTCGTTTTTGTTGGGCTGGTTATAATTATTATCCGCCGCGCGTTGTTCCGGCGAAAGATATTTTGGCGAAAGCGCAGGAATGGCGTTCAAAAACTAACAAAATCGGACTCGTTTCAACCGCAGTTTGCGATCATCCTGAAATTTCGACGATCTTGAGCGAGCTTCGTAAAATGGAATATCGCATTTCGGTTTCGTCTTTGCGTTTAGATCAAATTTCCGATGAATTGCTCGACGCGCTTGTCGAATCGAAAGATCAGCAAATCGCCGTCGCGCCCGAAACGGGTTCGGACAGACTTCGCCGCGTTATTAATAAAAATTTGACAAATGACGAGATTGTTGACATCTGCGGCGCGGTTTTTGATCGCGGAATGTTGACGATCAAACTTTATTTGATGGTCGGTTTGCCGACGGAAACTTACGAAGACTTAGAAGAAATGATCGTCCTTGTCGAGCGCGTGAAAGACAGAATGCTCGAAGCAGGCAAAAAATTCGGTTTTGCGGGGAAAATCATTCCGTCGCTTAACGGTTTCGTGCCGAAGCCGAACACGCCGCTGCAATGGGACGCGATTTGCGATGAAAAGGAACTCAAAAACCGTCTGAAATGGGTTTCTAAAAATTTGTCGCGCATTCCGAACGTCGAAGTCCGTGCGATGAGCGCGAGAATAGCGCACGAACAGGCGTTATTTTCTTCCGGTGATCGAAATGTCGCAAAGGTTATCGAAACGGCGGCGCGTTTGAAAGGAAATTTGAAAGAAGCGTTGCGAGTTACGGGAATTGATCCGGCGTTTCACACTTCACGCGACCGGGATTATGGCGAATTTCTGCCGTGGTCAATCGTTGATTCAGGGTTATCGTTCGATTTCTTGAAAACAGAACACCAAAAAGCGCAGGAAGCACTTTCTTCAAAACCGTGTCCGGCGGTCGAAAAATGCACGACGTGCGGCGTTTGTCCGACGACCTGGCTGGCAGATGCGCCGCAAAGTCTGATTCAAATTCAACCTGCAAAAGTGCGTCAAGCACTTGCAATTGCCGGCTGATATATTCAATCGAAAATTACAAATCGAAAATCGAAAATTTATTACGTCGTCTTGTCTGATGGCGTTTTACTTTTTTAAAGTTATGATTAAATTTAAAGTAATGAAATCAAATCTAAGAAAATTCCGCCCATTTTTTGCAATTTTTCTAATTGCGATCAATTTGATTTCTCTTACCTTTTCGGTCGGCGCACAGGAAAATCTTTTATCAAATTCAAATTCTACCGAAAACGCCTCGATTCCGAGAGCGACTCCCGAAGAGACACCGATTCCGCTTTCCGAAGTAATTACGCAGGCTGAAGCGACACGGAGAAAACTTCAGGAAATCCAGAAAACTATTGACAACAATACGGTAATTTCAAACATCGAGCAGAAAATTCCGACATTAAAAACGGAAATAGATACGATTTTACCTGAAACGACTCAGCAACTTTCGCAACAACTTTCGCTTGATATACTGAATAAGTTAAGTCAGGATTGGAAATCTCTCGGCTCTGAAATTCCGAATTGGAAGAGTGATTTGAAGACTTTTGGGACTTCGCTCGACACACAAATCAAAGAACTCGAAACGCTTGCCGACATTTGGCAGAAAACATTAAATTCGACAAAATCTGCCGATGGAACTTCGGATTCACCACCGGCGGAAGTTCCGCAAGAAATCCGGGAAAGCATCGGTACAATAGAAACAGCGATCAAAAACACACAGGCGAATGTGCAGAAAAAACGCGGCGATTTGCTCACTTTGCAATCGCGTATCAGCGAACAGGAAAAGCGCATCAATGAAATACTCGAAACTGTTAAAAATGTCCGCGAAGAAGCATTAACACATCTTTTTGTCAGAGATAGTCCGCCGATCTGGAAAGCGCATCGGCAAACAAGTTCGGCAAACGGATTGATAACGGAAACGGAAAATTCCTTTGTCAAGCAATTTACCGAATTGCAAAATTATTCCTTAAAACAACAGGAAGGTTTTTTCTGGCATCTCTTTATTCTGATTTTGCTGATTGTCAGTTTGTATTGGGTGCGACAGAGAGTTCAACCGCTCATCAAAAAAGAACCGAAAATAAAGAGGGCGATGAGTGTTTTCCAAATTCCGGTAGCAACTTCGCTTGTTCTCACGATTCTTTTAAGCAGTTGGTTTTACCCGCAACCGCCGCGAATGCTGACCGCGATTTTGGGCGCACTGGCGTTAATTCCCGGAATTCTGATTCTCCGGCGTTTATTGGAAAAACCGATGTTTCGGATTCTCAATGCGCTGATGATCTTTTATTTCGTTGACAGATTACGCGATATTTTCACTTCTCTGCCGATTATTACGCGTTATCTGTTTTTGGCGGAAATGCTCGGCGGGGTTATTTTTTTCGTCTGGTTTCTGCGCTCTAAAAAACTTTCGGACAGTATTCAAGTCAGACATAAGCGCATTTTCAATATCATTAAAAAAGTTATTCCGCTTGCAATCGTTGTTTTCACAATCGCTTTTATCACGAACGCTTTCGGCTACGTCAGTCTTGGCAGAATCATCGGCAACGGTTTACTCGGAAGCGCGTATGTTGCCCTGATTCTTTATGCCGTCGTTAGAGTTCTTCAGAGTTTGATGACATTTGGAGTGCGTGTGCGTCCTTTTTCAACGCTCGGAATGATAAAAACGCACCGGCGGCTCGTGCAAGATAAAATTTTGCGCGTCGTGCGCTGGATCGCGGCAATAATCTGGTTTATTTTAACTCTCAATGTTCTTTCCGTGCGCGAACCGCTTTTTAATTACATCAGCGGAATCATTTTTGCGGAATTGAAGATCGGTTCGATCAGTATTTCTCTCGGCGACATTTTAGCATTTTTATTTACGGTCTGGCTGGCATTTATTATCTCGCGGCTCGTTCGGTTTGTCTTACACGAAGACGTTTATCCACGCGTAAATCTTGCCGGCGGCGTGCCTTACGCAATTTCGACAATTCTGCATTACAGCCTTCTTCTGGTCGGATTTTTCATTGCCATCGCCGCTCTCGGTATTGACCTAAGCAAATTCACGATTCTCGCCGGTGCGTTCGGTGTCGGTTTGGGTTTCGGTTTGCAAAATATAGTTAATAATTTTGTTTCAGGCTTGATTCTCCTTTTTGAACGTCCCGTCAAAGTCGGCGATGTTCTGCAACTGCGCGAAACACAGGGCGATCTTAAACGCATCGGTTTGCGGGCAAGTGTTTTGCGGACGCTCGAAGGCGCGGAAATAATCGTGCCGAATGGACATCTGATTTCCGAAGAAGTTACAAATTGGACTTTTTCCGACAGAATTCGTCGGATTCAGGTAGATGTCGGTGTAGCTTACGGAAACGATCCCGAAAAAATAATCGAACTGCTGACAAAGGTTGCGTTGTCGCATTCCGATATTGTCAAAGAACCGCCACCGCGAACTCTCTTTATCGAATTTGGAGAAAGTTCTCTAAATTTCCAACTCCGCGCTTGGACAACTGTTGCCTCAAGATGGATGAACGTCAAAAGCGATCTTGCTATCGGAATTTTCAAAGCATTAAAAGAAGCGGAAATCGAAATTCCTTTCCCGCAACGCGATTTGCATCTGAAAACCGTCAACAATAAACTTTTACAGGAAATAAAAGACTATAGTAACAAAAATGAGTAGCTTCACAATCCGTTAGAATTCTATAAAATGGTTCGCTCGGGAATAGGTTTTCCCGCGTCGGGTTTTCTGCCGATGATTAGAAATTTCTGAAGTAAAGTCAGTTTTTCCTTCGGCACTTTCGGAAT